>JAICXH010000088.1 GCA_025981645.1 Burkholderiales bacterium
ACCCTCGCCGACGAGGTCGCCGCGGCGACCGGCGTGCGGCGCACACCCGAGGAAGTCGCCGACGGCTATCTGAAGATCGCGGTCGAGAACATGGCGAACGCGATCAAGCAGATCTCGGTGCAGCGCGGCTACGACGTCACCGGTTACACGCTGATGTGCTTCGGCGGCGCAGGCGGCCAGCACGCCTGCCTCGTCGCCGACGCGCTCGGCATGACGAAGGTGTTCATTCACCCGCTCGCCGGCGTGCTCTCCGCGTACGGTATGGGGCTCGCCGACGTGCGCGCGCTGCGCCAGAAAGCGGCCGAGGTTCCGCTCACCGACGACGCGCTGCGCGCGATCGAGCCCGATCGCGCGGCGCTGGACGAAGCGGCCGCCGGCGAAGTCGAAAGCCAGGGCATCGCGCGCGCGCGCATCGTGCTGCGCCGAACGCTACACCTCAAATACGAAGGCACCGATACGACGCTCGAGGTCGAATCGACCGACGCGGCGGGCGCGGCCACGGCATTCGAGCGCGCGTATCGCGAGCGCTACGGTTTCCTGATGCCCGACCGCGGCCTCGTCGTCGAAGCGATCGCCACCGAAGCGGTCGGCGCGACGCAGGGGGCCGACGAGACGCCGCGGCAATTTCCGGTTCGCGACGGCCCGCCGCAGGTGCTGACGACGGTGCGCGTCTACACGGCCGGAGCGTTTCACGAAACCGCCGTGTACGACCGCGACGCGCTCACCGCCGGAGACCAAATCGACGGTCCGGCGGTCCTGAAGGAGAAAAACGCGACGACGGTGATCGAGCCGGGGTGGCGGGCGACGCTCTCGCCCCTCGATCACCTGGTGCTCGAGCGGGTCGTCGCGCTCGAGCGTCGCCACGCGATCGGCACCGCGGCGGATCCGGTTCTGCTCGAGGTCTTCAACAACCTGTTCATGTCGATCGCCGAGCAGATGGGCATCACGCTCGCGAACACCGCGTACTCGGTCAACATCAAGGAGCGCCTCGATTTTTCCTGCGCGGTGTTCGATGGCGAAGGCCAGCTCATCGCGAACGCGCCGCACATGCCGGTCCATCTGGGCTCGATGGGCGAGAGCGTGCAGGCGATCATCGAGCGGCGCGCGGGATCGATGAAGCCCGGCGACGTGTTCGTGCTGAATGCGCCGTACGCGGGCGGCACGCACCTCCCCGACGTCACCGTGGTGACGCCGGCGTTCGACCCCACGGGACGCGAGATCCGCTTCTACGTCGCCTCGCGCGGGCACCACGCCGACATCGGCGGCATTACGCCCGGCTCGATGCCCCCTGATTCCCGGCACGTCGACGAGGAGGGCGTGCTGCTCGACAACATCCAGCTCGTCGACCGGGGGCGCTTCCTCGACGCCGAGATGCGCGCGATCCTCACGTCGGGCCGCCACCCGGTGCGCAACGTCGAGCAGAACCTCGCCGACCTGCGTGCGCAGGTCGCCGCCTGCACGAAGGGCGTCGAGGAGCTCGAGCGCATGGTCGCGCATTTCGGCCTCGCCGTCGTGCGTGCCTACATGCGGCACGTGCAGGACAACGCCGAGGAGTCGGTGCGGCGCGTGATCGGCGCGCTCGTCGACGGCCAGTTCGCCTACGAGATGGACAGCGGTGCGGTGATCAATGTCGCGATCCGCGTCGACCGCGGGGCGCGCAGCGCAGTGATCGATTTCACCGGAACGAGCGCGCAGCAGCCGACCAATTTCAACGCACCGTCGGCGGTGTGCAAGGCGGCGGTCCTCTACGTGTTCCGCACGCTCGTCGACGACGAGATCCCGATGAACGCCGGCTGCCTGAAGCCGCTCGACATCGTCATTCCCGAAGGCTCGATGCTGGCGCCGCGCTATCCGGCGGCCGTCGTCGCGGGCAACGTCGAGACCTCGCAGTGCGTGACCGACGCGCTTTACGGCGCGCTCGGCGTGCTTGCGGCGTCGCAAGGCACGATGAACAATTTCACTTTCGGCAACGCCCGCTACCAGTACTACGAGACGATCGCCGGAGGCGCCGGAGCGGGCCCGGATTTCGACGGCGCTTCCGCCGTGCAGACCCACATGACCAATTCGCGGCTCACCGATCCCGAAGTGCTCGAATGGCGCTTCCCGGTGCGCCTCGAGTCGTTCGCGATCCGCCACGGCAGCGGAGGCACCGGGCGCCACCGTGGCGGCGACGGCACCGTGAGGGGCGTGCGCTTTCTCGAGCCGATGACCGCCGTGATGCTCGCCAACCACCGCCGCGTCGCGCCCTTCGGTGCTGAAGGCGGCGCCGCGGGCGCAGTCGGAAGGAACTGGGTCGAGCGCGTCGACGGGCGTCGCGAGGAGTACGGCGCGACGTTCCAGGTCGAGATGGGCGCGGGCGACGTGTTCGTCGTCGAGACGCCGGGCGGTGGCGGCTACGGCGAGCCGGAGCGGCGATGAGCGAAGACGGCGAGGATCGCATCATGAACAGCGAGCTGCTGTTTCGCGACAACGCCTATCTTCGGGAGACCACGGCGCGCGTGTTGGTGACCGGGCCCGACGCGATCGTGCTCGACCGCACGGTGTTCTATCCGCAGGGCGGCGGGCAGGCCGGCGACACCGGCGCGCTGGTTGGTGCGACGGGGGCGCGGACGACCATTGCCGACACGCGCAAGGGCGAAGCCGACACCGTGTTGCACGTCCCTGTCGCCGGTGCCGCGCTTCCGACCGTCGGCGATACTGTCACCGCTGCGATCGACTGGGAGCGCCGCTACCTGCTGATGCGGCTGCACACGGCACTGCACGTTCTCTCGTGCGTGGTGATCGCGCCGGTGACGGGAGGCAACATCGCGCCCGATAAGGCGCGCCTCGACTTCGACATCGACATGAGCGCGCTCGACGCGGCACGGATCGAGCTCGAGACGAACGCGCTGATCGCGCGTGCCGTCGACACCGAGACGGTGTGGATCACCGACGACGAGCTCGACGCCCGACCCGAGCTCGTCAAGACGATGAGCGTGAAGCCCCCGCGCGGCGCCGGGCGCGTGCGTCTGCTGCGCATTCCCGGCATCGACCTGCAGCCCTGTGGCGGCACCCACGTGAGGAACATCGGCGAGATCGGCGCGATCCGCGTGCTGCGCATCAAGAACGAGGGCCGGCGCAACCGCCGCGTCGAGATCGCGCTCGCCCGTTGAGTTGCGGGCGGGCACACCGGAAGCGTCGGGCAGGAGGACTCGCGAGCTAGCGCTCGGGCAGCGGAATGAACTCCGGATCGCCAGGCACCGGCGCGAAGCGCTGCTCTCGCCAGGCTTCCTTCGCCTGCTCGATCGCGCCGCGCGTGCTGGCGACGAAGTTCCACCAGATGTAGCGGTCGCCGTCCGTCTTCTCGCCGCCGACCAGCATCACGCGCGCTGGGCTTCGTGCGCCGATCGTCACCTCGCGGGAGGCGTCGAGGAGCGCCATGTGCGCGACCGGCACCGGCTCGCCGTCGATCGTCACGTCGCCGTCGATCGCATACACGGCGCGCTCCTCGTGCTCGGGCGGGACGGCGAGCGTCGCGCCGGTGTCGAGTTCGGCGGCGACGTAGAGGGTTTCGCCGAAGGTCGGGGTCGGCGCTTCGCGGCCGTACGCACGTCCGGCGACCACCGACAACCGCACGCCGTCGCGCTCGATCTGAGGCAGTCGGTCGCGCGCAACGTGGGTGAACGACGGTTCGACGAACTCGTGCTCGTGAGGGAGCGCGACCCAGGTCTGCAGGCCGTGCATCCGCTGTCCGCGGGCGCGCTCCTCGGGCGGGGTCCTCTCCGAATGCGCGATGCCGCGCCCGGCGGTCATCCAGTTGACGTCGCCGGCGACGATTTGCTGGACGCTGCCCAGGTTGTCGCGGTGCAGCACGGCGCCCTCGAAAAGGTAGGTCACCGTCGCAAGCCCGATGTGCGGGTGAGGTCTCACGTCCATTCCCTCACCGGGAGCGAAATCGACCGGACCCATGTGGTCGAAGAAGATGAACGGTCCGACCATCTTGCGCTCGAGTGCGGGGAGGAGGCGGCGAACCTGGAAACCGCCGAGGTCGCGGACGTGAGGTGCGAGAAGGTGCAGCGGGGTGCGCATCGTTCGGGGCACCGTGGCGCAGCAGCTGCGCCGATGTCGGAAGCGGCAGGCGATGCCAATGGAGCATACGCCACCCGCGGGGCGATAATGGCACGCACGAGGAGGCTCGCCATGCCAACGCTCTACGATTTCACCGTCAACGACATCGCTGGACATCCGGTGCCGCTCGATCGCTACAAGGGGAAGCTTGTGCTGGTGGTCAACACCGCCAGCAAGTGCGGCTTCACGCCGCAGTACAAGGGCCTCGAAGCGCTGTTTCGCAAGCACCGCGACAAAGGGCTCGAAGTGCTCGGTTTTCCCTGCAATCAGTTCGGCGCGCAGGAGCCCGGCAACGACCAGGAGATCGCGACGTTCTGCGAGACGAACTACGACGTGACGTTTCCGATGTTCGCGAAGATCGACGTCAACGGCGAGCACGCGGCGCCGGTCTATCGCTTTCTCAAGAGCGCGAAGCCGGGTCTCCTCGGGACCGAGGCGATCAAGTGGAACTTCACGAAGTTCCTCGTCGATCGCAAGGGCAACGTCGTGGCGCGCTACGCGCCGAACGACACGCCGGAGGCGCTCGAGCCCGACATCGAGCGGGCGTTGTAGCGCGATGCGCCGGTCGGTTCGCGCGCCTGGCGGTATCGGCGATGCGTCGATCGCGCTGGCCGCAATCGTTGCGTTGATGGCAGTCGCTGCACTCGGTCCCGGTGCTGCGACGGCCGCCGCGGAAGGAGCGGCACCCGCGTCTCCGGCAGCGCCGACGACGCTCCACGTCGCCTTTCCGATCGCCGAGACGGGTTTCGACCCGCAGGCCGCCGGCGACATCTACTCGAACTACGTCAACCGCGCGATCTTCGATTGTCTCTACCGCTACGACTATCTCGCGCGCCCGTTCCGTGTCGTCCCCAATACCGCCGCGGCGATGCCCGAGATCTCGGCCGACGGGAAAACCTGGACGATTCGCATCCGCCCCGGCATCTACTTCGCCGACGATCCGGTGTTCAAGGGCAAGCGCCGCGAGCTGACCGCGGCGGACTATGTCTATTCGATCGAGCGCATCCTCGATCCCGCGATGCGCTCGAACTCGCTGCAGATGGTCGACGGGCGCTTCGTCGGCGCCGATGCAGCGGTCGCAACGGCGAAAAAGACCGGCAGCTTCGACTACGACGCGCCGATCGAGGGTCTGCGGGCGATCGATCGTTACACGCTCCGGTTCGAACTGGAATTCGCCGATTACGAGCTGCTGTCCAATCTCACCACGACGGCGGCCGCTGCGGTGGCGCGCGAAGTGATCGAGAAGTACCGCGATGCCAGCGGCTGGGACATGGCGCATCCGGTCGGAACGGGTCCGTACCAGCTCGCGAGCTGGCGCCGCGGCCAGCGGATCGTGCTCGAAGCGAACCCTGGCTTTCGCGACGAACGTTATCCCGAAGGGAGCGACGCCGCCGATCGCGACCTTGCGCGCGGCCTCGCCGGGCGGCGTCTGCCGCTGGCGAAGCGGGTCGAGATCAGCATCATCGAGGAGGCGCAGCCGCGCATGCTCGAGTTCAGGCGCGGCAACCTCGACTACGTCGCGGTGCCGAATGACCTCATCAGCAAGGTGCTCACACCCTCCGGCAAGCTCGCCGCTGACCTCGCGACGGCCGGCGTGCGCATGGCCCACGGCGTGCAGCCGGCGATCGCCTACGTCTACTTCAACATCGACGATCCGGTGCTCGGAGGCTACAAGCCCGCGCAGGTCGCGCTGCGCCGCGCGGTCGCGATGGCCTACAACGTGAACGAGGAGATCCGCGTACTGCGCGAGGGCCAGGGCTTTCCCGCGACCCAGGTCGTGCCGCCCAACATGACGGGGCACGATCCGGATTATGACGGCAGCGTCCCGTACGACCCGCCTGCGGCGAGAGCGCTCCTCGATCGCTTCGGCTACGTCGATCGCGACGGCGACGGTTATCGCGACCAGCCCGACGGGGTGCCGCTCACGCTGAAGATGGGCTCCGACACCGCGTCGGACAGCCGACAGTACGACGAGCTGTGGAAGAAGTCGCTGAACGCGGTCGGACTGCGCGTCGAGTTCGTCAAGCAGAAGTGGCCTGATCTCCTCAAAGCCGCGCGTCTCGGACAGTTGCCGATGTGGTACCTCGGCAACATCAATACGACGCCGGACGGTTTCGGCTTCTTCGGCCTCCTGTACGGAAAGAACGCCGGCTTCTCCAACCTGTCGCGCTTCGCGTTGCCGGAGTTCGACCGCCTGTACGAACAGGCGCGCGCGATGCCCAACGGCCCCGAGCGGCTCGTCGTCGAGCGCAAGATGTCCGAGCTTGTGCGCGCGTACGCGCCGTGGATTCTCACTGCGTACCGCTACGAGACGATCCTCTTGCAGCCGTGGCTCCGGGGCTACAAGTACAACCCGACCTACCAGATGCCGTTCCAGTATCTCGACGTCGGCCCCCGAGGCGGCAAGTCCCCGCCACCGGAAGTCGACGCCGCGGCGGGGCCCGGTGCCAGGCACTGACGATCGCCGGCGCGCGTCGCGCCGGCGCGCGGTCGCCGCGCTCGCCGCGCTCGCCGCGCTGCCCGCGGTCGCGGGCCGGGCGCAGCCCGGGGCGACCGGCTCCGCTCCTCCGGCGTCCGCGGCGCAGCGAGGCGCCGGCGAGGGTGCACCGGCGAACGGTACGAGCACGCTGAAGGTCGCGTTTCCGGTCGCCGAGACCGGCTTCGACCCGCAGGCGACCTCCGACCTCTACTCCGACAACGTCCAGCGGGCGATCTTCGAGCCGTTGTTCGGCTTCGACTACCTCGCCCGACCGTATCGCCGCATACCGCTCACTGCAGCGGCGATGCCCGAGGTTACCGCGGGCGGGCGCGTGTGGAAGCTTCGCGTGCGGCCAGGCATCCGCTTCGCCGACGATCCGGCCTTCCGCGGCAAGCCGCGCGAGCTCGTCGCCGCTGATTACGTCTATGCGTGGAAGCGACTTCTCGATCCACGGATCCGCTCGCCGTTCTCGTGGTACCTGCAGGGCAAGGTGGTCGGTGCCGACGCGGTGATCGACGCCGCGAAGGCCTCCGGACGCTTCGACTACGACGCGCCGATCGCGGGCCTCGCTGCGCTCGACCGCCACACGATCCGCGTGGAATTGAAGGACCCCGACTACATTCTCGAAGGCTACCTGTGTTCGAGCCCGATGGCGGCGGTGGCGCGCGAAGTGATCGAGCGCTACCGTGACGGCAACGGCTGGGCGATGGATCACCCGGTCGGCACCGGTCCATTCACCCTCGAATCGTGGCGCCGGGGGCAGCGGATGGTGCTCGCGAAGAATCCAGCGTTTCGCGAACTACGTTTTCCCGAACCTCGCGATGCCGGCGACCGCGCGCGCTTCGCTGCGCTCGCGGGCCGCACGCTGCCGCGTGTCGACCGTGTCGAGATCACCATCATGGAGGAGGCCAATCCGCGTCTTCTCGCGTTCGATTCAGGGGCGCTCGATTACGTCGAGCTGCCGACCGAGCTGTCGCGTCATGCGCTCGACGCGAATGGCGCACTCGCCACATCCTACGTTGCGCGTGGCGTCACGCGACAGCGCCTGACGCAGCCGGCGCTGCAGTACGCCTACTTCAACATGCAGGATCCCGTCGTCGGCGGTTACGCGAGCGAGCGGATCGCGCTGCGGCGCGCGCTCGCGATGGCCTTCGACACGCCAGAGCTCATCCGCGTCGTCTACCAGGGACAGGCCGAGCGCGCGACGCAGCCGATCCCGCCCAGCGTTCCGGGCCACGATCCCGACCTCGACGTCGCGGCACCGTACGACCGGGCCGCGGCGAGGGCGCTTCTCGACCGCTTCGGCTACGTCGACCGCGACCATGACGGCTTTCGCGAGCGTCCCGACGGGCGCCCGCTTTCGCTCACGATGGCGTCGACGCCGACGACGCGCGACCGCGAACTCGACGAGGTCTGGGTGTCGAGCCTCGCGAAGATCGGAGTGCGCATTGCGTTCGTCAAGCAGCGCTGGCCCGATCTTCTCAAGATGGGCAAGGCGGGCCAGCTGCAGATGTGGAGAATCGGCTGGATCAACGCCTACGCGGAGGCCGACGCCTTCTTCCAGCTTCTCTACGGACCGAACATCGGGCAGACCAACTACGCGCGCTTCGATCTTCCCGAGTACAACGCGCTCTACCGGAAGTCGCGGATGCTTCCCGACGGTGCGGAGCGCAACGCGATCTACCGGAAGCTCGCCGAGCTCATCGCCGCCTACGCGCCGTGGCAGCTCGGCGTCTATCCGGTCGAGAACACGCTCTTGCAGCCGTGGCTCTCGGGTTACAAGAAGCACGCCTACTGGGAGAACCCGTGGGTCTACCTCGGCGTCGACCGGGAGCGCCGGGCGTAGCAGGAACCCTGGCGCCCTGCGGGCGAGAGGCCTAGCAGGAGCGCTGGAGCTGGCTCGTGATGCTGTCGCCCGGCGCGACCGGGTTCTGCAGTACCCGTGGCTCGTTGGCCTTCACGCGACCGATGTCGAGCTTGCCCTCGGTCTGCTGCATCGCGGTGCCGTCGGTGCCCTTCTGATTCTGCATGCGCATCGACTGGTAGGTGGTGTTGAGCGTCACCACCTTGCACTGCGTGCCCTGCGCATCGGCGTTCGCCATCGCCTCGGGACCGTTGAGCGTTTCGCAGCCCGCGAGCGCCAGTCCGGCTACCGCCAACACACCCATTGTCCATGCGTTCATCGCGATCTCCATCTACCGGTACGAACAGTAGAACACCCTCCGGCTCCAGCTTAATCCTCCGCCGGACTGCGGTAAAGCGGATACACGGTTACCGGGTGTTTCAGCCGCCGCTCTCCTCGAGCTGGAATGGATAGACGGCAGGCAGGCCGAGAAGCTGCGTCAACTCGTCGAGCGCGCGGCGCGACTCGTCGAGCAGAGCCGGGTCGCGCAGGTCGGGCGCTTCGAGGCGGTCGCGGTAGTGTGCGCGGATCCAGCCGTCGAGCGCAGCGTCGAGGCGGGCGTCGAAGACGACGCCTGCGTGCATCGCCGCGCGTTCGGCGGGGGTCATCGGCACCCGCAGGCGCAGGCATGCGGGACCACCGCCGTTCCTCATGCTCTGGCGCAGGTCGAACACGATGACCTCGGCGATCGGGCCGCCGTCACCGGTCAACCGATCGAGGAGCTCCGATGTCGCGCGGTGCGCGCGGCATTCGGCCGGAGCGATCAGGACGTAGCGTCCGTCGCGGCGCGCGATCAGCTGGCTGTTGAACAGATACGTGGAGACGGCATCGGCGAGGGGAAGCTCGGCCTCGCGGACGACGATCGACTGGAACGCCGGACCGACGAGTCGCGCGAGTGCCTGCAGGATGCCGGGCTCGTCGACGAGTGCGCGCTCGTGACAGAACAGCAGCGTGCCTTCTCCGACGGCGATCACGTCGTTGTGGAACACGCCGGCGTCGATCGCATCGGGCCGCTGCTGGGCGAAGAGGCAGCGGCCGGGGTCGAGTCCGTGGCGCCGTGCGATCGCCTCGCTCGCTTCGCGAGTCTGCCTCGCCGGGTAGCGTACCGGCGCCGGCCCCGGGCCGAACGCGCGCCTCCCGAACACGAACAATTCGATGCCCGGTCGATCGGTCCCGGCGCCGAAGCGCGTGTGATTGGCTGCGCCCTCGTCGCCGAACTGGGGCACTGCGGGCAGTGGATCGTGCACGTCGAAGCGCGTCCGGGCGGCGAAGATCGCGCGGAGCACCCGCGTTGTTGTCTCGGCCTCGATCGCGCGATGCAGGTGGGTGACGAGATTGGCCGGAGTGAAGTGCAACCGGCCGTCGGCGCAGTCGGCCGACGGGCTCACGGTGGCGGCATTGGCGGCCCACATCGCCGCCGCAGACGAGCACGCGGCGAGGAGCTCGGGGGCCTCGCGTCCCGCACGCGCGACGACGTCGTCGTCGCGGCCGCGAAAGCCGACTGCACGGAGCACCCACACGGCCGGGCGCTCGTGCGGCGGCAGCACCGCCTGCGCGATGCCGAGCGACGCCAGCGCGCGCATCTTTGCGAGTCCCTGCAGCGCGGCCTCACGCGGATTCGCGACCTGGCGCGCGTTGCGCTCGGCAGCAAGATTCCCCTGCGCGAGTCCCGAGTAGCTGTGCGTCGGGCCCGGGATGCCGTCGAAGTTCATCGATCCCTCGTCGACAGCGCGACCGCGCGAACGCTGTCGCCTTCGCCGACGCCGAGCGCCTCGGCCGCATAGGGCAGCAGCGGAAAGCGGTCGATGCGCGCAGGCGCCGCAGCGAGGAGGGCGCGGAAGCCCTCGAAGCGGCGATTGCAGACGAGCCACAGGATGTCGTCGGT
>JAICXH010000054.1 GCA_025981645.1 Burkholderiales bacterium
CAACGGCGCCGGGCGCGGGGGGTCGTGGTTCGGGGGGGCGCGGGGGGGTTACCTCTGGGCCGCGCCCCCTAATCCGTGGGTGCGGCCCCGCCGGCGCTGGCCTTGCGGGCGCGGCGCCCCTATCGGCAGCGAGCTCCAATCCGTCTAGGCCGCCACGCTCGCGCTGGCCTTGCGCGAGCGGCGCCCGCTCGATCGCTGACCGTCGCTGGCCGTCCATTGCGGGTTCGTTGCTTCGCGGGTAATCTGGATCTGGCCCGCGCCCGATGCATACCGGGAGGACCGTCATGGTGGTGAGCGAAATCCTGCGGATCAAGGGCAATGCCCTGTTCACGACTCCGCCCACGCGGCCAGCGCTCGAAGCGGTCGAGGCGATGGCGCAGCACGACATCGGCTCCCTCGTCGTCATGGACCACGGGCGGCTCACCGGGCTGCTCACGTTTGCCGAAGTGCTCCGGGCGCTCGCCGATCGCGGGGGCACGCTGGGCGATCTCACCGTCGCCGAAATCTGCCAGCTCGAGCCGCTGACTACCGTTCCGGGGCTCGGCGTCATGGAGTTGCGCCGGATCATGCTCGAGCGCCACGCGCGCTACGTTCCGGTGATGGAAGGCAGCACGCTGCTCGGCGTGGTGTCGTTCCACGACGTGGCGAAGGCGGTGTACGAAGAGCAGATCTTCGAGAATCAGATGCTGAAGAGCTACATCGAACGCTGAGTCATCGCTTCCGGGCGCGACCCGGAACGCCGGGCGCGGCGCGCGTGCCGGCGAGCAGCAGGAAGATCGCCGGGCGGCGGTCGAAGCGTCGCCCGTCCGAGCGCCGCCAGAACGCCGCATCGGCGCGCACGATCTCCTCGCTGGCCAGCGTGAGATCAGCCGCGACGCAGACGATCGTCGCGGACGCCAGTGACTCACCGAGCGCAGCGATCATCGCGGCATTGCGATACGGGGTCTCGATGAAGATCTGCGTCTCTTGCTGCTCGCGCGACCTCACCTCCAATGTGCGCAGGGCGGCGCTACGCGCATCGCGCGCCACCGGCAGGTAGCCGTGAAAGGCGAAGCGCTGGCCGTCGAGGCCCGCCGCCATCAGCGCGAGGAGGATCGCCGACGGTCCGACGAGCGGCACCACGCGAAGCCGCGCCGCGTGGGCTGCCGCGACCAGCGCCGCACCGGGATCGGCGACTCCGGGGCATCCGGCATCCGACAGCAGGCCGACGTCCCGGCCGTCCCGCGCGGGCGCGAGCGCCGCTGCAAGCTCGTCGCTCCCGGTGATCGCTGAAATCGGCGTGATCGCGAGCCTCGCGATCGGCACGGGCAGGTCGAGGGACGCGAGGAAGGCGCGCGCCGCCTTGGGCGTTTCGACGACCCAGTCGCGCAGGTTGCGAGCGACGTCGAGCGTGCGCCGTGGAAGAACGTCCACGGGTGCGATCGTCCCGAGGAGATTCGGCACGACGTACAGGTTGCCGCCAGGCGACGCCTCGGTCATCGAGGGCGCGCGTTGCCCGCGGCGGACGCGCGCGGAGCGGCGTGTGCTGTTCCGAGCACGTCGACGCTTTCGTTGGCGAGCATCGACGTGACGGCGATCAGCGGCAGGCCGATAAGCGCGGTCGGGTCACCGCTTTCGATGCGCTCGAAGAGCGCGATGCCGAGCGACTCGGAGCGTACCGCCCCGGCACAGTCGTAAGGTCGCTCGCGCAAGAGGTAGTTGTCGATCGTCGCGGCATCGAGCCTGCGGAAACAACTGGTGACGTCGACCTGCGAAAGCTGGCAGCGGTGACTGGCGGCGTCGATCAGCGCGACGGCCGTGTGGAACACGATCCGCCGCCCAGAAAGCGAAGCGAGTTGCGCACGAGCAGCCTCGTGGGTGCCAGGCTTGCTGAGCGCCACGCCGTCACAGTCGGCAACCTGGTCGGAGCCGATCACGAGCGCGTCCGAACGCGCTGTCGCCACCGCACGAGCTTTGGCGATCGCGAGCCGTCGTGCGGTGGCGGCGGGGCCTTCACCGGGCGCCGGGGTCTCGTCGATGTCCGGCGCGGCGACCTCGAACGGCAGGCCGAGCCGTTCGAGTAGCGTCCGGCGATAGCGCGACCCCGACGCGAGGATCAGCGGCCGCGTGTCGATGGTCGTTGTTTTTTCAGGCATTTTTTGACAAGCGCGCTGCTGGGCCGTAAAATTGAAAGTTTATGACCGCGCCCTGTACCGTCGGAGCGCCCGAGTCGCTGCGCGGTGCTCGGCGATAGCGGTTGCCGATCGTGCGTCCGGATGTATGGAAACTCGCGCGCGAGCGCGGCAGCGTCGAGGGTAACATCGATGCCCATCGACTGACGCGCGTCGCGGACGTGCTCGCGCAGGGCCCCGCGGAGATCTCGTGGCGCATCGCGGGCGCGGCGGACGGCGAGGGGCGAGCCGCGCTCGACATCGAGCTCACCGGCGAGGTGACGCTGAGGTGCCAGCGCTGTCTCGGCAGCTTCGCGTGGCCGGTCCGCCACCACGGCACCGTGCTCCTCGCCGCGTCGGAAAGCGAGCTGGCGGCGCTCGACGCGCGCATCGAAGCGGAGGTGGTGCTCGCGGCCGGTCCCCTCGATCCGCTCGAGCTGGTCGAAGACGAGTTGATACTGGCGCTTCCGTTCGCGCCACGGCACCCGGCGGACACCTGCTCGCCGCCGGCCGACCCAATGACGACGCACAGGAGAACATGATGGCAGTCCAGCAGAACAAGAAATCGCCCTCGAAGCGTGGCATGCACCGCGCGCACGACTTTCTCGTCAGCCCGCCTCTCGCGGTCGAACCGGTGAGCGGCGAAGTCCATCGTCGGCACCACATCAGCCCGAGCGGCTACTACCGCGGCAAGAAGGTCGTCCGGACCAAGGCCGACGAGTGATCCGGCGCCCCGGGCGGCGCTTCGACCGACGAGCCCGATGTCCGTCACCATAGCCGTCGACGCGATGGGGGGCGATCACGGTATCGCGGTCACCGTTCCTGCGTCGTTGCAGTTCGCGGCGCGCCATCCGGACGTGCGTATCGTGCTGGTCGGTACGGCGGAAGCGCTCGAGGGCGCGCTCGCGTCCGCAGAGCCGTCGGTGCGGCAGCGCGTCGACGTGCGCGCGGCGACCGAGACCGTCGACATGGACGAGCCGCCCGCCGACGCGTTGCGGAGGAAGAAGGATTCGTCGATGCGCGTCGCGATCGACCTGGTCAAGGCGGGCACCGCCGACGCCTGCGTCTCCGCCGGGAACACCGGCGCACTGATGGCGATCGCGCGCTTCGTGCTGAAGACGCTCCCCGGCATCGACCGGCCGGCGATCGCGTCGCAGCTCCCGACACGAAGGGGTGCGACGCTCGTACTCGACCTAGGCGCCAACGTCAACTGCACACCCGAGCAGCTCGTCCAGTTCGCTGCGATGGGGAGCGCGCTCGTCGCCGCCGTCGACGGCATCGAGCGCCCGACGATCGGGCTCCTCAACATCGGCGAAGAAGACACCAAGGGCAACGACCTCGTTCGCGAGACTTCCGAGCGCCTGAAGGCGTCGGGGCTCAACTTCTACGGCAACGTCGAGGGGAGCGACATCTACCGGGGCACGACCGATGTCGTCGTCTGCGACGGCTTTGTCGGCAACGTGGCGCTGAAGGCCTCCGAAGGTCTTGCGCAGATGCTCTACGAGTTTCTGAAAGCCGAATTCACACGCAATGCGCTGACGCGCGTGGCGGCGTCGGTCGCGTGGCCCGTGCTGCGCGCGTTCAAGCGACGGATCGACCCGCGCCGCTACAACGGTGCAATGCTGGTCGGCCTCAAGGGCGTCGTCGTCAAGAGCCACGGCGGCGCCGATACGGTGGCGTTCGTCAATGCGCTGGGACGCGCCTACGCCGAGGTCGCGCACGGCGTGCTCGACCGCATCGCGGAGCGGATCGCGGCCCATGCGTAGCTGCATCGCCGGCACCGGGCGCTACCTGCCCCGGCAGGTGCTCACCAACGCCGAGCTCTCGCTGCGCGTGAACACCAGCGACGCGTGGATCCGCGAGCGGACCGGCATCGCGCAGCGCCATGTCGCCGCACCCGGCGAGCAGACTTCCGACCTCGCGCTCGCGGCGGCGCGCGAGGCGCTCGCGGCGGCTTCGATGACGGCGTCCGACGTCGATCTCATCGTGGTTGCGACGACATCGCCCGACATGGTGTTTCCTTCGACCGCCTGCATTCTGCAGGACAAGCTCGGAGCCCACGGAGGTCCGGCGTTCGACGTGCAGGCGGTGTGCTCGGGATTCGTGTACGCGCTCGCCCTGGCCGATCGCATGGTCGCCGATGGGCTCGCGAGGAACGCTTTGGTGGTCGGCGCCGAAATCTACTCGCGCATCCTCGACTGGAGCGATCGTGGGACCTGCGTGTTGTTCGGCGACGGAGCCGGTGCCGTGGTGCTCGTTCCTTCCGCGTCGGCGGGCGTTTTGTCGTCGCACCTGCACGCCGATGGGCGCTACCGGAACATTCTCTGCGTGCCTGGGCAGGTGCAGTCGGGCGCGGTGACCGGCACGCCATTCGTGCACATGGACGGGCAAGGCGTGTTCAAATTCGCGGTACGCGTGCTGGCGGAGGTCGCGCAGGAGGCGCTGTCCGCCAATGGCATGACTGCCGCCGACGTCGACTGGCTGATCCCGCACCAGGCCAACGTGCGCATCATGGACGCCACGGCACGCAAGCTCGCGCTTCCGCCCGGGCGCGTGGTCTCGACGGTCGACTTGCACGCGAACACGTCGGCGGCATCGATCCCGCTCGCGCTCGACGTCGCCGTGCGCGATGGACGCATCGTAGGCGGTCAGCATGTGCTGCTGCTCGGCGTCGGCGGCGGGTTCACCTGGGGCGCGGTGCTGCTGCGCTGGTAGCGTGGAGCCTGCATCAATGTTCACGTCGAGGAGCGTGCGATGAGCTTCGCATTCGTCTTTCCCGGTCAAGGCTCGCAGCAGCCGGGAATGATGTCCGGCTATGCCGGTCATCCGGAGGTGCGCGCGACCTTCGCCGAAGCATCGGAGGCGCTCGGCGAGGATCTGTGGTCGCTGGTCGAGAACGGCCCCGCCGAGGCGCTCAACCTCACGCGCAACACGCAGCCAGTGATGCTCGCCGCGGGCGTTGCCGTGTGGCGTGCGTGGCGCGCTGTCGGTGGCGGTCTGCCGGCATTCGTCGCCGGGCACAGCCTCGGCGAATACACGGCGCTCGTCGCCGCTGGCGCGCTCGCTTTCCGGGACGCGCTGCCGCTCGTCCGTTTTCGCGCCGAGGCGATGCAGGAGGCGGTCCCCGCAGGGACCGGTGCGATGGCGGCGATCATGGGCGGCGACTCCGCCGGCATCGCCGAGGCCTGCCGCGAAGCGGCGCAGGGTGAGATCGTCGAGCCGGTCAACTTCAATGCACCGGAGCAGATCGTCATCGCAGGGAATCGCAGCGCGGTCGAGCGGGCGATCGCCGCGGCGCGCGCGCATGGTGCGAAGCGCGGCGTAATGCTCCCGGTGTCGGCGCCGTTTCACAGCTCGCTGCTCGCGCCCGCGGCGGCGCGGCTCGCCGAGCGGCTTCGCGACGTGCCGGTGACGGCGCCGTCGATCCCGGTGCTGCACAACGTCGACGTCCTCCAGCATCGCGAGCCCGACGCGATCCGTGGCGCACTCGCCCGCCAGGCGGCGAGTCCCGTACGCTGGACCGAGATCGTCGCGGCGCTCGCGACGGGCGGCGCCACCGCAACGATCGAGTGCGGGCCGGGGCGCGTGCTCACCGGGCTCACGCGCAAGATCGACGAACGCCTCGGCGCCTACGCGCTTTCCGACGACGCTGCGATCGCCGAGACGCTCGCCGCGCTCGCCGCGTGACCGCGATGGACGCACTCCAGGGTGAACTGCACGGCGAGGTGGCACTCGTCACCGGAGCGACGCGTGGAATTGGCCGCGCCATCGCACTCGAGCTCGGTCGCGCCGGCGCGCTCGTCGTCGGTACGGCGACCTCTGACGACGGCGCTGCACGCATCGGCGCGAGCCTCGCCGAGGCCGGCATTGCCGGGGAAGGCCTGCGCCTCGACGTTACCGACGCCGCTGCCGTCGATGCATTCGTTCGCAGCATCGAGGCGCGACACGGCCCCGTCACCATTCTCGTCAACAACGCCGGCATCACGCGCGACGGCTTGATGCTGCGGATGAAGGACGCCGACTGGGACGCGACGCTCGCGACCAACGTGACCGCGGCGTTCAGGCTTTCGCGCGCGGTGCTGCGCGGGATGCTGAAGCTTCGCCACGGGCGTATCGTGCAGATCGGCTCGGTCGTCGGCAGCGCCGGCAACGCGGGCCAGGCCAACTACGCGGCGTCGAAGGCCGCGCTCGCCGGATTTACGCGCTCGCTCGCCCTCGAGGTGGCGGGACGCAACATCACCGTCAACGTGGTCGCACCCGGGCTGATCGACACCGACATGACACGAGCGCTCGCCGACGCGCAACGCGAAGCGATGCTCGCGCGGGTTCCGCTCGCGCGCTTCGGCACACCCGAAGACGTGGCGCACGCGGTCGCGTTCCTCGCGGGTCCACGCGGCGCCTACATCACGGGCTCCACGCTGCACGTGAATGGCGGCATGCTGATGGGCTGAGCTTGCGGTAAAATCGGCCGATTTGATTCCTTGACCCCTCGAAGGGGAGGAGATGCATGGAAAACGTCGAACAGCGCGTCAAGAAGATCGTCGCGGAGCAGCTTGGCGTCAACGAGGCCGAGATCAAGAACGAGTCGTCGTTCGTCGATGACCTCGGCGCCGATTCGCTCGACACCGTTGAACTCGTGATGGCGCTCGAGGAGGAGTTCGAAACCGAGATCCCCGACGAGGAAGCCGAGAAGATCACGACCGTCCAGCAGGCGATCGACTACGTCAGCAGCCACGTCAAGAAGTAGCCCCCGCGCGCCGGTCCTCTCATGACCCGCCGACGCGTCGTCGTCACCGGCCTCGGCATCGTCTCTCCGGTCGGGATCGGCGTCGCCGTGGCCTGGGAGTCGATCCTCGCCGCCCGCTCGGGAATCGGCCCGATCACGCGCTTCGACGCCGCGAGCTTCCCGACGCGCATCGCGGGCGAGGTGAAGGACTTCGATGTCACGCGCTGGCTGTCCGGCAAGGAAGCGCGCCGCTACGACACCTTCATCCACTACGGCCTCGTCGCGACGATGGAAGCGGTCGCCGATGCGGGCCTCCACGCCTACGGCGGGGATCTCGAGCGCATCGGCGTCTCGGTCGGCTCGGGCATCGGCGGGTTACCGATGATCGAGCAGACCCAGCAGACGTACCAGCAGGGCGGTCTGCGCAAGGTGTCGCCGTTCTTCGTCCCCGGCTCGATCATCAACATGATCGCCGGTCTCGTCTCGATCCAGTATGGGTACCGCGGACCCAATCTCGGCTGCGTCAGCGCGTGCTCGACCGGCAACCATTGCCTGGGAGAGGCAGCACGCATCATCGAATACGGAGACGCCGACGTGATGATTGCCGGGGGTTCGGAGTCGACCGTTTCCCCGCTCGGTGTCGGGGGCTTCTGTGCTGCGCGCGCGCTGTCGACGCGCAACGACGAGCCGGCGACCGCGAGCCGGCCATGGGACGTCGACCGCGACGGCTTCGTGCTGGGCGAGGGCGCGGGAATCCTGGTCCTCGAAGAATTCGAGCATGCGCGTCAGCGCGGAGCACGCATGTACTGCGAGCTCGTCGGCTACGGCATGAGCGCCGACGCACACCACATCACGGCACCGCCCGAGGACGGCGACGGGGCGTTTCGAAGCATGCGCAATGCGCTGAAGAACGCCGGGTTCGCGGCGGAGCAGATCGACTACATCAATGCCCACGGGACCTCGACGCCGCTCGGCGACGTCGCCGAATGCATCGCGGTACGCCGCGCGTTCGGCGCGTATGCGGACAAGGTCGCCGTTTCGTCGACCAAGTCGATGACCGGCCACCTGCTCGGCGCCGCGGCGGGCATCGAGGCGGTGTTCACCGCCCTCGCGTTGCGCGACCAGGTGGCGCCGCCGACGGCGAACCTCGTCAACGCCGACCCGAAGTGCGATCTCGATTTCGTTCCGCTTGCGGCGCGCCGGATGCCAATCCGCGCTGCGTTGTCGAACTCGTTCGGCTTCGGCGGAACCAACGCGACGATCGTCTTCAGCCGCCTCGACGCCTAGGCGGGGTCCTGGCGCCGTTCGGACAGCCGAGCCTTCGATGGCGCTGATCGTCCAGAAATACGGCGGAACCTCGGTCGGCTCGATCGAGCGCATCCGCAACGTCGCGCGCCGCGTCGCGCACCACTACCGGGCGGGGAATCGCATCGTCGTCGTCGTTTCAGCGATGTCCGGAGAGACCAATCGGCTGCTCGCCCTCGCGACGGAGCTGTCGGCGAACCCTGATCCGCGCGAACTGGACGTGATCGCCGCCACCGGCGAGCAGGTCACGATCGGGCTTCTCACCATCGCGCTCAAGGAACTCGGGCTCAGGGCGAAGAGCTACACCGGTGCCCAGGTGCGCATCCTCACCGACAACGCGCACACCAAGGCACGCATCCTCGACATCGACGAGTCGCGCGTGCGCCGCGATCTCGACGAAGGGACCATCGTTGTCGTAGCGGGTTTCCAGGGCGTGGACGAGGAAGGCAACGTCACCACACTGGGCCGCGGCGGCTCGGACACGTCGGGCGTCGCACTCGCCGCGGCGCTCCACGCCGACGAGTGCCAGATCTACACCGACGTCGACGGCGTCTATACGACCGATCCTCGCATCGTTCCGGAGGCACGCCGCCTCGACCGCATCACGTTCGAGGAGATGCTCGAGCTGGCGAGCCAGGGCTCGAAGGTGCTGCAAATCCGGTCGGTCGAATTCGCCGGCAAGTACATGGTGCGGCTGCGCGTGCTGTCGTCGTTCGACGATGTCGATGCCGAGGCGCCGGGCACCCTGATCACCTACGAGGAAGACGAGTCCATGGAACAGGCGATCATCTCGGGCATTGCGTTCAACCGCGACGAGGCGAAGATCTCGGTGATGGGCGTTCCCGACCGCCCCGGTATCGCTTACGCGATCCTCGGCCCGATTGCTGACGCAAACATCGACGTCGACATGATTGTGCAGAACATTGGTGCGTCGGGACACACCGATTTCTCGTTCACGGTCAACCGCGGCGAGTATCAGAAGGCTCTCGACGTGCTCGAGGCGCAGCGCGGCAAGCACTTCGAGGCACGCGAGCTGATCGGCGATCACCGGATCGCCAAGGTCTCGGTCGTCGGGATCGGCATGCGCTCGCACGTCGGCCTCGCGTCGAAGATGTTCAAGACGCTTGCCGACGAAGGCATCAACATCCAGATGATCTCGACGTCCGAGATCAAGATCGCGGTCGTCATCGACGAGAAGTACCTGGAGCTTGCCGTGCGCGTGCTGCACAGGGCATTCGAGCTGGAGAAGGGGGCGCCGGGCACGGCGTGAGGCGGCGGGCCACGTCCAGGCTCGGCGCCCCGCATGTACAATCGGCGTGGAGCGGAGACGTGGCCGAGTGGTCGAAGGCACTCCCCTGCTAAGGGAGCATACGGGCAAAAACCTGTATCCAGGGTTCGAATCCCTGCGTCTCCGCCAGCTGTCTCCTGTAGCCCGGTTCACCACGAGCCGCGGTGCTCAGGCACATGCGCGACCAGCGGCAACGCGGTGACGAGGACCAGCGCTATCGCGACGTAGACCCATGCCTGAATGCGGCCTGGATCGGCGAAATGGGCGAGGATCGCCGTGACGATCGACACGGTGGTGATCGACCCGACCTGAAGCGACCCGGTGCGCAGCGCGGCGAGGATCGACGAATGCTCGGGAGCGAGCTGCAGCCCGGCGTTGCGGCTCGCCGGATTGATCGTCCCCCGCCCGGCCCCGACGAGAAGCGCCACGATCGCCAACCACGTGTACGGTGACATACCGGCGACCGGCGGGACGGCGAACAGCAGGACGCCGATGGCGATCAGCGCGCCGCCGACGTAGAGCGGCAGGCGGTGACCGGTGCGCCGCAAGGTGAGTGCAGCAGCAACCGACAGGACAATGGCAGCTGCACCCTGTGAGACCAGCAACGTGCCGGAGCTCAATGCGCTGATGCCGTAGCGGTTGATCGCGTAGAGGGGGACGAGCGTCAGTGCGCCGGTGGTGACGCCCCCATAGATCATGTTGACGAGGTTGACCGATCCGAAGCCCGGCCCGTGGATCAGCCGCGGAGCGATGAATGGGTGGGGGGAGCGCCTGATGTGGCGGACGAACATCCATATCGCGGCGATCGAGATTCCCGCGGGGATCACGAATGCCGGCGACGCGATGCGGGTATCGGTCTCGCCGAGATAACTGACGGCGAGCATCCCCGCGAGGATGCCCGCGCCGAGGAGCGCCATCCCGGCAGCGTCCATCACGAGCCGGGTGGAGTCGGCTCTCGGCCGATCGCGGGGGATGTAGCGCAGCGCGAGCACGACGATGGCGATCCCGATCGGCACGTTCACGAAGAAGATGCCGCGCCAGGTCCAGTACGACACGAACAACCCGCCGAAGATGGGGCCGATCATCGCGCCGATCGGAAAGATGCTGCCGAACAGGCTGACCGCGCGGTCGCGCGCATCGCCGAAGTTCTCGACGACGATCCCCGTCGCAGACGGCGTGAAGCCAGCGCCCCCGGCCGCCTGCAATGCGCGCAACGCGATCAGCAGGAAGATGCTATCGGCGAGGCCGCAGCACAGCGACGCTGCGGTGAACGCGGCGACCGAACCGAGGAACACCTTGCGGCGTCCATGGCGCTCGCTCAGTTTGCCGCTTATCGGCAACATCAGCACGAAGCCCAGCGAGTACGCGGTGATGGTCCAGCCTGCCCAGTTGATCGACGTATGCAAGCCGTGCTGCAGCGCGTGCAGCGCCGTCGCAACGATCGTCGAGTCGACCGACATCATCAGCAGTGCGAGCGCGACGATGCCGAAGACGGGAAGCCGGCGGAAGGGCGGATCGACGGCCGAAGCCGTGTTAAGTGTATCGGCCAGGCGCACCCGATGCGCGGCACCTGGCTCGTATGGAGCTGACTCGCGTGGATCTGGCTCGCGTGAATTCCGCACGCGATAGCCTACCAAACGTGTCCGTCTGCCGCGGGGTCGCCGGACGACGGGGCACGCAGAGCGTGAGTGACGAAAGTCAGCCCGGGCAACCCGTGGTCACTGGACTATCGTTTCCATCGCACGACGATACGTCCCCTGACGAGCGAGTCCGTTCAGGCGGCACCGCTCGAGCAGTGCCCGTTGCGCGGCCGTGACGTTACCTTCGTGTCCCTTCCAGGCTTCCAGCACGGGCTCCTGCAGCGCCCGTCCGTACGAGAAGCTGATCTGCCACGGATGCGACCCCATGGCGTTCATCGCGTTCAGGTGATCGGTGGCATCCTCGGGACTCTGGCCCCCCGACAAGAACACGATTCCAGGCACCGCCGAGGGTACGTAGCGCGCGAGGCAACGAAGGGTGGCGTCCGCGACCTGCTGCGTCGCGGGCCGATGCGGGCACTTCATGCCGGCGATCACCATGTTCGGCTTCAGCAGCATGGCCTCGAACGTCACCCGCTGGCCATCGAGCTCGGCAAAGACACGCCGGAGGACCTGTGACGTGACGGCCTCGCAGCGGTCGATGTCGTGTGCGCCATCCATCAGAACTTCGGGTTCGACGATCGGAACCAGACCGGCCTCCTGGCAAAGGGCCGCATAGCGCGCGAGCGCGTGGGCATTCGCGCGAATCGCGTAGGCCGACGGCAGGCCGCGCTCATCGATATCGATGACGGCGCGCCACTTTGCAAAGCGGGCACCGAGCGCTCGGTACTCGACGAGGCGATCGCGCAAGCCATCGAGACCCTCGGTGACGGTCTCTCCCGGATACTGCGCCAATGGCTTTGCGCCCCTGTCGACCTTGATGCCGGGAATGATTCCGCGGCTCGACAGCAAGCGGGCGAAAGGTGTGCCGTCGCTCGAATGCTGGCGCAGCGTTTCGTCGAACAGGATGACGCCGCTTAGGTAGCTTTCGACGCCTGGCGCAGTGAAGAGCAGCTCGCGGTATCGCCGGCGATGCTCCTCCGTGGACTCGACTCCGATCGCGTCGAAGCGCTTCTTGATCGTCGGGCCGCTTTCGTCGGCCGCCAGCAGACCCTTCGGCTGCGCGACGATGGCTTGGGCTATGGACTCGAGCTCCTCAACGGCCATGGATTCTCTCCTCGATCACCCGCGCGTATCACGCGCCGCTCGACCTGCTGCTTAGCCGAGGAGGGCGAGGGCGCGCGCGCAGACGTTGTCGACCGTGTATCCGAATTCGCGCAGCACGACGTCGCCCGGCGCGGAGGCGCCGAAGCGATCGATGCCGAGCACGTCGCCGCGATCGCCGACGTAGCGATGCCAGCCTTGCGTCACGCCGGCTTCGATCGCCAGGCGTGCGGCCACATTTGGCAACAGCACGGCGTCGCGGTAGGCCCTGGGCGCGGCATCGAACAGTTCCCAGCTCGGCATCGACACGACTCGCGAGTGGACCGCGCGGTCGGTGAGCTTCTGCGCGGCCGCGACGACCAACGCGACCTCCGATCCGGTGCCGATCAGGATCAGGTCGGGCTTGCCGCCGGGCGCATCGACGAGCACGTAGGCGCCTTGGCGCAATCCTTCGGCGGACGCGAAACGGCTGCGATCGAGCGTCGGTACGTGCTGGCGCGTCAGCACAAGGGCCGTCGGCCGGTCATGCGTTTCCAACGCGACCCGCCATGCCACGGCCGTCTCGTTCGCGTCGGCCGGACGAATCACGACGAGACGTGGAATTGCGCGCAGGCTGGCGATCTGCTCGACCGGCTGATGCGTGGGCCCGTCCTCGCCGAGCGCAATGCTGTCGTGCGTGAACACGTGGACGACGTGCAACTGCATCAGCGCGGCGAGGCGGATCGGCGGGCGCATGTAATCGGAGAAGGTGAGGAACGTCGCGCCGAAGGGTATCGTCCCGCCGTGTGCAGCGAGGCCGTTGACGATCGCACCCATCGCGTGCTCGCGGACCCCGAAATGCAGGTTGCGGCCGGCAAAGCTCCAGCCGCCGCCGTCCTCGCCCTGGCGATCATGAGCATTGGCTCCCGGTGATTGGAAATCTCCCAGGCCGGCGAGCGCCGTGTAGGTCGACGGGTCGAGGTCGCACGAACCGCCGATCAGCATCGGTACGCGCGGCGCAATCGCGTTCATGACCTTGCCGGAGGCGACACGCGTGGCCATGCCCTTCGCGTCGGCCGGAAACACCGGAATGTCGGCATCCCAGGCAGTCGGCAACCGGCCGCGAAGCTCGTCATCGAACGCCCGCGCTAGATCGGGATGGACCCGCGCATAGGCTGCACGTGTGCCGCGCCACGCTTCCTCCGCCTGCGCGCCGCGCGCGAGCGCGAGGCGGTAATGTGCAAGGGCATCGTCCGGGACGAGAAAATCGGGCTCGGTGGGCCAGCCCAGATTGCGCTTGGTGAGGAGCACCTCGTCGTGGCCGAGCGGCGAGCCATGCGCTTCGAAAGTGTCCTGCTTGGTCGGTGAGCCGTAGCCGAGATGCGTGCGCACGAGGATCAGCGACGGCCGCGTCGTTTCCGCCTGGGCGGCCTCGATGGCCTCGGCGACGGCGTCGAGGTCGTTGCCGTCGGCGATCGTTCGAGTGTGCCAGCCGTAGGCCTCGAAGCGCCGTGCACGGTCTTCGGTGAACGTGATGCCGGTGCCGGCCGAAAGCGTGACGCCATTGTCGTCGTAGAGATAGATCAGCTTGCCGAGTCGAAGATGCCCGGCGAGCGACGCTGCCTCCGACGCGATCCCCTCCATGAGGTCGCCGTCGCTGACGATCCCGTAGGTGAAATGGTCGACGATCTCGAATCCCGCGCGGTTGAAACGTGCGGCAAGGTGCGCTTCCGCCATCGCCATGCCGACACCGTTGCCGAAGCCCTGACCGAGCGGCCCGGTCGTCACCTCAACGCCCGGGGTTACGCCGCGCTCGGGATGTCCCGGCGTGATGCTGCCCCAGCGCCGGAACTGGCGCAGATCGTCGAGCGACACTGCGTATCCGGTGAGGTACAGCAACGCGTACAACAGCATCGATCCGTGACCGGCGGAGAGGACGAAGCGATCGCGGTCTGGCCATTCCGGATTGGCCGGGTTGTGCTCCAAAAACCTCGACCACAGGACGTAGGCCATCGAGGCCGCGCCGAGCGGCATTCCCGGATGACCACTGTTGGCGTTCTGCACGGCGTCCACCGCGAGGAAACGCAGTGCGCCGATGCACAGGTGGTCGAGGGCGGAGGTCGATTTCATGCGACGGCGTCGACGGATATCGGGACAACCCCGGTCCGCGAGAGGAGCGTGCGGCGAGGCTCCTGCGCATGTTAGCGCGCTGCTCGCCTCGAGCAAACCCTGCGCGCCACGGGAAAGCGGCTTCTGAAGCCGCGCCGGGAACCCCAACCGGTGGTGCTTGTCCGACTTGGGTCGAAGCGCGCGCCTGACAGGGTAGCGTGCGCTCGACTGCGTTCAAGGAGGAACCGACCCGATGTCTCCCGGTGACAGCGCCGCGGCGGTGCGTGCGTTCGACAGTGCGAACACACTCGTACCCCAGGTCCAGCTGCTCGATCCGCCGTTCGACACGTTCGAGCCCAATCCAGGCCACATCCGCGGATACCTGCCTGGCGTGCGCGAGAACGGCGGTCAATATACGCATGCCGCAGTGTGGGTCGCGATGGCGTTCGCGGCAGCCCGCGACGCGACGCGCGCGTGGGACGTGGCTACGATGTTGAACCCGATCCACCATGCTGCGACGCCCGATGCGACCGCGTTGTACATGACCGAACCGTACGCGCTCGCATCCGATGTCTATTCGGTGGCACCGAATGCCGGTCGTGGCGGCTGGACGTGGGACACGGGTTCGGCCGGCTGGATGTATCGCTTGCTCGTCGAATCATTGCTGGGGCTGCGCGTCGAAGCGGGCAAGCTCGCGGGTAACGCCATGCATCCCCGCGAGCTGGACGACGTTCAAGCTGCATTATCGCAACCGGGATACCCTCTATCGAATCACCGTAGTGCAGTGCAGCGCCGCCGACGCAGGGTCGACCATGACGCTCGACGGAGTCGACTGTCCGGACCATGCGATTGTGCTGGTGGACGATCGGCGGGAACATGCGGTGCACGTGCGCGTGCGGCGGACGCAGGACTGAAGGGCGCCAGATCGTCGAACGGCGGGCCGGAAATCCCGGTTCGTCGCGGAAGGAGACGCAGGATGCAACTCGGCATGATCGGCCTGGGGCGGATGGGGTCCAACATGGTGCGCCGCCTGATCCGCGGCGGGCATCAGTGCGCGGTCTACGACGTGCATTCCGAAGCCGTCGCGGCCGTCGCAGCGACCGGCGCGGTCGGGGCGACTTCGATCGGCAAACTCGTCGCTACGCTGGCCCGACCGCGCGCGCTCTGGCTGATGGTGCCGGCAGCCGCCGTCGACGCGGCGCTCGCCGAGCTCACCCCGCTGCTCGAAGCAGGCGACATCGTCATCGACGGTGGCAATTCATATTACCGCGACGACATCCGGCGTGCGACTGGGCTGCAATCGACCGGAATCCACTACGTCGACGTCGGAACCAGCGGTGGCGTTGCCGGGCTCGAGCGTGGCTATTGCCTGATGATCGGCGGCGATGCGGAGCCCGTCGCATGTCTGGCCCCGATCTTCGCGACCCTTGCTCCAGGCATTGCCGCCGCGTCGCCAACGCCCGGACGCACGAGCGCGCGCGGCACGGCCGAGCAGGGCTGGCTCCACTGCGGCGCACACGGCGCCGGGCACTTCGTCAAGATGGTGCACAACGGCATCGAATACGGCCTGATGGCAGCCTATGCGGAAGGGTTGAACGTCCTTCGCAATGCCGACGCCGGCACACGGCCGCGGGCCGCCGACGCGGAAACGACGCCGTTGCGCGAGCCCGAGTACTACCCGTACCGGCTCGATCTTCCGGCGATCGCAGAGCTTTGGCGCCGCGGCAGCGTGATCGGCTCGTGGCTCCTCGATCTCACGGCGAGCGCGCTCGCGCAGGATCCGACCCTCGCGGACTACGCGGGCCGGGTCTCGGATTCGGGCGAAGGACGCTGGACGATCATGGCCGCGGTCGATGAAGGCGTTCCGGTGCCGGTTCTCTCGGCCGCGCTGTTCGCGCGCTTCAGCTCGCGCGGGAACGCCGATTTCGCCGACAAGCTGCTTTCGGCGATGCGCCACGAATTCGGCGGTCACGTCGAACGCGCGGCCAACGGCGCGAAGGCACCGACATGACCGCGCCAGCGTCCGACGCGCTGGTGTTCTTCGGTGTCACCGGTGATCTCGCGTACAAGCAGATCTTCCCGGCCCTGCAGGCGATGGTTCGTCGCGGCGGCCTCGACCTGCCAATCATCGGCGTCGCGCGGTCGGACTGGAGCAATGAGCAGTTCCGCGCACGCGTGCGCGACAGTCTCGAGCATCACGGCGGCGTCGATAACGAAGCATTCGAAAAACTGGCGGCGCGTCTGCAGTACATCGATGGCGATTATGCCGATGCGGCGACCTATGCTCGGCTGCGCAAGGCGCTGGATACGGCGCGGAGACCTTTGCATTACCTCGCCATCCCGCCGAGCCTGTTCGTCACGGTGACCGAGGGGTTGGCCAAGTCCGGCTGTACCCAGGATGCCCGCGTGATCGTCGAAAAGCCTTTCGGTCACGATCTTGCCTCGGCCCATGCGCTGAACGAAACGCTGCGCAGGACCTTTTCCGAGGCGGCGATTTTCCGCATCGACCATTACCTCGGTAAGGAACCGGTCGAGAACCTGCTCTATTTTCGTTTCGCCAATTCCTTCGTTGAGCCGATCTGGAATCGCAATCACATCGCCAGCGTGCAGATCACGATGGCCGAGAGCTTCGGCGTGCAGGGTCGCGGGCGCTTCTACGACGAAGTCGGCGCGATTCGCGACGTGGTGCAGAATCACCTGCTGCAGGTGACCGGGTTGCTCGCGATGGAGGCACCGATTCATCGCAATCCGGACGCCGCGCGCGACGAAAGGCTGCGCGTGTTCAGGGCGATGCGCCCGCTGACGTCGGCGGACGTCGTGCGTGGCCAGTTTCGAGGTTACCTCGACGAGCCCGGGGTGGCGCCCGATTCGCAGGTCGAAACGTTTGCGGCGCTGCGCCTCTACATCGATACCTGGCGCTGGGAAGGTGTGCCGTTCTACATTCGCGCAGGCAAGTGTCTTCCGGTCACCACGACCGAGGTGATCGTCGAGCTCAAGCCGCCACCGCTGGCGGTGTTCGACGGCATACGCGCGGGCCAATGCAACCAGTTCCGGTTCCGCTTGAGTCCCGATGTCTTCATTTCGGCGCGCGCGCGGGTCAAGACCCCCGGCGAAACGATGGCCGGTGAAAACGTCGAGCTGATCGCGCGGCGCCATCCCGGCGACGAGATGACGCCCTACGAGCGCCTGCTCGGTGACGCCATCGACGGTGATGCGTCGTTGTTCGCGAGCCACGACAGCATCGAAGCCGCGTGGCGCGTTGTCGACCCGGTCCTGACGGGCATGCCGCCGCCGACCGCGTACGCAGCCGGTACGTGGGGGCCCGCAACGGCAGATCGAATCGTTGCCGGCGATGGAGGCTGGCGCAATCCGGCGGCGAGCGAGGCTGCGGCATGAGCGCCGCCACCTGCCGTCGCGGGGACCCGGCGTGAGGGCAAGTGACGACGTCGCGTGGCTCGTGGACTGCGACAACACGTTGCTCGACAACGACCGCGTGGTGGAAGATCTCAGGCACCACCTCGCGCACGAATTCGGTACGGCGAGCTGCGACCGCTATTGGCAGATCTTCGAGGTGCTTCGCGCCGAACAAGGATATGCCGATTATCTCGGTGCGTTGCAGCGCTACCGGCTCGAGAACCTGCCCGATCCGCGGCCGCTCCGGATGTCGTCGTACCTGGTCGACTACCCGTTCGCCGATCGGCTCTATCCCGGCGCGCTTGCAACCCTTGCGCACCTGCGTCGGTACGGGCCGACCGTCATCCTGTCTGACGGCGACGCGGCCTTCCAGCCGAGGAAGATTCGGCGCTCCGGGCTTTGGGACGCGGTCGAGGGCCGGGTGTTGATCTACATTCACAAGGAGCGGATGCTCGACGACGTCGAACGGCGCTATCCGGCCCGCCACTACGTCACGGTCGATGACAAGCTGCGCATCCTGGCGGCGACGAAGCAAGCGTGGGGCGATCGCCTGACGACGATATTCCCGCGGCAGGGACACTACGCGCTCGATCCCGGCGGCACCGCGGCCTTGCCGCCGGCTGACTTGACCGTCGAGCGCATCGCGGATCTCTCAGGCATCGACCGGGCAACCCTGTGGAGCGGGATTTCGAGGCACGACGAATA
>JAICXH010000075.1 GCA_025981645.1 Burkholderiales bacterium
AAAGGTTTGTCGCGCCCGCGGCATAACTCGTCGCGCGGGGCGTGCGTCATGGGGCCCACCTACACGCGCCGCTCCCCCCTCGCCTCGGAGAGCCCGAGCCGCTTCGCAACCTCGGCGTACGTGATGCCCTGGCTTTTCAGCACCCTCTTCAGCGTGTCGACGAGCTGCCTCGAATCGGTCATCGAGCGCCTCCCAATGTGGCGGTGGCCGGCGGCGGCGCCACGCCCCCGGGCGGCTCGCAGCGGTACCTGCGGTATTGCAACATGCTACTCACATATCTGAGGATTGTAACGCGCTACCTCATGGCGGAGAGTCCGCTCCACGGACCGGGTTCGGTCCGACATCGAGCCACCGGAGATCGCCATGAACGCAAAGCCCCTCGCAGCCGCCGTGATCATCGCCCTGTCGCTTGCGCAACCGTTCGCCGTTTCGCGCGCTCGCGCACAGGACAGCCTCGCCCAGTCCACCGAAGCCTCGCGCGCTTCGCTCGCTGCCTCGGGAACCATCGTCGGCGGCAGCGCCGAGCTCGTCCGCGCCGGCGCCATGTTCGTTGTTGCGTCGGTTACTCCGGTCGCGAACGCGAGCGTCATCGTACTGCGCGACGCCGCCACCGGCATCGCGGTGTCGGTGCGCGTCGCCGCCGGCGTCGCGGGCACCGCCTCGGTCGCCATTGGCCAGTCGGTGCAGGTCGTGGCTGGAGCCGCCGGCAACTCGCTCATCGCGGGTGGCAGGCTCGTCGCGTTCATCCCCAACGAGCTCGGACGGTCGCTGATCTACCAATCACGGTCGACCCAGGACTAGCGAGAGAACCCGGATGGGGTCAGGTCTTGCCTTTTGCCTCGCCGGACCTTCGCCGCCAGGCACAAGGCAAGACCTGATCCCCACAGGAGGACATCATGTTGCGCATCGTTCTCGCATCGCTTCTTCTCTGCACATCGATCGCGGCGCGCGCGGGGCAGACTTGTACCGAGAAGGTGCTCCCGCCTGCCGAGGTGCGCGCGGCGCTGACCCTTGCGCTCGACCTCACCCGCGAGCTCGACCGTGCCGATGCCCAAGTCGCCTTCGTCGCGCGCGCGGGCCAGGACCTGTCGCGCTACGGGCTCGCGTATTCGCACGTCGGCATCGCGTGGCGCGATCATCCGCGCGGGCGCTGGACGATGGTCGAGGAGCTCAACCAGTGCGGAACGCGACACTCGGCGCTCTTCGACGACGGCTTCGGCAACTTCTTCCTCGACGACATGTTCGCCTATCGCGCGAAATTCGTCGTCCCGTCGGCGGACGTGCAACGCCGGATCGCGGCGGTGCTCGCGCGGCGCGACGGCGGCCGCATGCACGATCCACGCTACAACATGATCGCGTACCCGCACAGCACACGCGATCAGAACTCGAACCAGTGGGTGCTGGAAACGCTCGCCTCGGCGCTCGACTCCACGGTCACGGCCCGCGCCGACGCGCAGGTCTGGCTCGAGCGCCAAGGCTACGTGCCGACGAAGGTCGAGATCGCCCCGCTCGAGCGCCTCGGCGCGTCGCTCTTCGCCGCCAACGTCGACTTTTCCGACCAGCCGCTCGACCCCGACGACCCCGCGGCAGTCGAGGTCGTGAGCGCCGAATCGGTGCTCAACTTCGTCACTCGCATCGACGCCGGCGCGCGCTCGGGCGTGATCACCGAAACCGTCGACGCCGCGCGATAATGCGCGCGCACCGAAGCGGGCCGGCTGTGGCGCGGGCGAACCGGCGCTCGACGAGGGAGACAGCATGAACGCACCCAACCAGTACGCGCTACTTCGCCAGCGCCGTTTCGCGCCGTTCTTCTGGACCCAGTTCGCGGCGGCGGGCAACGACAACGTGTTCAAGAACGCGTTTGTCGTCTTCGTGACCTTCGAGGCAACGCACCTCGTCAGCGTCGATCCGGGCATGATCGTCAACGTGATCGGCGCGCTCTTCATCCTGCCGTTCATGCTCCTCTCGGCGACGTCGGGTCAGCTTGCCGACAAGTACGAGAAATCGCGCCTCATCCGGCTGATCAAGCTCTTCGAGATCGCGATCATGGTGATCGGCTGTGCCGGCTTCCTGCTGCCGAGCATCGCGCTGCTCTTCGTCGCGCTGACACTGCTCGGCGTGCACTCGACGCTGTTCGGCCCGGTCAAGTACGCGATCCTGCCGCAGCACCTCGCGACCGACGAGCTCGTCGGCGGCAACGGCATGGTCGAAATGGGCACCTTCGTCGCCATCCTGATCGGCACGATTGCCGGCGGGCTCGTCGTCGCGATCAAGCCGGACGGAGCGTACTGGGCGGGGCTTCTCACGATCGCCATTGCGGTGTTCGGCTGGCTCGCAAGCCGGCGCATACCGGTGACGCCCGCGGTCGCGCCTGATCTCGTCATCAACTGGAACCTGTTCACCGAGACCTGGCGCAACCTGAGGCTTGCCCACGGCAACCTCGTCGTGTGGCGCTCGATGCTCGGCATCTCGTGGTTCTGGTTCTACGGCGCGATCTATCTCGCGCAGCTTCCCGAGTTCACCCGCGGCGTGCTCGGCGGCGACGAGCACGTGTTCACGCTGCTCCTCGCGGTGTTCTCGATCGGCATCGGCGTCGGATCGCTCCTGTGCGAGCGGATGTCTGGCCGCAAGGTCGAGATCGGCCTGGTGCCGTTCGGCTCGATCGGACTCACGTTGTTCGCGCTCGACCTGTGGCTCGCGACGCGCCACTTCACGCCGGGGGCCGCAAGCGGCGTCGCGGCGTTCCTAAGCCAACCGGCGAGCTGGCGCGTGATCGTCGACATCGTGCTCCTCGGCGTGTTCGGCGGCCTCTACACGGTGCCGCTCTACGCGCTGATCCAGGCGCGCTCGGAGCCGTCGCACCGGTCGCGGATCATCGCCGCGAACAACATCCTGAACGCGCTTTTCATCATCGTGTCCGCAGTGGTGGCGATCGCGCTCCTCAAGGCCGGTCTCACGATTCCCGAGCTCTTCCTCGTCGTCGGTGTCCTCAACGGTCTGGTGGCGATCTACATCTACGCGCTGGTGCCGGAGTTCCTGATCCGCTTCCTCGCGTGGCTCCTGATCCACATCATGTATCGCGTGCGCGACGAGGGCCTTGACCACATTCCCGACGACGGGCCTTGCGTGCTGGTGTGCAACCACGTGAGCTACGTCGATGCGATGGTGATCGCGGCCTGCGTGCGCCGCCCGATCCGCTTCGTGATGGACCACCAGATCTTCCGCATTCCGGTGCTCTCGTTCATCTTCCGCGGGATGCGCGCGATCCCGATCGCGTCGGCGAAGGTCGATCCGACGCTGAAGGATCGCGCGATCCGCGAAGCGCAGGCGGCGCTCGCCGCCGGCGAGGTGGTCGGAATATTCCCCGAGGGCCGTCTCACGGAGAGCGGCGACATCAACCGCTTCCGTCCCGGCGTCCAGCAGATCGTCGACGCGATGCCGGCGCCGGTCGTGCCGATGGCGCTGCGCGGCCTGTGGGGAAGCCTGTTCTCGCGCGCCGAGCCCGGTCGGGCGCTCGCGCGCCTGCGTCGCGCGTTCGCGCCGATCGATCTCGTCGTCGCCGCGCCGATCGACGCCGCATCAGCAACCCCAGAAGCATTGCAGGCGATCGTCGCCGGGCTGCGGGGCGACGCGCGATAGCAGGACATCGCGCGTGCTAGCATCACCAGCATGTCCGGCAACACCTTCGGCACGCTCTACTGCGTCACGTCGTTCGGCGAATCGCACGGTCCCGCGATCGGCTGCGTCGTCGACGGCTGCCCGCCGGGGCTCGCTCTCGCCGAGGCCGACATCCAGCGCGACCTCGACCGCCGCCGCCCTGGAACCTCGCGCCACGTCACCCAGCGCCGCGAGCCCGACCGCGTCGAGATCCTGTCGGGCGTGTTCGAGGGACACACGACCGGCACGCCGATCGCGCTTCTCATCCGCAACGAGGACGCGAAGAGTCGCGATTACGCGAACATCGCCGACACCTTCCGCCCCGGTCACGCCGACTACACCTACTGGCACAAGTACGGCATCCGCGATTATCGCGGCGGGGGCCGACAGTCGGCGCGCGAGACTGCGGTGCGCGTCGCCGCGGGGTCGATCGCGCGGAAGTGGCTCGCCGAACGCTACCAAGTCGTGATCCATGGCCACATGACCGAGCTCGGCGCGAACGCGATCCCCTTCGAGGGCTGGCGCCACGTCGATGAGAACCCGTTCTTTGCCGCCAATTCATCGATGATCGCGGAGCTCGAAGCGTGGATGGACCGGCTGCGCAAGTCGGGCGACTCCTGCGGCGCGCGCATCGAGGTCGTCGCGAGCGGCGTACCGGTCGGCTGGGGCGAGCCCGTCTACGGCAAGCTCGACGCCGACATCGCGCAGGCGATGATGGGCATCAACGCGGTGAAGGGCGTCGAGATCGGCGCGGGATTTGGCGCGGTCGCGCAGCGCGGCAGCGAGCACTCGGACGAGATGACCCCGGAGGGCTTCGCGAGCAACCATGCCGGAGGAATCCTCGGCGGCATCTCAACCGGCCAGGACATCGTCGTCGCGATCGCCGTCAAGCCGACGTCGTCGATCCGCCTCGACCGCCACTCGATCGACAAGGCAGGCGGGCCGGTCGTCGTCAACACGCACGGCCGTCACGATCCCTGCGTCGGCATCCGCGCGACGCCGATCGCCGAGGCGATGCTTGCCTGCGTACTGATGGACCACGCGCTGCGCCAACGCGCACAGAACGCCGATGTCGCCGTCGCGACGCCGCGAATCGCCGCACGGGCTCCGGCCGACGTCATCGCCCGGCTTCGTGCGGGCGCCCCGGTCGACAACCCCGACCCCGACGAAGCCTGACGTGCCCTCGCTCGTCGCTCGTGACGCTTTTGTCCTCGCTCCTGCCGCGTGAAACCCTATCTCGACTTCATGCGCCATGTCCGCGACCTCGGTCATCGCAAGAGCGACCGCACCGGCACCGGGACGCTGTCGGTATTCGGCTACCAGATGCGCTTCGACCTCGCTCAGGGTTTCCCGCTCGTCACGACGAAGAAGCTGCACACGAAGTCGATCGTGCACGAGCTCCTGTGGTTTCTGCGCGGCGAGACCAACGTTCGCTCGCTGCAGGCGGCGCGCGTGTCGATCTGGGACGAGTGGGCGGATGCCGACGGCGAGCTCGGGCCGGTCTACGGCCGCCAGTGGCGAAGCTGGCCGACGACCGACGGACGGACCATCGACCAGATGGCGAACGTCGTCGCCGAGATCGGCCGCAATCCGGACTCGCGCCGGCTTATCGTCTCCGCCTGGAACGTCGCCGAGCTCCCGAAAATGAAGCTCCCGCCGTGCCACCTGCTGTTCCAGTTCTACGTCGCCGACGAACGCCTCTCCTGCCAGCTCTATCAGCGCAGCGCCGACATCTTCCTCGGCGTCCCGTTCAACATCGCGTCCTACGCGCTGCTCACCCACCTCGTCGCCGCGCAGTGCGGGCTCCTGCCGGGCGAGTTCGTCTGGACGGGAGGCGACTGCCACCTCTACGTCAACCACCTCGAGCAGGCCGACATCCAGCTCACGCGCGAGCCGCGCCCGCTGCCGCGGCTCGTCCTGCAGCGGAAGCCCGCGAGCCTCTTCGACTACCGCTTCGAGGACATCGAGTTCGCCGACTACGCGCCGCATCCGCCGCTTCGCGCTGCGGTTGCCGTCTGACCGACAAAAAGAAGCCCGCAGGAGGAGGCGGGCAAGGGGGTTCGTGCGAGCGCTGGCGCCATGACGCCAGCGAAGGGCCGGCGCGCGAACGCTCCGGCGCGGGTGGCGGTTACACGACGCTGCGCGCGGCGTTGATCCGCTCGGCAAGCTCTTCCAGCGCAGCTTCCTGCTGGAGCTCGGCGAGTTCGTCGGTGCGCCGCTTGCTGCCCGTGTCGCTCGCGTGCTCGTCGGCCATGCCGAGCAGCCATTGCGAGAGTTCGGGCGAGTAGGTGTCCATGTCGATTCGCTTGACGCTTGATGAGGTTCCACTTCGTTCGACATCGAATAAGCAACGCACGTGCCACAAGCAGATCACCGTCGCCACGAAGCGATGCGCGTCGATATTCATAGCGCAAGCGGGCGAAAACGGCGCGCGAATGCGCTGTTGTGCAGCGACGGAATAGTCGCCGCGTGTCGCAGTGCACCGACGCTCATTCGAGCGTGATGTCTAAGCGATTGAATCGATGCGAGATTGTTTGTCGCGTTTCAGCGACAATGCATGCTGCACTGCGTAATTCCGGTGTCGGAATTTTTGACGCAACGTGTCGCGTCAGCCTTTCGGCTCCTTGAACATCGCCGGCTCCAGCCGATGTCGCTGCAAGAGCTTGTAGAACTCGGTGCGATTGCGGTGCGCGAGCTGCGCCGCCTGGGTGACGTTGCCGCCGGTGATCTTCAGGAGGCGCACGAGGTAGTCGCGCTCGAAGCTCTTGCGCGCCTCTTCGAACGGGACGAGCGCGGCGGCATCCTCCTTGAGCGCGTTCTGCACGAGGCTTGCCGGGATGACCGCAGTCGGCGTCAGCGCCACCGCCTGCTCGAGCAGGTTGATGAGTTGTCGGACGTTGCCCGGCCAGGGCGCCGCGACGAGCGAGGCCATCGCGTCTGGCGCGAGGGTCGGCGCCGGCTTCCGGTAGCGCTCGCCCAGCGTGCGCAGGATGTGGGCGGCCAGCAGCGGGATGTCCTCGCGCCGCTCGGCGAGCGACGGCAACTTCAGCGCGACGACGTTGAGCCGGTAATAGAGATCTTCCCTGAACTGGCCTCGCGCCCGCTGGGCATCGAGGTCGCGGTGCGTGGCCGAGATCACCCGCACGTCGACCGGGATCGACTGAGTCGATCCCACCGGGCGCACCTCGCCTTCCTGCAGCACGCGCAGGAGCTTGACCTGCAGCGGCAAAGGCATGTCGCCGATCTCGTCGAGGAACAGCGTACCGTGGTCGGCGGTCTGGAACAGCCCCTTGTGCGCCTGGACGGCGCCGGTGAACGCTCCGCGTGCGTGCCCGAAGAGCTCCGATTCGAGCAGATCACCGGGGATGGCGCCGCAGTTGACGGCGACGAACGCCTGGTTGCGACGCGGGCTCGCCTTGTGGATCGCGCGCGCGAGGAGTTCCTTGCCTGTTCCCGAGTCGCCGAAGATCAGTACGCTGGCGTCCGAATCGGCGACGAGCTTCGCCTGTCGCAGCAGATCCTCCATCTGCGGGCTGCGCGTGATGATGTCGGCGCGCCAGTCGCCGGCCGTCGCCGTGCTTCCCGGAACCTCGGCGCCCGAGACTTCGAGCGCAGCCGCCACCTTCTTTAGGAGTTCCTGGCTGTCGAACGGCTTCGTCAGATAGCCGAAGACGCCGCGCTGGGTCGCCGTCACCGCATCGGGAATGGTGCCGTGCGCAGTCAGGATGATTACGGGCAGCGCGGCGTGCTGGCGGTCGATCGCCTCGAAGAGCTGCAGGCCGTCGATGCCCGGCATTCTGAGGTCGGTGATCACCGCCGCCGGACGCTGCACGGCGAGCGCCGCGAGCGCGGTCTCGCCGCTGTCGGCGGTCCGCACGCGGTAGCCCGCCGAAGTGAGGCGCAGGCTGATGAGCTTCAGCAGATCCGCGTCGTCGTCGACCAGCAGAATGTCGCCCTGGCTCATCGTCCGCTCCCACCCCCACCGCCGCCGCCACCACCGCCTCCTCCGCGCACACGGTCGCGGAACAGGCTCTGCTCCATCGCGCGCAGCGCCTCGAGCTTCTGGATCGCCGCGTCGCCTTTCTGCTGCTCGAACTTTACCGCGCGCTGCCGTTCGAGCACCTGGGTCTGGAGGATCACCGCGAGGTGACGCATCGACGGGTTCGCAGAACCATCCTTCGCCACCGTCTCGAACATCTGCAGCGCGCGCTGGTCGTCCTGCGCCGACGTCCGCGCGAGCGAGTAGAGGACGCCGACGCGAATCCGGTTGGCGTCGGTGCGCTGGCGCGCGAACGCGGCATTCGCGGAGCTGAGCTCGCGCTTCAGCTCCTCGCCGGTGAGGCTGCCGTAGCGTTCGAGGTCGGACAGGAGCCTGACGAGTTGGACATCCTCGGCCGTCTCCGCTGTCGCATTCGGCGCAGCGGGGCTGCCCGGCGTCGCACCGCTACGCGCGCCCGCAACCGCGGCCGCATTCTCGCCCTGGGTGAGCGGCGAGGGGACGTTGGAAGGTGCCAGTGCAACCCGCTCGGGCGCGTTGGACGTGACGTTTTCGTTTGCGGATTCCGGCGCCGCCGCCGAATCGGACGACGTGCCGGATGGCGACACGACCGATCCTTGCACGCCGGCGCCTGGTGCAGTTTTCGCGCCGGCATCCCGCGGCGCCGGTTCGGACACCAAGTGGGAAGGCGATGCAGTGGAAGAGGACGCCGGGGCCGACGACATCGTCTTGGCCCCCGACTGCGCCGCCCCGGCCGGCGCCAGCTCGATCAGCGGCGCGTCGGAGGGCTGCGGCATCGTGTCCGGTTGATAGATCGGGTCGATCGGCAGCACCGGCGCCGGCCTGATGCCCGCGCAGCCAGCCAGCATCGCGGCGAGGCACGCACCGGCGGCGAGCGCGCGAAGCGGCCGTCGAGGCAGTGCGCTCATTTGCCCGATCCGATCAGCGCCGAGACGCGCTCGCGCACGGGTAGCGCATCACGGACGGCGAGCGGCAGCCTGAGCCTGAACAGCGCCCCGGCGTGGCCGTCTTCGCGCTCGCCGACTTCGATGCGGCCGTTTTGCGCCTGCGCGTACTCGCGCGCAATCGCGAGACCCAGGCCCGAACTCTTGATGCGCCCCTCGGCCCGCGCCTGCCCCTGGTAGAACGACTCGAAGATTCGCTCGCGCTCGCCGGGCGCGACGCCGGGGCCCTCGTCGGCGACTTCGAGCACCGCATGTCCGTCCTCGGCGCGAATGCGCACCCGCACGGTGCCGCCGCGCGGCGAGTACTTGATCGCGTTCGAGACCAGGTTGTCGACGATCGTGCGCAACTTCTCGCGGTCTCCGACGACGGCGAGCGGTTTCGACTCGCACTCGAACGTGACGGTCCGTGCCAGTGCGGCGAGCTTCTGCTCGCGGATCACCCGCTCCATCACTTCCGACAGCACGACCGGACCGACGGTTGCCGGCTCCGTCGCGCGCGTCTGATGCCACGCGAGCAGATCCTCGATCAGCTTCTGCAGCGACAGCGTGTTGTCGCGCACGATGCGCACGATCTCGTGCTGCTCGGGTGTCAGCCTTCCTCCGACGTCGTCACGCAGGAGCTCGACGCCTTCTCGCACGGCGGTGAGCGGCGTCTTCAGCTCGTGGGAGACGTGGTGCAGGAAATTGGTCTGCTGCTGCTCGAGCTCGGCCAGGCGCGCGCGCAGCCATTCGAGGCGCTGCCCGAGATAGCGCAGATCCTGCGGCCCGGAGACCTCGATCGGGTGCGAGAAATCGGCGCGGCCCATGCGCCGTACCGCGTGATCGAGCTGACGGATCGGCCGCGCGATCAGCGTCGCGAAGACGACGGCAAGCAGAATCGCGATCGCGACGGTGGCGAGGCCGACGTAGATCCACTTCTCGCGTCCCTCGGCCGCCGTCCGCTGCAGGCGCTCGATCGCGCGCTGGGTGAGCTCGTCGGTCGCGGCGAGCATCGTCTGCGCGCCGTCGACGAGCTTTGCGTAGCCGGTCGCGATTTCGCCGGCGAGCTCCGCGTCGCGCTGCGGCTCGATCAGGAGCCGATGCAGCCGGTCCTCGTCTCCGTCGAGCTTGCCGAGTGTCGCGAGCTGAGCGGGTTGCAGCGGCAGCGCCGCGAGCTGCCGCGTCGTCTGGTGGAAATCCTGGCGCAGGCGCGCGTATTCGTCGAGGAGCGCCGCGTCCTCGAGGATCAGGTGCTGGCGCGCGATGCGCTCGAGCGTCGTCGTCTGCTCGTAGAGAAGCCGGCTCGTCCTGCCCGCCTGTGCCGCCTGCAGGACCTCCTGCCTACCCTGCGATTCGAGGCGGTCGATCGACAGGATGAGCTCGCCCAGCGCATAGACGAGCGGCACCGTCACCAGCAGGAAGCCGAGCAGGATGAACTTGAGGAACGAGCGCGGGTAATACACGCGTGGTGAGAAAACAGCTCTCGCTATAATCGATCAATTATGACACCTCCGCCTGCGCTCGCGATCATCGCGGCGGTGGCGCGAAACGGTGTGATCGGCGTCAGCGGCGGTCTGCCGTGGCGCCTGCCTGCCGACCTCAGGCGATTCCGGGCGCTGACCGAAGGTCACGCGGTGATCATGGGGCGGCGCACCTGGGAATCACTCGGACGCCCGCTTCCCGGACGGCAGAACATCGTCGTCAGCCGGCGCGCCGGATTCAGTGCCGACGGTGCGCTCGTCGCGCCGTCGCTCGCCGACGCGCTCGCGGGTGTCGCGCTGCCCGCGCCCGCGTTCTGCATCGGCGGTGGCGAGCTCTACCGCGAAGCGCTTCCCGTCGCGGATACGATGTACCTGACCGAGGTCGATCGCGATTTCGAAGGCGACACCGCGTTTCCGCGCTTCGCCTTGTCGGACTGGCAGGAAATCGAGCGTAGGACGGGAACGGTGGAATCGACCGACGCGCTCGCGTACGCTTTCGTCACCTACCGACGGCGCGGTCCGCACTTCGTGCGCGCAGGGGATGCGGCGGGCAGGAGCAGCAGCGGACAAATGAGTTGACCGAGAGCGATCGATGATGGAGACCAAGCCATGAAGAAACTACTCGCAGCAGCGCTCTTCTGTACTGTCGCGGCGTGGACGGGCGCAAGTCAGGCCTCGACGGCGACCACGGACATCACCGACATGTGGTGGAACCCGAACGAATCGGGCTGGGGTGTCAACGTGATCCAGCAGAACGGCGTCGCGTTCGTCACCTTCTTCGTCTACGACACGCAGACGATCCCGATGTGGTACACGGCGGCGATCACGTTCCAGGGCGCCGACAGCAGTGGATCGCTGATATGGACCGGCGATCTCGTCGCCACCACCGGCCCGTGGTTCGGAGGCCTCTTTTCGCCTTTGAACGTGACGCGGCGCGTGGCCGGTAGCGTGACGTTCACCCTCATCGACCTCAACGACGCAATCCTCACCTATTCGGTCGACGGCGTCGCCGTGACGAAATCGATCCAGCGCGAGACGTGGACGACCGAGAACTACACCGGCAACTACCTCGGCGGCTATTCGGTGACCTACTCCAACTGCAACCCGTCGTCGATGAACGGCGCAGTCGATTTCGGCGGGGCGCTCTCCGTTACGCAGAGCGGCAGCAGCGTCACCATGTTCGTCGCGACCGACACTGGCGGCGCCTGCTCGTTCAACGGGTCCTACACCCAGGCCGGAAAATACGGGCAGGTGGAAGGCACCTACACGTGCGGGGACGGCACGTCGGGTACGTTCGTCGCGAGCGAAATGACCCCGACAATCAACGGCTTCACCTCGTACGTCAGCGGCCAGAACCAGTACTGCCAGTGGTCGGGCACGTTCGGCGGCATCACGAGGGCGCCCTAAGCATCGAACGGCGGCACGATGGGCGGCCGCTCTCCGCGCGATCGCTCGCGACGGCACGTCCGCGCGATCGTGGCGATGCCGGAGCGGTCGCGCCCCACGCGGCTTTAGGCAATAATCGCGGTCCGCGCCGCGCGCCCCGCTTCCATGCCGGGTTGCGCGGCCCCTGGCCGGGGTGGCGGAATGGCAGACGCAGCGGACTCAAAATCCGCCGCTGGCGACAGCGTGAGGGTTCGACTCCCTCTCCCGGCACCATGTGGGCCGGCGGCGTCCGAAGCCTGTTCGCCGATGTCGCCACCCGAGCACTGTCGAACAATTTTACACTGCGTCGGATCACGCCTAGCTAAGCCCTTGTTCCAACGATGTATTATCTCTTGGCTCGTGGATTGCTTAGTTGCCTTCAGTCACCTGACAAACTGAACTAGAGGGATTGTATGACGAAACCTTATCGTTTTGGAGCAATGGCGGCGGTAATGCTCGCCCTAGGGCTCGCCGGCAATCCTGCCAATGCGGATTTCATCTTCACGACGAGCGGGACCACCTCAGGAGGGTCCGTTGCCGGCAGCGCCGACTTCAACATCGGCGCCACGACGATGACGCTTACGCTGACGAACACCACATCATCGATAACTACAATCGCACAGGTCCTCGACGGTTTCGCGTTCACTGCTGTCGGTGGCGCTGGACTTAGCTTGTCGAGCGTCTCGGCAACCGGGTTCATCGACTGCACGACCGGAACTTGTACGAGCACGCCGACGTTCGAGGATTATACCCATGTACCGCCCGATTCGAATCCAACGCCATTGTCGTCCCCATACGACTGGGGGTATTCGTCAGGTCTGCTTGCCGCGGGTAGTGGTTCGTACAAGCCGGCTGGAATCGTGAACAGCGGCATCAGTAGCGCGGACGGTCTGCCGAACAATCAACACAACGATTATCTGCTTGGCCCTGTCACGTTTACGTTTGGGTTTACGACCGCTCCGACGAATATCACCAGTACGACGTTCTACTGGGGGACAACGCCTGAGACGACGCAGGGATCAAGCTCCAGCAGCTCGAGTTCGTCGAGCAGCTCCAGCAGCTCGAGCTCCAGTTCGGGCGGCGGCGGCGCCAGCAATGGCGGCAACATTCCGGAACCCGCGACGCTCGCGCTCCTCGGCCTTGGTCTCG
>JAICXH010000153.1 GCA_025981645.1 Burkholderiales bacterium
ACAGCGCGTAAGCAGTGGAGCCCGTCGGCGTCGCGACGATGACGCCGTCGGCGCGCATCGTGTACACGAAACGACCGTCGATCTCCACCGTGCACTCGATCATGCTGCCGAGGCCGCCGCGATTGACGACGACCTCGTTCAGCGCCGGCGCCGACGTCGCGGTGCCATCGGCACGCAAAAGCGTCACCGACAGCAGCGTGCGCCGCTCCTCGCTGTAGCGGCCATCGAGCATCGCCGCGACCGTCGGCTCCATCTTCGCGACCGGGATGTCGGTCAAAAAACCGAGGCGCCCGAGATTGACGCCGATCAGCGGCACGTCGTACGGCGCGAGCCGCCGCGCGACCGACAGCATCGTGCCGTCGCCGCCGAGCACGATCGCGAGGTCGATCGCCCCGGGCAGCCTTTCGTCGGGCAACGACTCGACGCCGGCCATCTCGGCGGTCGCGGCGTTCGGCTCCAGCACGATCGTATGTCCCCGCGCGAGCAGGAACGCGGTGAGCGCGGCGACCGGTGCGGCCGCCGCCGGACCGCCGTGGCGGCCGATCAGCGCAATGCGTGGAAAGCGTTGTTCCGGCGTCCGGATCGACATGCGCGGATTAAACCATAGCGCGCGCGCAAACGAGCCTCGGCGCCTTGGCCGATGGGCCGGCGTTACGAAGGGGCGCGGTAATATAGGCGGATGCTGGATGCTCGTGCGCAACATCTTTTGAAGACGCTCGTCGAGCGCTACGTCGCCGAGGGACAGCCGGTCGGATCGCGCGTGTTGTCGCGGCATTCGGGGCTCGACCTGTCGCCGGCGACGATCCGCAACGTGATGGCCGATCTCGAGGAGATGGGGCTGATCGCGAGCCCTCATACGTCGTCCGGACGCGTGCCGACGCCACGTGGCTACCGCTTCTTCGTGGACAGCCTGATGGTGGTGCAGCCGCTCGAGGAGGTCGAGATTCATCGCCTCGAGGGCGAGTTGAACGTCGACCGCCCGCAGCAGATCGTCAGCGCCGCCGCGTCGCTGCTGTCGCAGCTCACGCAGTTCGCCGGCGTCGTCGCGACGCCGAAGCGCCGCGAAGTCTCGTTTCGCCATCTCGAATTCCTGCGGCTGTCCGATCGGCGCGTGCTGTTGATCATCGTCATGCCGGAGGGCGACGTGCAGAACAGGATCCTGCACACCGACCGCGCCTACACGCCGGCGCAGCTCATCGAGGCGACGAACTTCTTCAACCAGAACTTCGCGGGGCAGCCGTTCGCCGGCATCCGCGACCGGCTCGCCGAGGAGTTGCGCGCGCTGCGCGACGACATCGCGGCGCTGATGAAGGCCGCGGTCGACGCGGGCGAGGGCGCGCTGTCGAACGCCGACGCGCTCGTCGTCACCGGCGAGCGCAACCTGCTGAATGCCGAGGACCTCGCATCGAACATGCAGCGGCTGCGACGCCTCTTCGATCTGTTCGAGCAGAAGACGTCGCTTCTGCACCTGCTCGACATCTCGCAGCGCGCGCCCGGCGTGCAGATCTACATCGGCGGCGAATCGGGCCTCGTGCCGCTCGACGAGTGCAGCGTCGTCACCGCGAGCTACGAGGCGAACGGACAGGTCATCGGTACGCTCGGCGTCATCGGTCCGACGCGA
>JAICXH010000137.1 GCA_025981645.1 Burkholderiales bacterium
CAGGAGGATCCTCAGTGGGTTTCGGCGAGCGGAACGGGCCGCCACTTCGCGAGCCGGTTTTCGAAGATCGTCACGGCATACTCGGCAGCGAGTGCCACCACCATGATGATGACGATGGCTGCGTACATTCCGGCAGTATCGAACGCGCCGCCGGCAATCTGGATCAGCACCCCGATGCCGTGGCGCGCGCCGACGAACTCGCCGACGATCGCGCCGACGATGGCAAAGCCGAAGCTCACGTGCAGCGACGCGAAGATCCAGCTCATTGCCGACGGCACGATCACCGATCGCGTGAGCTGCCACTTCGACGCGCCGAGGATCCGCGCGTTCGCGATCAGGGCGCGATCGGCTTCTCGAACGCCTTGGAACGCGTTGGAGAACACGATGAAGAACACCATGACGAACGAAAGCGCCACCTTCGATGTGAGGCCCAGCCCGAACAGCAGGATGAAGATCGGAGCCAGTACGACGCGCGGCACCGAATTGAACACCTTGATATAGATCGTCAGGACATCGGACGCCATCCGGTTGCGCCCGAGCGCGACCCCGGCGAGGATGCCGAGGATGAAACCGCTGAAGAAGCCGAGCAGCGCCTCCTCGATCGTCACCCAGACATGGAACCACAGTGGCGTCCCGTCCGCGCCCTGCGTGATCCATTGGTACAGGCGTGCCGCAATTGCCGACGGGCTCGAGAAGAAGAAGACGTCGATGATCTTGGCGCGCGCAAGCAGCTCCCACCCGCCGAGAAGCACGACCAGCAGCAGCACCTGCCAGAACCGGACGGTGAGCCTGCGTTTGCGCTCTGCGCGCGCCGCCGCGGCTTCGATCTCGGCATCGGACGTTCCCGGTCTGAATTCAGGGATCGGAGGTGCCAGCGTTTCGCTCATCGGGCGCTCCCTAGCCTTCGCTGCAGCCGCTTCGAATCCAGCTCGCCGCGCGACGCCTATACCGCGGCCTCGCTCCTGGCGGCGCCCTTCATGACTTCGTCACGAAGGTCGTTCCAGATCGTGTGCGAGATGGCGATGAAATCCTGCTGGTAGCGGATCTCGGCCGCAACGCGCGGGCGCGGAAGCTCGATCCGGTAGACGGATTTGACCGTCGCGGGGCCCGCTGTCAGCACATAGACCTTGTCGGCGAGCGTGATCGCCTCTTCGAGATCGTGGGTCACGAAGACCACCGACGCGCCCGATTCCGTCCATAGCGCGAGCAGCGCCTCGTGCATCAGCACGCGCGTCTGCACATCCAATGCCGAGAACGGCTCATCCATCAGCAGGATGCGCGGCTCGTTGATGAACGTCTGTGCGAGCGCCACCCGCTTGCGCATGCCGCCCGAGAGCTGGTGCGGGTACTTGGTTTCGTGCCCAGCGAGGTTGACGCGCGCGAGCCAGCGCCGGGCCAAAGCGTAGGCCTCGGTCCTGGGCTTCTCCCGAAACAGCGGGCCGGCGACGACGTTATCGACGACGTTGCGCCACGGAAACAGCGCGTCGGTCTGGAACACGAAGCCGATACGCGAGTCGATGCCGTCGACCGGCTTTCCATACAGTCGCACTTCGCCGCCCGAGGGCTTGTCGAGGCCGGTGATCAGGTTGAGCGTCGTCGACTTGCCGCAGCCGGTGGGGCCCACGACGGCGACGAATTCGCCGTCGTCGACAGTCATCGTGAAGTCGCGCAGCGCCGTCATCGACTTGCCGTCAGGTGTCACGAAACGCCGGTTGACCCGGATCAGCTCGATCGCCGGCGCCTGCGCGCCGGACGGCGTCGACGTCTGAGGTGCCGCTGCGTTGCGATCTGCCACGGGACGGGCGCACTGCGCGGGGGGGCGCGGCTACTTCGCGTTCTTCACGAACTCGGTGGTGTAGGTCTTCGACAGATCCACCTTCTTGCCCTTCATGCTCTCCTTCGCCTGCAACACCGCGAGCACCGTCTCCGGACCGCCTTCGGGCATCACGCCGTCGGGCGTGAACATCGTCTTGCCGTCGGCGAGGGCCTTGATGTAGGCGGCCTTGTCCGCGGTGTAGAAGCTCTTGGGCATCTTCTCGGTAATCTCGGCGGCGGTGTGCGTATGGATGTACTTCAGCGTCTTGACGAAGGCGTTGGCGAGCTTCTGCACCAGCTCCTTGTGGCTGTCGACGTAGCTCGTCTCCATGTAGAACGATGCCGCCGGATACGTGCCGCCAAGCGCCTCCTTGGTCTTCGCGACATCGCGCATGTCGACCAGCACCCGCGCCTGGCCGGTTGCAAGCAGGCGCGAAATGGTGGGCTCCGTGGTCATGCCGAGCTGAATTCGGTCCTGCTGCATCGCCGCGATGAAGGTCGTGCCTGCGCCGACGCCGAGCACCGTGTACTGGCCAACCGGAACCCCGGCGCGCGTGGCCAGGTACTGGGTCAGGAAGTTGGTCGACGATCCGAGTCCGGTGACGCCGAGCGTCTTGCCCTTGATGTCCGCCATCGACTTGATCTCGGGATGCTTGGTCGACACCATCTCCACTTCGCCGGGCGCCTGGCTGAACTGCACGACCGATTCGACGAACTTGCCCTTGGGCTGCAGGTCGACGCAGTGGTCGTAGAAGCCCACGACACCCTGGACCGCGCCGGCGAGCAGCTCCTTCTCCGCGTTGACGCCGGCGCCCTCGTTGAGGATCTGCACGTCGAGGCCTTCGTCCTTGAAGTAGCCGAGCGATTCGGTCAGCGCGGCGGGGAGATAGATCTGCTTCTCGATGCCGCCGACCATGATGGTGAACTTGTCCGCGGCGCGGGCGCCGCTCGGCGCGGCAAGGGTCGCTGCGAGGGCCAGTACGGCACCCAGTACGGCGCGTCGATTCGTCATGGCATGGTCTTTCATCGGTTGATGGCGGGGAGGTCCGCGGGAAAATGCATGATCGTGGCAAGCCACGAACGATGATGCGTGGTCGGGGTGAGAGGATTTGAACCTCCGGCCTCTACGTCCCGAACGTAGCGCTCTACCAGGCTAAGCTACACCCCGATGCCCTGCGTCGGCGCACGGGATTCGAGCGTACCGGGCGGATCCGAGCAGCCGGAGCCGATCAGTAGGTTCGCTGCGCCGCAAACGCGGCCAATTGTAGCAGAGCGGCTGTCTCCGGAGCTTCGGGCAATCCGTCGAGGCATGCCGCGGCGTCGCGCGCCTCGAGCGCCGCGCGTTCGCGCGACCAGGCGAGCGCGCCCGTCGTTTCGAGGGCCGCCGCGACGGCGGCGAACTCGCTGCGTCCTCGTTCGGACACCGCGTGGCGGATCACTCCCTTCTCGGCGTCGCGGCCGACGGCGAGCGCGCGGATGAGCGGCAGCGTCATCTTCCCCTCGGCGAGGTCGTCGCCGACGTTCTTCCCGATCGCGCCCGCATCGCCGGAGTAGTCGAGGACATCGTCCATGATCTGGAAGGCGATGCCGAGGTGCCGGCCGTAGCGCGCGAGGGCGTCTTCGCGCCCCCGCTCCGAACCGCCCAGAACGGCGCCGATCCGCGCAGCGGCCTCGAACAGCGTCGCGGTCTTGCGCTCGATCACGTCGACATAGGCGCGCTCGTCGAGCGCCGCATCGCCGGTGTTCATCAACTGCATGACCTCGCCTTCCGCGATCCGATTGGTCGCGTCCGCGACGATTTCGAGCACGCGCATG
>JAICXH010000147.1 GCA_025981645.1 Burkholderiales bacterium
AACGCGATGTACCTTTTAGGTGCTGGTAAATTAACTTTACTAAAGGAGGCAGCTCGTGTCAAACCGCATCGCCATCAACGCATCGGAGGAAACCATCGCCCTCGGCGCGGTCGCCGTCCGCTTCCTGCTGACCGCGAGCGATACCGGCGGCAGCATGTCGATTTTCGAGATGACGGTCCCGGCGGGCCGGAAGATCCCGGCGCCGGCCCACCGCAACGACACCTACGAGGAGACGCTCTATGGCGTCGAGGGCGTGCTGACCTGGACGATCGACGGCACGCCTTTCGCAATCGGGCCGGGCGAAGCGGTGTGCATCCCCCGCGGCGCCGTGCACCGCTTCGACAATTTCGGCGACCGCGATGCGAAGCAACTCGTCGTCACCGCTCCGGGCATCATGGGCCCGCAGTACTTCCACGACGCGGTCGACCTGATCCGCGCCTCCTCGGGCCGACCACCCGATCCCGACGCGATGGCGGCGGTCTTCCGCCGGCACGGCATGACGATCGCAGCACCGGTGGGCGCGCCGTCCGCGTGACCGATGGGCCGGTCCCGCCGTCCGGCGACCCGATCCGCGTACCGCGCAAGGTGCGGGTACCATCGCGCCGATTCCCTCTCCACTCGCCGCGGTGACGACAAGCGAACTTGGCCTGGCACAGCTCCTGCGCCGCGACTGGGACGCGAACGCGCCCGCGCCGGCGATCACGGAGGACGACTGGGAGCACGTCGTTCGAAGGGCGCTGCGCCACGGCGTCGCGGGGCTGCTGTGCCGTAGTCTGGTAAGCGCCCCGGCCGGCGTTCCCGAGGAGATCCGCGAAGCGGCGGGAATCTATCTCGAGCACGCATTGGCTGAAGGCGAGGCGCGCCGCAGGCAAACGGTCGAGGTTCTGGAAACGCTCGACGCGGACAGCGTTCCTGTACTCGCGCTGAAGGGGACCGCGCTCTCGGTTCTCGCGCACGGTGCGCCCGGATTGCGGCCAGGCAAGGACATCGACGTCCTGGTGCACCGCGAGGATATGGGACGCGCCGTCGCGTCGCTGGCGAAGCTCGGCTATCACCTCGGTGACGCGCTGGGTCCACGAATCACCGAGGTCTGCTTCGACACCTACGGCCAGGACGTCGTGTTCGCGAACGGACGGATGCCGGTCGAGCCGCACTGGACGTTCGCGCCGAGGACGCTCTGCGTCGATCTCGATCTCGACGCGATATGGGGCGCCGCGATCGTGATCGACCTCGGCGGACGAGCGGCGCGCACGCTTTCGATCGAGGACGCGCTCCTCGTGGCGTGCCTGCATGGTGCGAAGGAAAAGTGGTGGCGGCTTCTGTGGATCGCGGACATCGCGGCCCTCGTCCATCGCCATCCAGGGCTCGCCTGGAACGTGGTGGTCGAGCGCGCATCACGCGCTGGAATCCTTCGCATTCTTCACGTCGGCCTCGGGCTCGCACGCGCCCTCTTCTCCTCCACGTTGCCCGCGCAGGTCAGCGACGCCATCGATCGGGATGCGCAATGTCGGCGGCTGATCGAGGAAAGCCGGCTGCGTGTCTTCGCGGATGCCGACGGGCCCGAACCGCTCTGGCACGTCTCCGGATTTCATTGGCGCGCACGCGAGCGGCTCCGTGATCGGCTCGGATACCTTGTCCGCACGGTGACCACGCCAGAGTTCAAGCACTATCGAATGGTGGCGCTGCCCGATCGGCTGATGTTCGCCTACGTGCCGCTGAAGCTCGTGCACGACTACGTGCTGCTTCCGATCTGGAACCTCGGCAAAGGCCGGTGGTGGCGAAGGGTGGCTACGGCTGCCTTGGCGGACAGGCGATGAGCGAGCGTATCGAACCGGCACCGGGCACGCGGCTCTATTACCTCGACGACTCCGGCGTGCTGTTCTGCGAAGCGCGCCAGGAGCTGCATCTGCTGAATGCCGCGGCGACGCTGATCTTCAGCCTCCTCGAAGAGCACGGCGACGAACGCGCGATCGCTTCGGCCCTCGCGCCCATCCTCGGCATCGACACGGCCGCGAGCCGCGAACGGGTGCGCTCGGCGATTGCTCAGTGGCGCGAACAGAGCTTCGTCTGCGCGTCGGCCGCGACGAGCGCCACGGTCGATTCGCCCGCCACGGCCGATTCGCCCGCCGCCGCGGAGCCCGTTCCAACCCTGCAACGTGCGCGACTGCCTGCCCCCGCGAGTTTCGCGGCGCGCCGTTACCGGCTGCTGTCGTCACGCTTCCTGCTCCGGTTCTCGGCCGACGCGCAGGTCCGCGTCGTCGAGCCGATTCTCGAGCACCTGCAGGACGACGACGACGCGGCCGCGATCACGTCGACGATCGACATCGTCGATTCGGACGGCCTCATCGCCGTCTACCGCGATGAAGAACCCGTCGCGACTTGCGAGGCACTCGACCAGCTCGCGCCGATCGTCAAGTCGACGGTGTGGCACACGGTGCTGCGCGACGAAGCGTACTTTCTCGACATCCACGCCGGCGTCATCAGCGACGGGAAGCGCTGCGTGCTGCTGCCTGCCGCGCCGGGCAGCGGCAAGTCGACGTTGACCGCTGCGCTGGTGCATGCCGGGTTCGAGTTCTTCTCCGACGAAGTCGC
>JAICXH010000052.1 GCA_025981645.1 Burkholderiales bacterium
AGCCACAGGATGTCGTCGGTGAGGCTGTCGGGCACCGGGTCCTCCTCGCCGAGCGTGCACGGCAGCACGCTCGATCGGCGCACGGCGTCGATGTTGCCGGTCGCGCACTCGACGGTCGGCCCGGCGTCGAAGATGTCGACATAGCCCTCGTAACGGAAACCTTCCTGCTCGAGCATCGCGCGGGCGGGGAGCGTGTCGGCGTGAACCTCGCCGATCGCCGCGCGCGCGGGCTCAGGCAGCAGGCTGACGTAGACCGGGTGGCGCGGCATCAGCTCGGCGATGAACGACTTCTGGCCGGTTCCTGTCAGGTAATCGGCGCGGCGGTAGTCGATCGCGAAGAAGTGGCGCCCGAGCCCTTCCCAGAACGGACTCGTGCCGGAAGCGTCGACGCGCCCGCGCAGCTCGGCGATCACCTTGGCGGCGAATCGCTCGGCGAATTCGGCGATGAACAGGAGCCGCGCCTTGGAGAGCAACGGCCCGTTCCTCGCGCGGCGGTACGCCTGGTCGAGAAAGAGCGAGCAGAGCTCGGTGTGACCGGTGTGGTCGTTCGACAGGAACAACGTCGGCGCGACCGTGTAGACGCCAAGCGCGCGCGATGCATGCACGAGCGTGCCGACGTGGTAGTTGTACCACGGCTCGGTCAGTCCGACGGCGGCCTCGATTGCGCTGATGCCGATGACGCGCTCGCCGCTGCCGCCGCCTTCGCGGTCGACGAGCACGAACATGAACGTCGTTGCCGCCTTCTCCGCGGTGCCGGCGAACGAAGCCTGCGAGCGCTCGATGCGCGCGGCGAGCTGGCCGCGATCGGCCGGAAGCGTCGTCAGCCCGTCGCCGGTGCGCTCGGAGAGCGCCAGCACCGCGGGCAGATCGTCACGCGCGATCGGTCGGACGAAGAACACGCGTCATGCAACCGCACGCGCGCACTTCACGCGAGCGCACGCGAAAGCGCCGTTTCGAGGCGCGACAGCCCTTCGAGGATCTCGTCGAGCGAGATGACGAGCGAAGGCGCGATTCGCAGCACGTCCGCCCCGGCGACGAGTACGAGAAGGCCGCTTTCGCCGGCCGCCTTCATCACTGCGGGCGCGCGGCCGCGCCAGGGCTCGGCAAGCTCGCAGCCGAGCCAGACGCCTTCGCCGCGGAGGTCGGCGAACACCGGCCTGCGCGCGTTGATTGCGCGCAACCCTTCCATGAAGAGCGCATGCCGGGCACGCACCCCATCGAGCACCTCGGTCGTGTTGATGACGTCGAACACCGCGCCTGCGACGGCGCAGGCGAGGGGGTTGCCGCCGTACGTGGTTCCGTGCACACCGACCGAGAAGGCACTCGCGATTTCTGCGGTGGTCAGCATCGCGCCGATCGGGAAGCCGCCGCCAAGGCCCTTCGCACTCGTCAGGATGTCGGGGACGATCCCCTTCTGCATGTAGGAATAGAGCGCACCCGTGCGTCCCATGCCGCTCTGGATCTCGTCGAGGATGAGCAGTGCGCCGTGCGCGGTGCACAGGCGCCGTGCCGCCTGCAGGTAGGCGGGCGTTCCCGGCGTCATGCCGCCTTCGCCCTGCATCGGCTCGAGGATTACCGCGCAGATTTCGGGACCGTGCGCGGCGAACTCGGCCTCGAGCGCTTCGATGTCGTTGTAGCGAAGATGGGTGATGCCTTCCGGCGAGGGGCCGAAGCCCGAAGCGTATTTCGCCTGCCCGCCGGCGGTGACCGTGAAGAGCGTGCGGCCGTGGAACGCGTTCAGCGTCGAGACGATCCGCGCGCGTTGCGGCCCGCTGCGATCGTGCGCGTAGCGGCGCGCGAGCTTCAGCGCCGCCTCGTTCGCCTCGGCGCCCGAGTTGCAGAAGAAGACGCGCTCGGCGAAGGTCGCGTCGGTGAGCCTTCGCGCGAGCCGTAGCGCGGGCTCGTTGGTGAACCAGTTGGAGACGTGCCACAGCGTGCGCGCCTGGTCTTCGATCGCGCGAATCATCGCCGGGTGGCAGTGACCGAGCGAGCTCACCGCGACGCCGCTCGCGAAGTCGATGTACATCCGCCCCTGCTGGTCCCAGATGCGCGAGCCTTCGCCGCGCACCGGGATGAACTCGGCCGGGGCGAAGCACGGCACCATCAGCTCGTCGAACATCGCACGAGTGACCGGGAGCGTCGCAGCGCCGGGCGACGGAACGACCGCGTCGCGACGCGACGAGGCGGAGATCGCTGCCTGCGCGGCCTGGGAGAGCGTCATGGAGTCGGGGGATGCCGTCCGGCGTGAAAGACGGCATAGTTTAGTCTGTCATGCCACCCCGCTATACGCTCACTGTTGCGTCGCTGCTGATGGCGGCGGCCGTCGCGCTCGGCGCGCTCGGCGCGCACGCGCTCACGACGCGACTCACGCCGGACGCGCTCGCGATCTGGCGCACTGCCGTCACCTACCATGCGTGGCACGCGCTCGCGCTCCTCGCAATCGGCGTGCTGCAGCGCTTGACGCCCGCGCCGCGCGGCGTGGCGCTCGCGGCGACGCTTCTCGTCGCCGGGATCGTGCTGTTCAGCGGCAGCCTCTACCTTCTCGCCCTCGGCGCGCCACGCGGGTGGGGCTACCTGACGCCGGCAGGAGGAGTCGCGCTCATCGCGGGCTGGCTCGTCCTCGCTGCGACGGTCACGGGCCGCGCGCGCCGCGCATAGGGGCCGCGCGGACCGGCGCGCCGCGGCGGTCGTTTTGCACTAGAATCGCAACCCGGACGGGCCCGAGGGCCCGCAGGGAGTTCCTTCAGGAGGAGAACATGGGACATCGCTTCATCCGTCTTGCGTGCATGGCGTCGGCACTCGCCTTCGCGTGCGCGGCGACCTCGGCTCAGGCGGTCGTCGAGATCCATTGGTGGCACTCGATGACCGGCGCGCTCAGCGACAAGGTCAACGAGATCGCGAACAAGTTCAACGCGACGCAATCCGAGTACAAGGTCATTCCCGTCTACAAGGGGCAGTACGACGAGTCGATGACCGCCGCGATCGCCGCCTACCGCGCGGGCGACCCGCCGCAGATCGTGCAGGTGTTCGAGGTCGGTACCGCGACGATGATGGCGGCGAAGGGTGCGGTGATGCCGGTCTACCAGCTGATGGCCGAGCAGCACCAGCCGTTCGATCCGAAGGGGTTCCTGGGCGCGGTGTCGTCGTACTACTCCGACACGTCGGGCCACCTGCTGTCGATGCCGTTCAACAGCTCGACGCAGGTGCTCTACATCAACGACGATGCGTTCAAGAAGGCCGGGCTGGATCCTTCCAATCCTCCGAAGACCTGGCCCGAGCTCGAGAAGGACGCCGAGAAGCTGAAGGCGTCGGGCCAGCCCTGCGAGTTCACTACCGGCTGGCAGTCGTGGGTGCAGCTCGAGAGCTTCAGCGCGTGGCACAACGTTCCGTTCGCGTCGCTGCAGAACGGCTTCGGCGGCCTCGGCACCAAGCTCGAGTTCAACGGCCCGGTGCAGGTGCGGCACATCCAGAATCTCGCCGATTGGGCGAAGAAGGGCCTCTTCACCTACAAGGGCCGCAAGGACGAGCCGCTCGCGGCGTTCACCAGCGGCGAATGCGCGATGATCACCACGTCGTCGGGCTCGTACGCGAACATCAAGGCCAATTCGAAGTTCGCCTGGCGCGTCGCGACGCTGCCCTACTACTCTGACGTCAAGGGTGCGCCGCAAAACACGATCATCGGTGGCGCGACGCTGTGGGTGCTGAAGCAGAAGAACAAGGACGTCTACCCCGGCATCGCGAAGTTCTTCACGTTCCTGTCGTCGCCCGAGATCCAGGCCGACTGGCACGAGAGCACCGGCTACGTCCCGATCACGCTCGCTGCCTACGATCTCGCCAGGAAGCAGGGGTTCTACGAGAAGAATCCCGGGACTGACATCGCGATCAAGGAGCTCAGCAACAAGCCGCCGACCGCCAACTCGCGCGGGCTGCGCCTCGGCAATTTCGTGCAGATCCGCAACGTCATCGACGAGGAGCTCGAATCGGTGTGGAGCGGACAGAAGACCGCGAAGCAGGCGCTCGACTCGGCCGTCAAGCGCGGCAACGAGCAACTCAGGCGCTTCCAGAAGGCGAACCAGTAGCGGCTCCAAGCGCGCCCCGCAGGAGGGGTCAGGTCTTGCCGGTGCTTCCCGGGTGCCTCCCGGGAAGGCGCGACCTGGCCCCTTCCGACTCTGACTCCCTGCGGGGTTGTGACTCCCATCGATGGAGAAGCGCGTCGTCTTCCGGTCGTCGTGGCTTCCGTACGCGCTGGTCGCGCCGCAGCTCGCCATCACGCTCGTCTTCTTCTTCTGGCCGGCGAGCCAGGCGCTCTACCAGTCGCTGCTGATCCAGGACGCCTTCGCGTCGAAGACGCAGTTCGTCTGGTTCGACAACTTCGTCGACCTGTTCGAGAACGCGCATTACCTCGCGTCGTTCAAGGTGACCGCGGTGTTCTCGGTGCTCGTCACCTTCATTGGCCTCGCGCTTGCGCTGCTGCTCGCCGTGTTCGCCGACCGCATCCTGCGCGGCGCGAAGTTCTACAAGACGCTGCTGACGCTGCCCTACGCGGTCGCCGCCGCAGTCGCCGCGGTGCTGTGGGTGTTCCTGCTCAATCCGACCCTCGGCGTGATCACGCATTTCCTCGGCCGGCTCGGCTATCACTGGGATTACGTGCTTGACGCCGGCCAGGCGCTGACGCTGATCGTCATCGCGGCGGTATGGAAGCAGATCAGCTACAACTTCCTGTTCTTTCTCGCCGGATTGCAGTCGATCCCGAAATCGCTGCTCGAGGCGGCGGCGATCGACGGCGCGGGCCCGGCGCGACGCTTCTGGACGATCGCTTTCCCGCTCCTTTCGCCGACGACCTTCTTCCTGCTCGTCGTCAACGTCGTCTACGCGTTCTTCGACACCTTCGCAATCGTTGACGCGGCGACATCGGGCGGCCCGGTGCAGGCGACGGCGATCCTCGTCTTCAAGGTGTACCAGGACGGCGTGCAGGCGCTCGACCTCAACGGCTCGGCCGCGCAGTCGGTCGTGCTGATGGCGATCGTGATCGGCCTCACGGTAATCCAGTTCCGCTTTGTCGAGCGGAAAGTCCAGTACTGACATCATGGTCGAACGTCGTCCGGTCGGAACGCTGATCTCGCACCTGGTGCTGATCGCCGGCGTCGCGATCGTGGCGCTGCCGCTCTACGTGTGCTTCGTCGCGTCGACGCTCTCGTTCGACCAGGTGACGACGGTGCCGATGCAGATGGTTCCCGGCACCCATTTCGTCCAGAACTACCTCGGCGTGTTGACGCACGGCAGCGCAATGGCGTCGAAGGCGCCGGTCGGGCGCATGCTGTGGAACAGCCTGGTGATGGCGCTGTCGATCGCCATCGGCAAGATCGCGATCTCGATGCTGTCGGCGTTCGCGATCGTCTACTTCCGCTTCCCGCTGCGGCGCACCTTCTTCTGGATGATCTTCATCACGCTGATGCTCCCGGTCGAGGTGCGCATCCTGCCGACCTACAAGGTGGTGGCCGAGCTGGGAATGGTCGACACCTACGCCGGGCTCACGCTGCCGCTGATCGCGTCGGCGACCGCGACGTTCCTGTTTCGCCAGTTCTTCCTCACCGTCCCCGACGAGCTTGCCGAAGCCGCGCGGATCGACGGCGCCGGACCGATGCGCTTTTTTGTCGACGTCCTGCTGCCGCTGTCGCGAACCAGCATGGCGGCGCTGTTCGTCATCATGTTCATCTATGGCTGGAACCAGTATCTGTGGCCGCTCCTCGTCACCACGAGCGAGGACATGTACACGGTGGTGATCGGCATCAAGCGGATGGTCGCCGGCGGCGACACACTGGTCGAATGGCAGCTCGTGATGGCGACCGCGATGCTCGCGCTGCTGCCGCCAGCGGCGGTGATTCTCGCGATGCAGCGCTGGTTCGTGAAGGGGCTGGTCGACACCGAGAAGTAGGGCGGGTCGCCGGCCGGGCGCCTCGCGCGTCGCCTGAGCAACGGGGTCCCTGGGCTATAGTAGAAATGACGGAGTTGGCCGAAACACCCGAATCATCACATCGACCATGGGAAACGACATCCAATCCGGCAAGGGTCACGGCACGATTCAGTTCGATGTCCGGTCGCTGAACGACATGCGCGTGCCGACGAGCGCTTCCTGAACCGGGACCCATGGCCAAAGTCGGTTTTCGCAACGTCACCAAGCGCTACGGCGATGTCGAGGTCATCCACGGCATCGACGTCGAGGTGACCGACGGCGAATTCGTCGTCATCGTCGGGCCGTCTGGCTGTGGCAAGTCGACGCTGTTGCGAATGGTCGCCGGCCTCGAGGCGATCACGTCGGGCGAGATCACGATCGGCGCCCGAGTCGTCAACGACCTCGAGCCGAAGGATCGCGACATCGCGATGGTGTTCCAGAACTACGCGCTCTATCCGCACATGAGCGTACACGACAACATGGCCTACGGGCTGAAGCTGCGGCACGTCTCGAAGACGGATATCGAGAGCAAGGTGCAGAAGGCTGCGCAGATCCTCGAGCTCGCGCCACTCCTCGCGCGCACTCCGCGCCAGCTTTCCGGCGGCCAGCGGCAGCGTGTCGCGATGGGGCGCGCAATCGTGCGCGAGCCGGCGGTGTTCCTGTTCGACGAGCCGCTCTCCAACCTCGACGCCAAGCTCCGCGTGCAGATGCGCTTCGAGATCCAGAAGCTGCATAAACGGCTCGCGACGACGAGCCTCTACGTCACCCACGACCAGGTCGAGGCGATGACCCTCGCGCAGCGGATGATCGTGATGAACGCCGGCCGCGCCGAGCAGATCGGCACGCCGATGGAGGTCTACGAGAATCCGCAGACGGTGTTCGTCGCGGGCTTCATCGGCTCGCCGGCGATGAACTTCATGCCGGCGAAGGCATCCGGCAACGGGAGCGTCGCGCTCGAGCACGGCGGCAGCGCGGGAATCGCGTCGGCGCGGCTCGCCGCGGGGCAGCCGCTGACGGTCGGGATCCGCCCCGAGCACCTCGTTCCCTGCGCGGACGGCGAGGCAGCGGTGCGCGGACCGGTGGAGCTCGTCGAGCAGCTCGGCGCCGACGTGCTGGTCCACGTCGCGCACGGTGGCGGCACGGTGATCGCACGCGTGCCCCACGGTCAGTCGCCGGAGGCCGGGTCGATGTGCAGCCTGTGCGCGGATCCGCGTCGCGTGTTCGCATTCGACGCGCGAAGCGGCGCGAGGATTGGTGGGTGAGGAGCGGCGCGTGAGGAACGAGGAGTGAGGAGCGCGGAGTGACGAAGGCGCTGCCGCGCTGGCCGTACCCGAGGCTCGCCGCGCACCGCGGGGCGGGGAAGCTCGCGCCCGAGAACACGCTCGCCGCGCTGCGTCTCGGCGCAACCCACGGCTACCGGATGGCGGAGATCGACGTCAAGCTCTCCGCCGACGGCGTCGCGTTCCTGCTGCACGACGAAACCTTGCAGCGGACGACGAGCGCGCGCGGCCGCGCCGACGCGCTCACCTGGCGCGACCTCGCGCTCCTCGACGCGGGAAGCTGGCATTCACCAGCGTATGCCGGCGAACCACTCCCGTCGCTCGCGGCGGTGGCCGCGCTCTGCCGTGCGGGAGGGATCGCGCTCAACATCGAGATCAAGCCGACGCCGGGTCGGGAGCGCGAGACGGGTGCTGCCGTCGCGCTCGATGCGCAGGCGCTGTGGAGCGGTGCCAAGGTCGCACCGCTGCTGTCGTCGTTCGCGGAGGCGTCGCTCGATGCCGCGCGCGAGGCTGCGCCCGAACTGCCGCGGGCGTATCTCGCCGATCGGCTGCCGAAAGACTGGGAAGCGCGCGTGTCGAAGGCCGGCTGCGTCGCAGTCGACCTCGATCACCAGCTGCTCACTCGCGCGAGGGTCGACGCCTTCCACGCCGCGGGCTTTCGCGTCGTCGCCTGGACGGTCAACGAGACGGCGCGTGTCGGGAAGCTTCTCGACTGGGGCGTCGATACGGTGATCACCGACGCGGTTGACGTGATCGCGCCGGCCGCGAAGCGCTGAATCTAGCCTGTTACGCCCACGCTTTCGCGCGCTCGACCGCCTTGCGCCAGTCACCGCGTAACGCAGCCACGCGATCGCGCTGCATCCGCGGCTCGAAGCGCCGGTCGACGAGACGATTCGCGGCGATCACGCCGGTGTCGGGCCAGTAGCCGACCGCCAGCCCGGCGAGGTAGGCCGCACCGAGTGCGGTCGTTTCGAGCACCGTCGGGCGCACGACGGGCACATCGAGGACGTCGGCCTGGAACTGCATCAAGAGATCGTTCGCCGCAGCGCCGCCGTCGACGCGCAGCTCGGTCAGCGTGATGCCGGCATCCTTTTGCATCGCATCGAGCACGTCGGCGCTCTGGAACGCGATCGACTCGAGCGCCGCGCGCGCGACGTGCCCGCTGTTCGATCCGCGCGTCAGGCCGAACATCGCTCCGCGCGCGTAGGCATCCCAGTGCGGGGCACCGAGCCCGGTGAATGCGGGGACGAAGTACACGCCGCCGTTGTCGGTAACGCTCGCGGCGAGCGCCTCGACGTCGGCGGCGCTGTGGATGATCTTCAGACCGTCACGCAGCCACTGCACGACGGCGCCGCCGATGAACACGCTGCCTTCGAGCGCGTAATCGAGCACACCCGCGCGGCGCCACGCGACGGTGGTGAGCAGGTTGTTCGCCGACGCGACCGCGCTGCGCCCGGTATTCAGCAGCAGGAAGCAGCCGGTGCCGTAGGTGTTCTTCGCGAGCCCCGGCTCGACGCACGCCTGGCCGAAGAGCGCTGCCTGCTGGTCGCCGGCGATGCCGGCGATCGGGATCGACACGCCGTCGAGCGTGGTCGTCGCGCAGACGCGCGACGAATCGACGACCGTCGGGAGCATGCTGCGCGGGATGTCGAAGAGCGTGAGGAGCTCGTCGTCCCAGTCGCCCGCGTGGAGGTCGAAGAGCAGCGTGCGGCTCGCGTTCGACGCGTCGGTCACGTGCGCCTTGCCTCCGCTCAACTGCCAGACGAGCCAGCTATCGACGGTGCCGAAGGCGAGCTCGCCGCGCTCGGCGCGTGCCCGTGCAGCCGGCACGTGATCGAGCAGCCACGCGAGCTTGGTGCCGGAGAAGTAGGCGTCGAGCACGAGCCCGGTTTTCGCCATGATGCGTGCCGCCTCGCCGCGCTCGCGCAGCGCGTCGCACATCGGCGCGGTGCGCCGATCCTGCCAGACGATCGCCGGGGCGATCGGCCGGCCGCTCGCGCGCTCCCACACGATCGTCGTTTCGCGCTGGTTGGTGATACCGATCGCGGCGACCCCGCGCGCGGTCACCCCCGCGCGGGCGAGCGCTTCGTGCATCACGCCCGACTGCGTCGCCCAGATCTCGGTCGCGTCGTGCTCGACCCATCCTGGTTGCGGAAAGCTCTGGCCAAACTCCTGCTGCGCGCTGCCGAGCACGGCGCCGCGGCGATCGAACACGAGCGCGCGCGAGCTCGTCGTACCCTGGTCGAGGGCGAGGATGACGGCCTCGTCCGTACGGCGGTGAGGTTCTGCCTGGCGGTGAGGTTCTACGTGACGGCGAGATTCTGTACGCATCGTAGTCAACCGCCGCGTATCAGCGGGTGGACTGCCAACGCACCAGCCGCCGCTGCAACGTTTCGAAGGCGAGGTCGACCGCCACCGCAAGCAAACCGACCAGGACCGCTCCCTGAATCACGTAGGCAGTGTTGAAGCCGCTGAGTCCGACGATGATCGGCAACCCGAGGGTCTTGACGCCGACCGTGGAGGCGATCGCCGCGGTGCCGATGTTGATGATAACCGACGTTCGCACCCCTGCCAGGATGACCGGGGCGGCAAGTGCGAGCTCGACGCCGAACAGGCGCTGCCAGCGGTTGAGGCCCAGTCCTTCCGCAGCTTCGAGCGCTGGCGCGGGCACCGATTCGACGCCGGCGAGTGTCGCTTGCAGGATCGGCAGCACGCCGTAAAGGGCCAGCGCAATCAGTGCCGGCGCTACGCCGAAGCCGATCAGCGGAATCGCCACGGCGAGCACCGCCACCGGCGGAAATGTCTGGCCCGCGGAGACGAGCGTCTCGATCAGCGGACGGAACTCGCGTCCGGCCGCGCGCGTCGCGAATACGCCTGCCGAAACGCCGACGACGGTCGCCGCGATGCTGGACAACACCACGATTTGCAGATGGGCGAGCACGAGGCTCGCGAAGCTGTCGTGGTCGTAGAGCGGCCGCTGAAGCTGCGGGAAGAGCGACGCGAAGAGCGGTTTCAGCCATCCGGCGCCGAACACGAGCAGCAGGAACAGCGCCAGCACCGCCCACAGAAGGCGGTCCTGCTCGACCGCGCGCATCGACTTGCGTAGCGTCAACGCAATCATTGCGCGATGCCTGGCTCACTCGGGCGCGGCGGGCGGAGCAGGTCCCGCAACTCCAGGCGCCCGACGATCGTGCCCTCGCCATTAGCAACCGGGAGGCGGTCGACGCGGCGCGATACGAAAACGGACAAGGCGTCACGCAGGCTGAGCGTGTCCGATATCGGCCCTTCGTCGTCGTCGTGCAGCGGGTGCTCGCCGACAGGCCGCATGTATTCGCTCACGCGCCGCAGACCCAATAGCCGGATGCCGACGTCGGCGCGTCCGAAGAAGTCGGTCACGAAATCGCTCGCGGGCTGCGCAAGCATCTCGAGCGGCGTTCCGCTCTGTACGATACGGCCCGCGTCCAGCAAAACGATGCGCGTGGCGAGACCGAGGGCCTCGTCGATGTCGTGCGTCACCAGCACGATGGTCTTGCCGGAAACATCGTGAATGTGCGCGAGCTCGCGCTGCAGCGCGGCGCGCGTCACCGGGTCCAGCGCGCCGAAAGGCTCGTCCATCAGCAGCACCTCGGGATCCGCGGCGAGCGCGCGCGCCACACCCACGCGCTGTTGCTGTCCCCCGGAGAGCTGATGCGGGTAGCGCGCCCGATAGACCGCGGGCTCGAGCTGCAGCAGCGTCATCAGCTCGGCAACCCGCGCGTCGACACGCGTCTTCGGCCAGCGCAGCAGCGAGGGCACGGTGGCGATGTTGCGTTCGACGCTCCAGTGCGGAAACAGGCCGATCGACTGGATTGCATACCCCATGCGACGGCGCAGATCCTCGGGCCTGAAGCTGCGGATCTCCTCGCCGGCGAACAGGATGCGGCCGCTGTCGTGCTCGACGAGGCGGTTCATCATCCTGAGCAGTGTCGACTTGCCCGACCCCGAGCTTCCGAGGATCACGACGAGCTCGCCGCGACCGATGGTCAGCGACACCTCGTCGATCGCCGTGACGGCGCCGAAACGCTTCGAGACTTCCTGCAGTTCGATCATCGGACGCCGATCGACGACGCCAGCGTCGCGAGAACGGCGTCGACGACGAGCGCCATCGCGACCACCGGCAGTACGCCGAGGAGCACGAGATCGAGCGCTCCCCCGAGCAACCCCTGGAACACGATCGCCCCGAGCCCACCGGCGCCGATCAGCGCTGCGACGACTGCCATGCCGATCGTCTGCACCGTGGCGACGCGCAGGCCGGCGGCGAAGACCGGGAAGGCGAGGGGCGCCTCGACTTTCCAGAAGACCTGACGCGGGCTCATTCCCATCCCGGTCGCGGCGTCGACGACCGGCCGCGGAACCTGACGGATGCCGGCGGCCGTGCTGCGAACGATCGGCAGCAGCGCGTACAGCGTCAGCGCGATGACGGCCGGTGCGAGACCGACCCCCTTGATGCCCAAGCGGCCCAGCATCGGCACGCGCGCCGCAAGGAGCGCGAGTGGTGCGAGGAGCAGCGCGAACAGCGCGATCGACGGAATGGTTTGCACGACGTTGAGGCCCGCGAACAGCGGCGTTCGCATGGCGTTCATCCAGCGGCTGTCGCGCGTCGACGCGATGCCGAGCGGTACGCCGATGACGAGGCTCGGCACCACGCTCGCCACCACGATCTCGGCGTGCTGTCGCAATGCGGTGCTGAACGCGTCGGCACGATGCGCGTATTCCTTCAGTAGCGATAGCTGGTCGAGCCAACCGGCCGCGAGGCAGATCAGCACCGGTGCGACGACCGCAGCGGTCGCGAGGAGCCGCGACACCGGCTTCAGGCCAAGTCGCGCGATGGCGTCGCTCGCCGTCAGCCAGCTCAGCACGGCCACGATCCAGAACGAGCCGCCGAACGACGTGCGCGCGATGTCCGGATTGGCTCCTGGTGCAAGCTCGTTCGCGATCGACGCGAGCTGCGCGGCGTGAATGCCGGCAAGCGACACGAATCCGGTCAATAGGACGGTCGCGCACACGATCACACCGAGATGCGCCGCGCGGCCCGGCCGCACGAATACCGAGGCCGCCAGCAGCAGCGCGGGTGCGGCGATCGTGGCGAGCGCCCAGGCGCGGGCCGCTTCGGCGCTCGACGCAATCGTCGCGGCGAGCGAAATGCCCGTGCCGAGCACGAGACGGTTGGGCGCGTGCGTCAGGAAGGGAAGCCCCGCGGCCGCCGCCGCGCCCGCGCCGACCAGCACGAGAAGGACGCGGTTCTTCACCCACGCCATGACCGGCGATCGCCAGGCTACGGCGCCGTACGCCCGGTCACTTGATGAGACCTTTGGCCTTCAGGTAATCGTGCGCGACCCGCCCGGCGTCCTCGCCTTCCACCGCGATCTTGCCGTTCAGCTCGCGCAACGTCGGGCCGTCGAGAGTCCGGAAGACCGGGTTCAGCAGATCCTTGATCCGGGGGTATTGCGCGAGCGTCGCCTCCCTGACGAGCGGCGCCGGTGCATAGACGGGCTGAATGCCCTTGGGATCGTCGAGTACGACGAGGCCCAGCGCTGCGAGCGCGCCATCGGTACCGTATGCCATCGCGGCGTTGACGCCTGAGGTCTGCTGCGCGGCCGCCTTGATCGTCACCGTGGTGTTGCCGCCTGCGAGCGTGAGAAGCTGCGCATCGCTCAGCTTGAATCCGTAGGCCTTCTCGAACGCCGGCAGCGCGTCGCTGCGCTCGATGAACTCGGCCGACGCGGCGAGCTTGAACTTGCCGCCGGCGGCCAGCCACTTCGCGAGATCGGCAAGCGATCGCAGGTGGTTCTTCTGCGCGACGTCCTTGCGCACCGCAATCGCCCACGTGTTGTCGGCAGGGGCGGGCGTCAGCCACTCGAGATGATTCTTCTCGGCGTCGAGTTTCTTCACCAGCGCATAGCCCGCCGCGGCATTCTTCCACGCGGGGTTGTTCTCGTCGGAGAAGAAGAACGCTCCATTGCCCGTGTATTCGGGGTAGATGTCGATTTCGCCCGCGATGATCGCCGCACGCACGATCTTGGTGGTCCCGAGCTGCAGCTTGTTTTCGGTCGCGATGCCGTTGGCCCGAAGCACGTCGATGATCATGTTGCCCAGCAGCGAGCCCTCGGTGTCGATCTTCGACGACACGCGCACGGCCGATTGCGCGAATGCCGGCGCGGACGCCAGCATCATCATCGTCATCATCAGCGTGCCGCCGATCAGCCAGCGACGGGTAATGAGCTTCGTCATTCGTTCCTCCCGGGACGTCGACGCGCAATGCGCCAGCAGACGCGTCTGCGTACGCGACGCGTGCGCGAATCGTTCGCCATTCGCGAATGCGGTCATTCTGCCACCGCCGGCCCGGGGCGGTGCAGGTAAAATGCACGCGATGCCCCTCTCGCACCCGATCCATCCCCGCCAGCGGCTGCATACGCGCCACGTTTCGTACGAAGGCTATCAGCGCGACGATGGCCTCATCGACATCGAAGGGCACCTGATCGATACCAAGGATCGTGATCTCAACCTGCTTTCGGGTGTGCGGCGTGCCGGAGAGCCGGTGCACGAGATGTGGGTGCGCGTGACAATCGATCACGCCTTCGAAGTGCGCGATATCGAGGCGCACACCGACGCGATGCCCTATCCGGGTGCGTGCGACACGATCGGCCCCGCGTACCGTGCACTGATCGGATCGAATCTGGTGAGCGGATTCCGCAAGCGCCTGCACGAGACGATGGGGCACGTGCGCGGGTGCACGCACCTCACCGAGATGCTCACCTATCTGCCGACCGCGGCCGTGCAGACCTTTGCGGGACTGCGCAAACGCGAGGACGATGGCGAAGGTAAGCCGTTTCAGCTCGATCGCTGCCACGCGCTCGAGACGAGCAGCGAAACGGTGCGCCGCTACTATCCGAAGTGGTACCGGCGAGGCGCCTGATTCGTGCGAACCGCCCTCGAGATCGATCGTGACGTCCGTCGGGTCACGAACGAGGTGATCGACGCGTTACGCGGGCGCGACGCGGACTGACCGACGCGCGACGCCCCGAGGCATGGATTTCGCCACCCCGCAGTTCTGGCTCGCCGCAGTCGAGATCATCGTCATCAACATCCTGTTGTCGGGCGACAACGCGGTGGTGATCGCGCTCGCCTGCCGCAACCTGCCCCCGAAGCAGAAGCGCTGGGGACTGATCTGGGGCGCGCTCGGCGCGATCGTCCTGCGCGTCGTGCTCACCGTGTTCGCCGTGGGGCTCCTGACGCTGCCGTGGCTGAAGATCGCCGGCGGCATCGCGCTGGTGTGGATCGGCATTCGTCTGATCGACCCGGCCGACGACGGAGGCGTCGACGTGAAAGCGAACGACCGCCTGCTCGCAGCCGTGTGGACGGTGATCGTCGCCGATCTCGTGATGAGCATCGACAACGTGCTGGGCGTCGCCGCTGCGGCGAAGGGAAGCCTCGTGCTCCTGCTCTTTGGTCTCGCGCTCAGCATCCCGTTGATCATCGCCGGGGCGCAGCTCGTGCTGAAGGCGATCGAGCGCTACCCGGTGCTGATCGTCGCCGGCGGCGGGCTGCTCGGCTGGATCGCCGGCGAGCTCTGCATCGACGACACGACGATTGCCGCGTGGGTCGACGCGCAGGCACCGTGGCTCGACTGGGCCGCGCCGATCGCCGGCGTGGTGCTGGTGGTCGGCGTCGCCAAATGGCGGGTTTTGCGTCGTCAGGTGACCCGGGCCGAAGGGGCGCCCGCCGAACGCTCGAAGTAGACTGCGCCAGCGGCGCGTACTCGGCGGCGCCGGGGCGGGGCACTTCAACGCCCGGTCGTGGGCGTATTCCCTTCGCAAATCGCCGCGCAGCCCGACGGTGAGATCGGCATCTTGTAGCAATTGCGCAACACTCGCGACGCGTGCGCAGGCCGCGAACCGTGAGCGCGCCTCGCAAACTCCCACGCCTCCCGCGCTGGCGCTAAACTTGCTGTCGGACGATTCCTACACGGCGAGATCACTGCTCGCCGCATTTTCTTGCTCGCAACCACTGCCATGGCTCTCGAAGTCGCCAACCTGTCGCACGTCGGGATGGTGCGGCCACACAACGAGGATTCGGTGTTCGTTCACGACGCCGGCCTCGCGGTGCTCGCCGACGGCATGGGCGGCTACAACGCCGGCGAAGTGGCGAGCGGCATCGCCGTCAAGCTGATCACCGAGGGGCTGCTGCCCGAGCTCGTGTCGGGGCGCGACCTCTCGAAGGTCGACGTGCACAGCGGGCTCACCCACGCCGCGACGCTCCTGCAGCAGCAGATCGCCGCCGCCAACAAGGGCATCTACGAGGCGGCGCAGGCGCGGCCCGAGTGCGCCGGCATGGGCACGACGGTGGTCGCGGCGGTGTTCCACGGCAGTCGCGTGTCGATCGCGCACATCGGCGATTCGCGCTGCTACCGGTTGCGCGGCGGGCGCTTCGAGCAGTTGACGCGCGACCACTCGCTCCTGCAGGAGCAGATCGACAGCGGCCAGATCACGCCCGAACAGGCGCGCTTCTCGCTCAACAAGAACCTGGTGACGCGCGCACTCGGCATCGAGGCGATCGTGCCCGCCGACGTCGCCGAATACCGCGTCGAGGCCGACGACATCTACCTGCTTTGCTCGGACGGGCTCACCGACATGGTCGATCCTGACGTTGTCCACGGCGTCGTCGACGACCAGCGCGACGCGCTCACCTCCGCGGCGGCGAGCCTGGTCGAGCTCGCGAATCAGAACGGCGGACGCGACAACGTGTCGGTGGTGCTCGCCCGTGTGCCGGCTGAATTCCTGCGCGACTCGAAGTGGGCCGAGCGCTTTCTCGAGAAGAAGCGCGGTAACGGGCACTGACGGCGGCGTGGCGAAGCTGATCGTCCACTGCCCCGACGGTGCGACGCAGATCCATCCGCTCGATCGCGATCGCACGACGATCGGGAGGCGCGCGGACAACGATCTCTGCCTCGCGTATCCGCCCGTGTCGGCCGAGCACGCGGTGATCGTCACGATCGGCGAGGACTCGTTCCTCGAAGACCTCGGCAGCACCAACGGCACGCACGTCAACGGCGAGCGGGTAGCCAAACACTTCCTGCGCGACGGCGACGTGATCGATGTCGGGCACCTGACGATCGTCTATCGCGTGCACGATGACGAAGCGATTCCGGATCCACCGCAGGAACAGGCGATCGCCGAAGTCGCCGCCGACGAGCCGACCGTCGTCGAGATGCCGATTCAGCAGTGCGCTGTGCCGGTGGCCGGCGATGCGCCGCCCGTGTCCGACGCCGACGAGGCCGCCGACGAGCAAGCGGCGCCCGCCGACGAGCTTCTCGCCGACCTGATGGAATCGCGCTCGACGGCATCCGCCGCGCTCGACCTCACGCCGACGCTCACGGTCGTCCAGGGTCATCGCACGAACCGCAGCGCGACGGCTGCCCCCGAGGCGTGCGTGACGATCCTCTCCGGCCCGCACGCCGGCGAGGCGACGCCGATGAACAAGGCGCAGTTCGTATTCGGACGCCCGGGGGTGAGCGTCGCGGCGATCCGTCGCAGCGGCGGAGCCTACCGGCTGGTACCGCTCGCCGGGGAGTCGCCCCCGGTCGTCAACGGAGGGGCGGTCGACCGCACGGGCGCCGAGCTCGCGTTCGGGGACACGATCGAGGTCGCGGGCGTGAAGCTGCGGTTCGAGCGCCGGGTGTGACGCTGGGCGTCACATTATCGCGGCCGCGCTAGGGCAGCACTTACACGGTCCGGCGAGCGGCGCGAGGCGTCGCCAGGTCGGCCCGTAGCGCGGCCACTGCGGGGCGAGACCGAAAACCTGAATCAGAACAAGGTATTGCGTGCCCGGATGGGCGGTAGACCGGCTGCGCTCCTGTTGGCATGTCGCTTGCTGAATTTGTCCGAGCATCGCTGGATGCCGATGTGATTTAGTGCCATCACCCAAGGAGAAATTCAATGAAACGTGTTCAACAAGGCTTCACGCTCATCGAACTGATGATCGTGGTGGCGATTGTCGGCATCCTGGCAGCGATCGCCTTGCCGGCGTATCAGGACTACGTGGTCCGGTCCAAGATGTCGGAAGCGGAAGCGGCTATTGCTGCGTGCAAGACGTCGGTAGCCGAGTACGTGGCGACACACGCGAACAATCTGCCCGCCCTGACTAGCGACGCCGGTTGCAGCACTACGTCGACGCAGTACCTGGCCTCGCTCGCCGTTGCGGCTGGAGTCATCACTGCGACCACACAGGCCACCGGCGCAACTCCGGACTGTATCCTGACGCTCTCACCGAGCGCCGTGTCCTCGGACGGTACGATCCAGACGTGGACAGGTACGTATTCGGCTTGCAACGCGAAGTACGTGCCGTCGTCGTTCCGCGGCTAGTCGTCGCGTAAAGGGTCGTGCCCCCCGCGAGCCGTCCCGAACAGCAGTCGAAACAGCAGTCGATCATGACCGGCGGGAGCGATCCCGCCGGTTTTCCTTTGGGGGACGCCGCGCGCGCGCGCGCCTTCGCGCTCCACGCGGCGGAGCGTGACTGGGAGGCGGGGTGCATCCTCGAGCGCCTTCACGCCGGGGGGATGACGGATGCCGCGCTGATCCAGAAGCTCGGCTGGGTGCGGATCGCCCTCGGCGATTCGGTCGGCGCCGAAACCTGCATGCGCGAGGCGCTCGCCGCGGCGCCCGACGCGTGGGAATCCAACTACGCCGTTGGTGCTGCACTCCGCGGGCGCGACGACGCAGCGGCCCTCGGTTACTTTTCGGCCGCGTTGGACCGCGAACCCGCGAATGTTCATTGCCTGCTGGCGCTCGCCGGTTGCGAATTCGCGCAGGGTGACGCCGCTCGAGCCGAGCGCCGCGCGCGGCAGGCGCACGCGGCTGCACCGAACGAGCGTGACGCATGGAGAGCCATCGGCGTCGCGCTGCTCGCACAGGAGCGCCACGCTGAAGCGGAGCAGGCGTTTCGCGAGGCCGAGCCTGCGTTCGGCGATACTGCGGCCCATGAGCGCTGGAACCTCGAGCGCGGGATCCCGCTGCGTCTCCTTGGCCGCACGAGCGAGGCGCTCGAATTCTATGAAGCGCACCTTTCAGCCTGCCCGAGCGCTGAAGCGCACGGCCACTATGCACTCGCCCTTCTGACGGCCGGCGAGCTACCCGCCGGATGGGAGCAGTACGAGTTCCGCTGGTTCGAGGCAACACTGCGCGCGCAGCGCGCGCGCTACAACGTTCCTGTCTGGACCGGCCAGAACCTCGGGGACCGCACCATATTGCTTCGCTGTGAGCAGGGCGTCGGAGATGTGCTCCAGTTCATCCGCTTCGCGCCGCTGGTGAAGGCGCGCGGTGCCACGGTTCTTCTCGAGCTGCGTCCAGGCATCGAGACGCTTGTAGATGCCTTCCCCGGAGTCGACGCGGCGTTTGCGCACGGCGCAGTCGCGCGGACGTTCGACTACTGGATCGACCTCGCGAGCCTTCCGCGCGCGTTTGGAACCACGCTCGACGCGGTTCCCGCGGCGGTTCCGTACGTGCGAGCTGACGACGTGCGCCGAGAGCGGTGGCGCGCGCGCTTCGCGGAAGCGTCCGGCCTTCGCGCCGGACTCGTCTGGGCAGGCGACCCCCGCCACGCACGCGATCGACAGCGTTCCCTCTCG
>JAICXH010000098.1 GCA_025981645.1 Burkholderiales bacterium
GAGCACCGTCGCGTCTACTCCCGGCCGGCGTGTCGTCACGCGTGGCCAACGTGATCCGAGAGGCGCGACATGTCGACGCCGAGCAGCTTCATCGCTGCCGGCAAGCGCCGGTCGGCCGGGAGATCGAACACGACGTCGGGGTCGGCCTCGACAGTGAGCCACGCGTTCTGCGCGAGTTCCTGCTCGAGTTGACCCGGCGACCAGCCGGCGTAGCCGAGCGAGACCAGCATGTCCTTCGGACCGTCACCGCGCGCGGCCGCCTCGAGGACGTCCTTCGACGTCGTCAGACCGACGCCATCAGCGACCTCGAGCGTCGACTGCCAGGTGCCGAGCGGCCGGTGAAGCACGAAGCCGCGATCGACCTGCACCGGGCCGCCGAAATGCACGGGAGCCGTGCGCAGATGGCTGTCGCCGAGAGGAATCTCCATGTGCTCGAAGAGGGCCGACAGCGTCATCTCGGTCGGCCGGTTGACGACGATGCCAAGCGCGCCCTCGTCGTTGTGCTCGCAGATCCACGCCAGCGTGCGGGCGAAATTGGGATCGGCCATCGCCGGCATTGCGATCAGGAAGTGGCGGCTGAGCTTCATTCGCGGCTCCGCCGCCATTGTATAAGGCGCGACCTTTCGACGGGGGTCAGGTCTTGTCTTTTGCCCGCCGCGCTCGGGCAAAGGGCAAGACCTGACCCCACCGTGCCCACCGTGGAGAAGGGGCTTGTCATAAGCTAATGCGAATCGTTATCATTCGCACCCGTACTCTCACTGGAGGTCGAACGTGCACTTCTTGCCTACCCCGCAATCGAGCCGGCCGCGGATGCCGGCCGTGGACGCTCGACCCACCGATCCGCATGCACGCATGCCGCTCGCCGCATTCGCGCTCGCCGCCCTCGTGCTGATCGGGCTCGGCGCCACCGGGACCGCGACCGCCGCAGCAGAGCCTGAATTCACGCTGGTGCTGCGCGACCATCGCTTCGCACCTGCCGAGATCACCGTTCCCGCTGGCGCCAGGGTGCGGCTCGTCGTCGACAACCAGGACGCGGCGCCGGAGGAATTCGACAGCCACGCACTGAACCGCGAGAAGGTGATCCCGGGCCACACGAAAGCGACGATCTACATCGGCCCGCTCGCGCCGGGACGCTACGAGTTCATCGGCGAGTTCAATGCGGCGACGGCGCACGGCGCGGTGGTGGCGAAATGACCGCGATCGCTCCCGCAAGCGCGGCGCGCACGCGTCGCTCGATGGGGCCCGCGCTGGCCCAGGCGATAGCCGTGGCCGTCGCACTCGCCGGATCCGCGGGATTCGCCAGCACCGCGACGGCGGACCCTGCCGATTACGTTTCGACCCCCGCCGTGGAGTACGGCGAGCGCGAACTCGAGTTCCGTTACGGCAGCGCGAGCGGACCCGGCGCTGCGCGCACCGACGCCGGGTCGATCGCGCTCGGTTACGGCGCGACCCCGTGGTGGTTCACCGAGGTCTACGCGAAGCTCGAGCGAGACGGTGGGGGCTCCGCCCATTTCGATGCCGTCGAATGGGAGAACAAGTTCCAGTTGACCGATCCCGGCGAGTACCCCGTCGATCTCGGCCTGCTCGTCGAGCTCGAGGTCCCACACGACCGCGACGAGGGCTACGAGCTCAAGCTCGGGCCGCTGCTGCAGAAGGACTTCGGTCTCGTGCAAGTCAACGCGAACGCGTTCCTGAAGCGTCACTACCGGGCGAGCGAGCCCGAGGTCACCGCGCTCCTGTACCAGTGGCAGGTGAAGTATCGCTGGCGCGAGGTATTCGAGTTCGGCGCCCAGGGCTTCGGCGACGTCGGCAAATGGGACGACTGGGATGCGGCCCGCGAGCAGAGTCACATTGCCGGGCCGGCGGTCTTCGGCAAGCTGCGGCTCGGCGGCCGCCAGGCGCTCGTTTGGAATGCGGGCTACCTCTTCAAGGTCTCCCACGCCGCACCCGACCATACGGTTCGCGCGCAGGTGGAGTACGAGTTCTGAACGGGAAAGACGGAGCCGGGCTGAAACGTGCGCGCGCAGCCTCGATGTGCTCGGCGCGATCGATTTCCTGCCATGCATAGCCGGCACAATCGAAGGCGTCGATCGGAATGCCATACTCGTCGATGATCGCGCGCACCGCGAAGAAGTAGTAGTCACGCGGATCGCTGAAGCCCTGCACGATGTGGCGATCGAGGGTATCCGCGAAGGCTCGGGCAGCGCGCAGCGAGAGCTTCAGCACACCGGCGTACAGCCCCGTGTAACCGGGGAAATTCTCGTCGAAGCGGATCACCTTGCCGTCGTCGACGGCGACATTGACTTCGGCGTCGTTGCGCAGGCTGCTGTCGTAGGCCATCAGCGTTTCGGGCGCCGCAGTGAAGAGCTCGCGCGCGAGATCGTCGCCGAGCAGGAGATCGGCGTGAATCAGCGTCACCGGCTGCTCGAACGATTCCCGCGCGAGCCAGATCGATCCATTGATGCCGGTCCGGTCGAAGAACGGATTGACGATGATCCGGCAGCCCGCGATCAGCGGCACGACGGCATCGCTGCGGAAACCGACGATGACATGGATGTCGGCCTCGGGGTCGCTCGTCCGGATCTGCCGTAGCAGGCGGGCGATCAGCGTCTCTCCGTTCACTTCGATCAGACACTTCGGTGCGCCGGCGGCGGCATCGCCCATCCGCCTGCCCATTCCTGCCGCGGGAATCAGATAGCGCATCGCCGTGCGCATCGAGGCGAAGACGCCCGCACCCGCTCGACGAAGGGGCGCCGCGTCACCGAAGCTTCCACGAGAAGTCGAACGCGGGCATCGCGGCGTCGGTCGCGGGTGCCGGAGCGTGCGTTCCGTAGAACTGCTCGTGGCCGCGCGGGTCGATTTTCGCGAAGCAGTCGCGATCGAGCGCATGATCGGAATTGGCGCCACGCCCGACGATGTAGTCGCGCTTTGCATCGACGCGCGCGCGCAATGCGTCGCGCAGCCGCACGAACGCGCTCGCGAGATGCGCTGCCGACTGCCGATTGGCGATCCAGGCGGCGATGAAGTGCGCAGTGGTGTTCGCGAACGACCGCAGCACCGGCCGGCCGGCCCCGTCCAGCGTGAAGAGATGGAGAAGGTTGCAGTGGTTTCCCGGGTCGAGTCGATGGGCGAACATGGCGAGACCCCGCGAGCTCACGAGCAGCGTGTACGTGTCGTCGGTGATCGCGAACGTCTTGGCGATGTCGAGCTCCGGGCTGTCGGGCTGGCCGGCCGTAAAGTTCTGCGAGTATGCAAACGGCGATGTACCGGCGAGCAAGTCGACTCCGGAGTACGGAAACGCCGGTTCGGCGTCGATACCGAGCAGCGACAGACACGTGGGCGCGATGTCGATCGTGCTCGCAAGAACGTTGCGCACCGCGGGCGCCAGCGAAGTATCGCGAATGGCGAGCGGTGTCGCAATCATATCGGTATACGGCTCGGTGCCGTGGATCATTCCGCCCTTGTACCCGTGTGTCCAGCAGTCGTCCCCGTGGTCGCCGTACAGCACGATCGCCGTATTATCGAGCAGACCCTTGCGCTCCAGCATGGCCTGGATCGTCCCGACCGCGTGATCCGCAACCCCGCAGGCGCGCCCCACGCGATCGGTCAATCCCTGCGACATCGGCGCCAGCGCCAGGCTGTGCTCGATATGCGTAATCAGATTCCATACGTAAATCGCGAAGGGCCCTGCATCGGTCAGTTCGTCGAGACGTGCGAAAAGTTGTGGAAAATCGTTAGTTTCCCAGATCGGTGGCAGCTCACCGGACCATGCCGCCAGACTGATCGGTCGCGCCGGGAATCCGTTGAGGCAGACGAGGTCGGCGTGGTAGCCCGTGTCCTGCAGGACCTCGAAAAGGTTGCGGTTATTGCGCTCGGGCCGCGCGCCGTGAAACTGCGTCGACGTGTCGAGCTCGAAATCGTTGGCGTACATGAGGTACGTCAGCACCATCACCGTCGAGGTGGCCGACGACATGTAGCTGTCGAAGCATGCCGCCTCCTGCATCAGCCGAAGCGTATGCGGAAAGACTGGCGCGAATGCCGAAAGCCTCTGCCGCGAGACGCTTTCGAGGTGCAGGATGACGAGGTTCTTCAAGGAGCGCCGCTCTGCAGGTTTCCGGGCCTACTCCTCCTCGTGCCGCCGATGCTTCGCGTACTCGGTGGCAAGCTCCGCCTGCAGGTTCGGCGGCGCCATTTCGTAATGCGACAGCGCCATTGTCCACGCACCGTGCCCGCCGGTCATCGACTTCAACCGCGCGGCATACCCGTCGAGCTCGGAGAGTGGCGCGAGGCCGTTGACGGCGAGCATCTCGCCCTGGAGCGTCTGCGTGCCGGTCACCTGACCGCGGCGTGACGAGAGGTCTCCGGTGACGTCGCCCATCGTCGTCGCAGGGCAGTTGATCTCGACGCCGACGATCGGCTCCAGCACGATCGGCTTCGCCTTCGCGATCGCGTCGAGAAAGGCCTTGCGTCCTGCGGCGACGAACGCGACCTCCTTCGAATCGACCGGATGATACTTGCCGTCGTAGACGATCACGCGAACATCCTGCAGCGGAAAGCCCGCCACCGGGCCCGCGGCGAGCACCTGCTCGACGCCTTTCTGCACCGCCGGTATCAGCGTGTTCGGAATCGCGCCGCCCTTCACCTGATCGACGAACTCGAAGCCCGCCCCGCGTGGCAACGGCTCGATCCTGAGGTACACCTCGCCGAACTGTCCGGCGCCGCCGGTCTGCTTCTTGTGCCGGTGATGCCCTTCGGCCTTCGCCGTCACCGTCTCGCGATAAGGCACGCGCGGCGGACGCGTGTCCACCTCGAGCTTGAACTGGCTCGCCATCCGCTCGAGCACCGAGCGCAGGTGCAGGTCGCCGAGGCCGCGCAGCACCGTCTCGTTGACCGTCGGGTCGTGCGTGACGACGAGCGTCGGGTCCTCGGCGATCATCTTGTGCAGCACGTCGGAGATCCGCTGCTCGTCGCCGCGCCGCTTCGGGGTGATCGCGAAGCCGTGCATCGGTACCGGAAACTCGAGCGCGCGCATGTGGATGCGGTCCTCGTCGTGCGAGTCGTGCAGCACGCAGTCGAAGCCGACTTCGTCGATCTTCGCCACCGCAGCGAGATCGCCGGGGACCGCAGCGTCGATTTCGACGTACTTGCCCCCCTGGAGCATGAACAGGTGCCCGACCTTGATCGCCTTGCGCGAGTCGCCGATGTAGAGCTGCGTGTCGCGCGACACGGTTCCCTGGTGGACGCGAAAGATCCCGAGCTTTCCGACGAATGGATCCATCACCACCTTGAACACGTGCGCGAGCACGTGTTTCGCCGGATCGGGGACCGAGCGGAACTCGGTGGCGGCGTCGCCGTCGCCCTTGACGAACAGCGGCGGATTGCCCTCGACAGGCGACGGCGCGAGCTTCACCAGGATGTCGAGAAGCTCCCTCACACCGGCACCGGTGCGCGCCGACGCGAAGCACACCGGAACGAGGTGTCCGTCGCGAAGCGCTTTCTCGAATGGCGCATGGAGCTGCTCGGGCGCGACTTCGCCCTGTTCGAGATAGAGCGACATCAGCTCCTCGTCGACCTCGACCACCTGGTCGACGAGCGCGCGGTGCGCATCGGCTACCGACGAGAAATCGGCATCACCCGACGGATTGAAGAAGCAGTCGACGACGCGCCCGCCGCCGCCGGCAGGCAGGTTGATCGGCAGGCATTCGCGGCCGAACGCACTCTGCACGGCGGCGAGCGTACCGGGCAGGTCGACATTTTCCGCGTCGATGCGGTTGATCACGACGAGGCGACAGAGCTTCCTCTTCGCGGCCCATTCCATCATGCGCGCCGCGATCATCTGCACGCCGGCCGTCGCATTGACCACCACCGCCGCGGTCTCGACGGCGTCGAGTGCGCCGATCGCCTGTCCGATGAAGTCGGGGAATCCCGGAGTGTCGATCAGGTGGATGCGGGTGCCGTCGGCTTCGAGGTGCACGAGCGAGGCTCGCAGCGAATGCTGGTAGGCCTTCTCGAGCGTGTCGAAATCGCTGACCGTCGTGCCGCGCTCGACGCTTCCCGCGGCCGCGATCGCGCCGGCAGTGGCGAGCAACGCCTCGGTGAGCGTCGTCTTGCCGGCGGCCCCATCACCCACCAGCGCTACAGTACGAATGTGATCCGTGGCGAACTTCGGCATGGTCATTCCTCCTCGCGTTCCGGAGGAATGTACCGCCTGCCGGGCGCCGTGTCAGCTTCGGATTGACGCCGCCGCGGCGGATTCGCCGATCATGCCGCGCAGATTGCGCAGGAGCTCGTCCTCCTGGTACGGCTTGCCGAGAAACGCGTCGACGCCGAGCTCGATGGCGCGATTCCTGTGCTTGTCGGCGGTCCGCGACGTGATCATCACGATCGGGATGCGCGCGGTCGCCGGGTTGCCCTTCGCCGATTTCGCGAATTCGAACCCGTCCATCCGCGGCATTTCGATATCGAGCAGGATCACGTCGGGATTGCGCTCGGCGAGAACCTGCAGCCCTTCGACGCCGTCGCGCGCGGAGACGACCTCGAAGCCCTCACGCGTCAGGAAGCGCGTGGTGAACTTGCGCACGGTGAGCGAGTCGTCGACCACCATCACGAGCTTGCGTCCCGGCTTCGCCTGTGCCACCGCGGCGGGGGGTGGTGCGAGGAGCTCGTCCGCGCTCGCCGGACGGAATATCGGCACGACGGTACGCTGGGCGAGCTGCACGGGATTCAGGATCAGCACGATCTCGCCGGTGCCGAGCACGGTGGCGCCGCTGATCCCCGGCACGCGCGCAAGCTGCTGGCCGATGTGCTTCACGACCACTTCCTGGTTGCCGACCATCTCGTCGACGTGGATCGCGACGCTGCCCTGACCGGTGCGGGCGATCAGCACGGGGTTGTAGCGTCCGGGTGTCGGGCGCGCTTCGGCGTCGCCGAGCAGCCGCGCAAGGTAGTGGAACGGATAGACGCGGTCGCGCCAGGTGAGGGATCCCTCGACGTAGAGCGAAGCGAGCGCGTCGGGCTTCGTCTGCTGTACCTGGTCGATCATCGCGGCCGGCAGCGCCCACAGCCGGCCGAGCGCACGGACCAGCACCGCCTGCGTCACGGCGAGCGTCAGCGGCAGGAACAGGTTGAAGCGGGTGCCGCGGCCGGCGATGGCGTGTACTTCGATGCGTCCGCCGAGCGAGACGATTTCGTTGCGCACCACGTCCATGCCGATGCCGCGTCCCGAGATCTGCGTCAACTCGTGCGCGGTGGAGAAGCCGGGCTGGAACAGGCACTCGACGAGCTGGGCTTCCGAAGGTTCGGCGTCGGCCGCGAAGAGGCCCGCCGCGACCGCGTAGCTGCGCACGCGTGCGAAGTCGATGCCGCGCCCGTCGTCGGCGAGCTCGATCGCAATCTCGTTGCCGGCCTGGTGGACCGCAATGCGGATCTCGCCGGTCTCGCGCTTGCCCGCAGCGATCCGCTGGTCTCGCGTCTCGATGCCATGGTCGAGCGCGTTGCGCAGCAGATGCTCGATTGGACCGGCGAGCTTCTCGAGCACCGAGCGATCGAGCTCGGTCTGCGCGCCGTCGATCTCGAGGTTGGCGCGCTTGCCGAGCTCGCGCGCCGTCTTGCGCAACGTCCGGTAGAGCCGCTCGGTGAGGCTGTTGAACGGCACCGTGCGCACCGCGAGGAGCCGCTGCTGCACATCGCGAGACAGGCGTGACTGCGCGAGAAGCGCCATGTCGGCGTCGTCGAGGTTCTTCAACAGCGACTGCTGCACCGTCGAAACGTCATTGATGCCTTCGGCGAGTGAGCGCGTCAGCTCCTGGAAGCGCGTATAGCGGTCGAGCTCGAGGGGATCGAAGCCCTCCTCGGCCGGGTTCACCGCCGACATCCGAGACTGGATCTGCGTCTCCGCAGCGAGCTCGATTTCGCGCACCTGGCCGCGCAAGCCGATCACGCTGTTCGTGAGTTCGAGGAGGTTCGCCTTCAGCGCGCGCAACTCGCTTTCGATCCGTGCGCGCGCAATCGAGACTTCTCCCGCCTCGTTCACCAGACGGTCGAGAATGTCGGCGCGCACGCGCAACATCGCGCGGGCACCGAGCTCGGGCTCGTGGGCGCGTGGCGCGCGCCGGCGCTCGCGAAAGCCGGCCGGAACACGGTCGGGCTCCGCAGCCTGCGCCGGTGCATCGCCGATCGATGCCTCCGCGGCCGGCGCCTCCTCCCGCTGCGGGTGCGCGACGACTTCATCGGTGCGGCCCGGCGCTTCGTCGCGGTCGGCGTCGACCGTACGCTCGTCAATGGAAGGAACGTCGCGCAGATCCGCCGCTGCTGCGGCGACGGTCGCTTCGTCGATCGCCGGCGCGAGCCATGGAAGCGCGACGTTCGAGCGTCCCTCGCGCAGCGCGTCGAGCACGAATCCGATGCGGTCGAGATCCGTATCGAGCGCTTCGAAGACATCGTGACCTGTGCTGGGCACCGACTCATCGGTCGAGAGGCGCGACTCCATCCGGTGCGCGAGCTCGCCGAGGCGCATCGCCCCCGCCATCCGCGCGCTTCCCTTCAGCGTGTGAAGCGAGCGGCGCAACTCGCCGACAACCTCGTGGTCGTCGGGGTTGCGACGCCAGAGTCGCAGCTCGTTGCCTGCACGCGGAAGCAGCTCGCCCGCCTCTTCGAGAAAGATCGGCAGTACGAGCTCGTCGACCTCGTCGGTGACGTCGAGGAGCGTCTCGTCGGGTGGAATCGGCGCCACGACACCCGCAGGCGGGACCGATTCGGGCCGAGGCGTCCACCATGCACGATCGCCATCCGCGGCGACGCGCTCCGCCGGTGCAGCGGGCTCCGGTGCAGCGGGCTCCGGCGCAACGGGCTCCGGCGCAACGGCATCGGACATCGCTGGCGCGATGTCGCCGACGGGTTCGGCAAGCTCGGCCGCAGGCTCCGGCTCTGCGTCGACACTGGCCGACACCGGCTCGACGTGCGCATCGGGTGCCTCGTCGGAGGCTTGCGTGAATTCGTCTTCGCCGAGAAGGAGGTCAATCTCCGGCGCGTGCGCACTTACCTCCTGGCGCAACTCGTCGAGCTCGGTACGAACGGCTTCGGCCTCGTGTTCGTCGCGCGCGTCGAAGCTTTCGCGCTCCTTGAGCCGGCCGACGAGCTGTGCCAGCGCCGCCGTCGCGCGTGCGAGCACCGGCTGAGTACGGCCCGGATACGGCGGCCCGTGCCGCTCGAGCGCGATCAGCGCGTGCTCGAGACACTGCGCGGTACCCGCGGTGAGCTCGATGCCGCCGGTACGGTGGATCCCGCAGAGCGTGTGGCTCGCACGCAGCATCGGCGTCAGCGGCATGTGATCGGGATCGAACTGCAGCAGCGAAACCTCGTGCTCGAGCACGTCGACGTGCTGGCGCGCCTCCTCGGCGAGGATCCGCCACAGCGGCTCCGAGAGCACAGCCCCGCCGATCGACACGTCGTTGGGGAACGCGGCTGCGTCGTCGTGACTTGCCGTCTCGTCGTCAGTAAGCAGCGTGAGATCGGGCGCTGCAAATTCATGGCTGCGCGCGTGCAGGTCGGCGAACGACGGTGGAGACGCCGTGTTGTCGGCGACGACGCGCAACAGCGGCCGATCCTTCGTCCGCGATTCGGGAGGCACGCC
>JAICXH010000144.1 GCA_025981645.1 Burkholderiales bacterium
CACGAGGGACGCGTCGTCGAGCTGCTGGCCGCGGAAGAGCAGCACGAGGTGCGCAAGCCACGCGTCGCGAATCGCGACGAAGGCAGCATCGGCGATCGGCTGCGCGACGTCCACGCCGCGAATTTCCGCCCCGATCGCGGGCGAAAGCGGCACGACTTCGGGGTCGTCGGTCACCGCATGTTCCATGTCACCGGACAAAGAGCTCCTCGGCAAGGCGGTTCAACGCCTTGTAGCGCGCAGGCGTCAGCGCCGGGAAGATGAAGAGATCGGCCGTGCGCTCCGACGGAATCGAATAGGTCCCCTTGCGGTTGCCGAAGATGCGTCCACCCTGCCAGCGGTCCGAAGCCTCGAGCACTTCCGGCGAAAGCATCACGTCGAGAAACAATGCCGCCGCGTAGGGCTTCGTCGTGTCGTGACCGATCGAGATCGTGTTGCCCTCGGCGACCTGCGGCTCCTCGAGAACGTACGCGACCGGTGCGCCCTTCTTCGCGAGGTCGATCGGCCGCGCGGCGATCAATCCCCATGCGATGTCGATCTCGCCGGCGGCCAGTGCGTCGGACAGCGCCGCGTGGCTCGGGTAGAGCCGATTGCGCTGTGCGGCGAGCGCGCGAATCAGCGCCGTGCCCTTGTCCTCGCCGAGGCGCGTCAGCATGGCGTTCAGGAAGTCCTCCATGTGGGTCGTCGTCGCGAGGCGCCCGCGCCACCTGGGATCAGTCAGATCCGCCAGCGCTCGGGGGGCGTCGGCATTGCCCACCCGGTCGGTTCTCCACGCGATGGCGTGCGGAAAGATCTCGTAGACGACGGCGCTCCATCCCTGGTCGTACCCGCCCATGCGGAAGCGGGGATCGAAATCCGCCCATTCGCTCGGCTCGTACGGCGCGAGCGCGCCCGCCTCGCGTAGCAGGTCGAGGTAGGTGATCGTCGTGATGACGAGATCGGCGCGTAGATGGCCAGTGCGCCGCTCGGTCGCGATCTTCTGATACAGCTCGGTCGCGGTCAGCCGGACGAAGTCGACCTTGATATCCGGGTAGCGCTTGTTGAATTCGGCGATCCAGAACTGCGCGCGATCGACGCCGGTCGCCCCGTAAAGCACGAGCGTTCCTTCGCGGCGCGCCTCGCGCTCAAGGGTTGCCCTGCGCTCGGCGGGCGACAAGCCGCGCAGCTGCCGCCAGACGTGAACGTTGTCCAAGGCGTCCTGCGCCGACGCGGGAGGGTGCGAGGAAACGATCGCGAGCGCCACCACGCAAAGGCATAACGCTCGCCGCAGGGTCGTGATCGTCATCGTCGCAGCGTTCCCGTTTCCGGTAGCAGCGGTCGCCGGCGCGGGCGCTTTCGCCATGCCGTACTGGCGTTCCGGATAGTAACATCGCGTATCGCAATGTGCAGCAGTTGAAGCGCCGGCAACCGTCCGAGCGTCGATCCGCAACCGGCATGGAAAAGACCGTCGTCAAGGCCCTGCGCATCCTCGAGGCGCTCGCGCAGAGCGATCGACCGCGAGGCGTTTCCGACCTGGCGCGTGAGCTCGGCATGTCCAAGAGCAACGTCTACCGTCTCGTCGACACGCTGCGCGAGCTGCAATACGTGAACCGGAGCAACGGCAGTACGTCGTTCGAGCTGTCGCTCAAGATGTGGCACCTGGGGTCGAACGTGACGGCGCGGCTCGACATCAAGACCATCGCGCTGCCCTATCTTCGCGAGCTGCGCGACGCGACGCACGAGAGCGCGCGGCTCACGGTGCTGAGCGACGACCGGGGCATCTGCATCGAGCAGGTCGAAACGAACCTGCCGATGCGCATCCAGACGCCGATAGGCGGCGCGCTTCTGCTCTACTGCTCGTCGACCGGCAAGGCGATGCTTGCGTTTCAGCCGGAGGAATTCATTGCAAGGGTCGCACAGACAATGCGCAAATTCACGCCGGCGACCCTCGCGAGCCCCGACGAGCTGGCGGTCGAGCTTGCGCAGATTCGCCGCAATGGATTCGCGCTGAACCGCGGCGAGCGGATGCCCGGCGTACACGGCGTCGGCGCGCCGGTGACGAACAGCCGCGCCGCGGTCGCCGCAGCGATCGGCATTTCGGGTCCCGCCGAGCGACTCAACTACCGCATGCTGCGAAAGTATGCGCCGCTGGTCCGCGATGTCGCGCGGCGCCTGTCGCACGATCTTGGCGGCGCGCCCAGCCGCGTCGTGACATCCTCGTCGGATCAGCCGGCGGGGCCGGGACCGGGCGGCTCGCGCAAGCGCTCGACATAGCGGGCGAGCAGGTCCACCTCCAGATTCACGCGCTCGCCCACCTCGAGCTCGCCAAGCGTCGTGACGGCGAGCGTGTGAGGGATCACGTTCACGGTGAAGCGCGTGCCGGCGACGGTGTTCGTCGTCAGGCTCACGCCGTCGATCGCCACCGATCCCTTCGGCGCAATGTAGCGCGCAAGCGCTGGCGGTGCGTCGATTTGAAGCCGCCGATCGTCGCCGTGCCCGGCCACCGCCTCGAATGCTGTCACGGTCGCGAGGCCGTCGACGTGCCCACTTATCAGATGCCCGCCAAGTCGATCCGAAAGCCGCAATGCCTTTTCGAGATTGACGCGAGCGCCGGGCCGAAATCCGCTCGTGCACCGCAGCGTCTCGTCGGAGACGTCGAAGCTCAGCTCGCGTGCGTCTCGCGCGACGACGGTAAGGCAGCAGCCCGACAGCGCGATACTGTCGCCGACGACGACGTCGCCGAGGTCGAGTGCGGCCACGTCGACGACGATGCGCACGCCGGTCGCGCGCGTTTCGCAGGCGATGATACGGCCGGTCGCCTCAACGATCCCGGTGAACATCGGCGGAGCGCACGCGCGCCAGGATTCGCAGGTCATCGCCGACGCGCTCGATCGACGTCCACGTGAGCGCGATCCGCTGGTCGAGCGACGCAAGCGGCTGCGCGAACTCGAACATGCCGCGCGCCGGATCGCCGATCAGCGACGGCGCAACGTAGAGCAGAAGCTCG
>JAICXH010000027.1 GCA_025981645.1 Burkholderiales bacterium
AAATGGATCGGGTCAGGGCCACGTCGCGATTCGCAATCTTGAGGCAAGGCGGGACCGCGCCCCGCCGGGCGTGGAGTCCTATTAAGCAAGGTTCGCGCCCGCATCGCGGCCTGGCGCGGAGGGGAGATCGAAGAACCCAGTCGAACGTGCGTTCCATTCGACCGACTCTGACCGGCTCGGGCGGACCCGGGAAGACCGGTTCCCCCGCAGTTACAATCCGCGTCACTTCGATTCGCCGGGCGGCAACGCCCGGCGCGCCCGCATGACCGGTATTCCGATCGACTTCGTCCTGTTCGCCCTGACGCTGATCGGGGTCGCGGTCCTGCAGCGCCACACGCTCGCCGTCGCGCTCACCGGTCTCGCGGCGATCACGCTGTTCAAGCTCGCCGCCTCGCCGTTCGCCGAGGGCAGCGGGGCCGCCGGTCTCGTCGCCCACCTCGGGAACGAATGGGTGCTGCTCGCGAACCTGCTCGGACTCCTTCTCGGCTTCGCGCTGCTATCGAAGCACTTCGAGGCAAGCCGAGTGCCCGCCTGGCTGCCGCGCCTTCTTCCCGACGACTGGAAGGGCGGGTTCGTGCTGCTGGCGATGATCTTCGTGCTGTCGTCGTTCCTCGACAACATCGCCGCAGCGCTGATCGGCGGCACCATCGCCGGGGTCGTGTTCCGCGGCAAGGTGCACATCGGCTACCTTGCCGCAATCGTCGCGGCGTCGAATGCCGGGGGCTCGGGAAGCGTCGTCGGCGACACGACGACGACGATGATGTGGATCGACGGCGTCCCGCCGCTCGCAGTGCTCGAAGCCTACACGGCTGCGGTCGCGGCGACGGTGATCTTCGGCATCCCGGCGTCGATCCAGCAGCAGCGCTATTCGCCGATTATCCGCGATGCGGCAGCGGGAATCCGCATCGACGTCGTGCGCGTGTTCATCGTCGTGCTGATCCTCGCCGCGGCGATCACCGTGAACGTCGTCGTGAACGTCCGCTATCCGGGCTGGGGCGACCGCTTCCCGTTCATCGGTGCGGCGGTCTGGGTCGCGATCGTCGTCTGCGCGCCGCTGCGGCGACCGCACTGGGAGGAGTTGCCCGGCGCACTCCGGGGCTCGATCTTCCTCCTCTCGCTGGTGCTCGCGGCGTCGATGATGCCGGTGCAGAAGCTTCCGCCAGCGTCGTGGCACGTCGCGTTGGGTCTCGGCTTCGTCTCGGCAGTGTTCGACAACATTCCGCTGACCGCGCTCGCGTTGAAGCAGGGAGGCTATGATTGGGGCTTCGTCGCATTTGCCGTCGGCTTCGGCGGATCGATGATCTGGTTCGGTTCGTCCGCCGGCGTTGCACTGACCAATCTCTTTCCGCAGGGCAAGTCGGTGTTCGCGTGGCTGCGCGCGGGATGGCACGTCGCGCTCGCATACGTGATCGGCTTCGCGCTGCTGCTGACGCTGCACGGCTGGAAGCCCGACGCGCCGCATCGGCTGCCGAGGCCCGCGGCCGCCCACGTTTCGCCGGACGCGATGCATCGGAGCGCAACCATTACCAGTGGAGAAACGACGTGGTCGTTCGGATGATGCAGTTGCTGAAGCTCGTCGTCGTCCTCGCCGCCGTGGCGGCGCCGGCGGCCGCGCTCGCCCAAGGGGGGCCCGACTCGAATCCGCGGTCGTACGAAGCACCCGCAGGTGCACGCGGCCAAGGCGCCCCGCTCGTGCTGTTCGACGACTTCGAGCAGCGCGGCACCGCGTTTGCGGTGTCGGGTCCGGTGGACAGCCTCGACCGCACCGGATTCAACGATCGCGCGCGCTCGATGATCATCTACGCGGGTCGCTGGCAGCTCTGCTCCGATGCGCATTACGCGGGGAACTGCAAGGTGTTCGACCCGGGAACTTATCGTTCGCTAGGCGACCTCGCCGCCAAGCTGAGCTCGCTGCGTCCGGTGGCGGGCGGCTTCGGCGCAGCGACCGGGTACCCGCCGGCGTGGGGCCAACGCGTGCGCGCAATCCTCTACAGCGACGCGGACTTCGGCGGGCGCCAGTACGTGATCGGCGGCGACGTCGTGCGCAATCTCGACCGCTCGGGATTCAACGATCGCGCGCGGTCGCTTCGCGTCGAGCGCGGCTACTGGATCTTCTGCAGCGACAGCGACTTCGGCGGCACCTGCCGCACGTTCGGGCCCGGCGACTACCCGCGGCTGCCATCGGGCCTCGACGACGCGATCTCGTCGGGCCGGCGGATCAGCGACGAGTACCCCTACGCGACACCGCAGGGCCGCCCGCGCTAGGTACGCGGCACGGGCACCGCAACGTCTCCGTCAATGCCGATCGTCGACGACATTCCAGGTCTGCGAAGGATCCTCACCGGCTCGCGGACGATTGCAGTCGTCGGATTGTCGGCGAACTGGAATCGGCCCAGCAACTTCGCCGCCAAATACATGCAGGAGCACGGTTACCGGATCGTTCCCGTCAACCCGGCCTATGCATCGGTGCTCGGCGAGACCTGCTATCCCGACCTCGCGTCGATTCCGGTACCGGTCGACATCGTCGACTGCTTCCGGCGCGCACCCGCGATTCCTGCGATCGCCGAGGCCGCGATCGCGATTCACGCCAAGGTCCTGTGGATGCAGCTTGGCATCGAGAATGCCGGGGCAGCGAAACGCGCGTCGGACGCCGGGCTCGATGTCGTGATGAATCGCTGCGTGAAGATCGAGCACGCGCGCCTGATGGGCGGGCTCAATTGGGCCGGAGTCAACACCGGCGTCATCTCGGCGCGGCGTCCGCATGGCTGACCGGCGCTTCGGCTTCGACACGCTGTGCCTGCATGCCGGGCAGATCCCCGATCGCGAGACCGGCGCGCGTGCGCAGCCGATCTACCAGACGACATCGTTCGTGTTCGACAGCGTCGACCACGCGGCGTCGCTGTTCAACCTGCAGACCTTCGGCAACGTCTACTCGCGCATCTCCAATCCGACGGTCGCCGCGCTCGAGGAGCGCGTCGCGGCGCTCGAAGGCGGGCGTGCTGCGCTCGCCGCGACGACCGGGATGGCCGCGCAGTCGCTCGTCTTCTTCACGCTGGCACGCAGGGGCGATCACCTCGTCGCCGCGCACACGCTCTACGGCGGAACCTACTCGCAGCTCGCCGTCACGCTTGCCGACCTCGGCATCGAGACCACGTTCGTCGACACCGGCGATACCAATGCGGTCCGCGCGGCGCTGCGCCCGAACACCAAGGCCGTCTATGCCGAGACGATCGGCAATCCGCAGCTCAACGTCGTCGACATCGCGGCGCTCGCCGAGATCGCGCACGCGGGCGGCGTGCCGCTCGTCATCGACAACACGATGGCGTCACCGTGGCTGTGCCGCCCGATCGAGCACGGCGCCGACATCGTCGTCCACTCGCTCACCAAGTACCTCGGCGGGCACGGCACGACGATGGGCGGCATCGTCATCGAATCGGGCCGCTTCCCGTGGGATAACGGCCACTTCCCGCAGATGACCGAGCCGTCGCGCGGCTACCACGGCGTGATCTTCCACGAGACCTTCGGCGACTTCGGCTTCACGATGAAGATGCGCATGGAGGCGATGCGCACGCTGGGGCCGACGCTCGCTCCGCTGTCTGCCTTCCTGCTGCTGCAGGGAATCGAGACGCTGCACCTCCGGATGCCGCGGCACTGCGAATCGGCGCTCGCGGTCGCCCGGCACCTCGCCGCGCATCCGGCGGTCGCCTGGGTCAACTACCCGCTACTGCCCGACTCGCCGTCGTACACGCTCGCCCGCCGCTACCTGCCGCATGGCGCCGGTGCGATTCTCACGTTCGGCGTACGCGGCGGTGCGACGGCGGGCGTGCGCTGCATCGAGGCGGTGCAGATGCTGTCGCATCTCGCCAACATCGGCGACGCGAAATCGCTGATCATCCATCCGGCGTCGACCACGCATCGCCAGCTCGACGAAGCCGAGCAGCGCGCGGCCGGGGTGCTCCCCGAGCTGATACGTCTGTCGGTCGGGCTGGAGTCGGTCGACGACATACTGTGGGACCTCGACCAGGCACTCGCCCTCTCGCAATCGACATGAACCGTTACCCGACCATTCCCCTTCCCTGGGCCGCCCTGATCCTCTGTCTCGCGCTGATCGGACAGGAGGCGCTCTTTCGCTGGTTCGGTGGCGAGCCGTCGCTATCGGAAGCGTCGTACCGCGTGCTGGTGATGACGATCGGCGTTGCGGCGCTCGCGCTCATCGTGCTGCCGCAGCGGCGGCCCGCCTACGTGCTCGGCTTCGTCGTCTGCGCGGCGTTGATCGCCTGGGCGTCGTGGCTGCAATACGGTAAGGGCATCGAGCCCTGCCCGCTGTGCATCTTCCAGCGCGTCGCCGTGATCGCGGTCGGCATCGTGTTCCTGCTCGCAGCGCTGCACAACCCGAAGCGATCGGGTGCGGCGTTCTATGCGTCCCTCACCGTGATCGCGGCTGGCGCCGGCGCACTCTTCGCCGCCCGGCAGATCTGGCTGCAGTCGTTGCCGAAGGACCTCGTGCCGGCGTGCGGGCCGGGCCTCAATTACATGCTCGACACCCTCCCGTTCACCGACGTCGTGCGCAAGGTCCTCGAGGGCAGCGGCGAATGCGCCGAGAAAGGCTGGGTGCTGCTCGGCCTCTCGATCGCCGGCTGGACGTTCGTGTTCTTCGTCGCGATGATCGCCGCAGCGATCGCGCTCGCCCGGCGCGACTGACCTGGCACCGGATTTGCTTCGTCGAGGCTGATGCACTCCGGGATTGGCCCGGAGTCGCGGTATTCGGGCTTCGCATGCTGTCCTTTCTCAATCCCGGGCGCGCGGGCGCGCACGCCTTCCAATCGGTCAAATCGGCCACGCTGTGGCTCGAAGCGCTTCCTCCGCTCGACGTCATGACGCGTACGCGGCTCGCCATCGAGGCGCTCGCGCAATTGCGCGACGGCCAGGCGACGATCGACCACGGCGTCGCGCACGCGCTGATGCACGTCGACCGTGCGCTGGGGCCCGATCGACGCAAGCTCGCGCGCCAACTCGTCGAGGCTTCGACGCTCGGCAGCGGGCTGCAGGAACGGATCTGGAAGGCCAACGTCGATCTGATCACCGGTTTCATCAGCGCTTACGAGACCGTGCTCGACACGGCACTCGATGCCGAACGCTACGCTGCCTGGAAGACCATCGTCCCGAGTCTGACGGTGCGCGTTCTGCACCACTACACTTCCGACGCGAAGCTGCGCATCGGCAACCACGAAGCGTGGATTCCCGCGCGGTGGCGCAGCCTCCATCGGATCTACCTGCGGGCGGCCGAGCTCGGCATCGAGCGGCTCCACGTTTCCGCGGGCGACGGTGCACCGGGCGCGCACCACCGGACGATCGAGCGTGATTACATCTGCGCGCTCGTGATGCACCTGCTCGGCAGCGGCAACCTCTCGACGGCCCAGATCGACTGGGCGACCGGACAGATTCGCGGGTGCAGCTCGCGGCTCAAGCTCACCCCGGCACCGGCGAGCGACGAGGACTTCGCCCTCGATCTCAACGCGGACTGTGGCCTCTCGCGCGGAAGCGGTGGCCGCAGCGGCCCCTCGGTGCGTTTTCTCGACACGACGCCGATGGTCGGCTGCTTCGATTCGGCGATCGCCGCCGAGCGCGGAGCGCTCGACGCTGACAACATGACCGGAGTCGTCGCACGCGAGCGGGTCAGCGTGCTCGAGAAGATGCGCATCGCGATGTCGACCAATCGGGCAGGCGAGATGCGATCCGAGTCGCGCGAAGTGTGCGAGGTGCCCGCCCGCGTGCGCGTCGGCCTCGCTGCGATTCACCACCTGCGCAAGGAACACGATTTCGCCGACGAGGACGATTCCGCCGGCAATGCCATCGAGCTGCGTTCGACGCGGCAGGCCGGGTATTCGCGATCGTCGTGGCCCCGCCCGGCGACCGCGGCTGCCAGCGACACACTGTGCGCAACGCTCTCTGTCGGTGATCACACGATCTGGCAGGTGACCGACCGCAGTACATCGGGCCTGCGCATCGTCGCGCAAGGCGAACTCGCGCCGGGACGCGCGCTCGGTGCTCTGATCGCCGTGTGCCAGTCGGACATCGCGCGCTGGCGCCTCGGCGTCACGCGCCGCCTGAAGCGCCTGCCAGCGGGGAGGACCGAGATCGGAGTCTCGCTGATCTGCGATCACTTCAAGGCAGTCCGCCTGCGTCCGAAGCGCGGCGGCGCCAACGGCAGCGGCATGGAGGTCGAAGGGCTCGACACCGCGATGCTGGGGCCGGCGATCGCTGCCCTCTACCTTCCGCCGCCGTCGCGACATCACAAGCCGGTGCTCGCGAAGTCGGTGATCCTCCCGGTCGCCGACTACTCGGCCGGTCGCGAGCTCATCCTGACGACGCCGCGTTCGATCTACACGATCACGCTGCGCAACGTCGTCGAACAGCGCGGCGACTGGTGCTGGGCGACGCTGTCGATCGTCGCCAAGGAAACGCGCGCGGCGTCCGCCGCGGCAGCCGCAGCGCCTACTTCGGCGCCATTCTGATTGCCCCGTCGAGGCGGATCACCTCGCCGTTCAGCATAGGGTTCTCGACGATCGCCCGTACCAGCGCAGCGAACTCGCGCGGACGACCGAGGCGCGGCGGGAACGGGACCATCTTGCCCAGCGCCTCCTGCACGTCGGGAGCGAGGCTCGCCATCATCGGCGTCTCGAAGATGCCGGGCGCGATCGTCATCACGCGAATGCCGCTCTTTGCGAGCTCGCGCGCGATCGGCAGCGTCATCCCGACCACACCCGCCTTCGACGCCGAGTAGGCCGCCTGTCCGATCTGGCCGTCGAACGCGGCCACCGATGCGGTATTGACGATCACGCCTCGCTCACCGTCGGCGTTGGGTGCGTTGTCGGCCATCGCAGCCGCGGCGAGCCGCAGCACGTTGAAGGTCCCGACTAGGTTGATGGTGATCGCGCGCACGAAGCCGGCGAGCGTGTGCGGCCCCTCGCGGCCCACCACCTTCTCGCCGTGGACGATGCCCGCGCAGGCGACGAGGCCGTGCAGGGCGCCAAACGCCTCGCGCGCCGCACGCACTGCTGCGACAGCGCTCTCCTCGCTCGTCACGTCGGTGCGCACGAAGCGCGCCGAGGCGCCGAGGCTCGCCGCGAGCCCCGTCCCTTCGTCCTCCTTGAGATCGGCGATCACCACGCGACCGCCGCCTTCGACGATCATCTTCGCCGTCGCGGCGCCGAGGCCCGACGCGCCGCCGGTGACGATGAATGTGCTTTGTCTGATTTCCATGAGCGAGCTCCGTGTCAGGCGCGGCCCGGCGCCGATGCCGGCGGCGAAGCGCCCTTGACCACGGTCATCGCGGTCGCGATGAGCCCGGCGATGTCGGCGACGTTGGCCGGCAGGATCAGCGTGTTGTTGGTGCGTGCGAGATTGCCGAATTGCTCGATGTACTGCTCGGCGACGCGCAGATTCACCGCCTGCATGCCGCCCTGGGCGCCAATCGACTCGGCGACCTGGCGGATCGCCTTCGCGGTCGCTTCGGCCTTGACCAGCGTCGCGGTCGCCTGACCCTGGGCGTTGTTGATTTCGGCCTGCTTCTCGCCCTCCGACTGGGCGATTGCTGCCGCACGCGCGCCTTCGGCGAGGTTGATCTGCTCCTGCCGCTTGCCTTCGGAGGTCGCGATCACGGCACGCTTCTCGCGCTCGGCGGTGATCTGCGCCTGCATCGCGCGCAGGATCTCGGCCGGTGGGGTCAAGTCCTTGATCTCGTAGCGCAGCACCTTGACGCCCCAGCTCGGCGCGGCGGCATCGAGCGCCGACACCACCGCCGCGTTGATCTGGTCGCGCTCCTCGAACGTGCGGTCGAGCTCCATGCGGCCGATCACGCTGCGCAATGTCGTCTGCGCGAGCTGGGTGATCGCGAGCACGTAGTTGGTCGAGCCGTAGGACGCTAGCCGCGCGTCGGTCACCTGGAAGTAGAGGATCCCGTCGACCTGAAGCTGCGTGTTGTCCTTCGTGATGCACACCTGCGGCGGCACGTCGAGCGGGATCTCGCGCAGGTCGTGGCGATAGGCGACGCGATCGACCAACGGGACGACGAAATTGAGCCCCGGCTGCAGCACCGCGTGAAAGCGGCCGAGCCGCTCGACAATCCACGCACGCTGCTGCGGCACGACGCGGATCGTCTTGACGACTGCGATCAGGATGACGATGAACAGGATCAGCGTGACGAGCGACGAGCCGATGGGCATGAAGGTTCTCCTGAGCGGGGTCGGATCAGCGAAGCGGCGCCGTGGACGGCGCGTCGAGCCGGGTACGCATCACCGCGGACCGGCGCCGAGGACGAGCGTCGAGCCGCGCATGCCGACGATGTACATCGTTGCGCTCTTCGGCGTGTCGGGCGTGGCGAGCACGCCATCCCAGTGCGAGCCGCGATATTCGACTCGCGCGGTGCCGTCGGCCTTCCATGCGTGGACGCTGACCGACTGCCCGATGTCGAGCGAAGGCATCGCGCGCGGTTCGCCGTGCCGGCGGCGCCACAAATGCGCTACAACGAGGCCGGCGATCGACAGCGCTCCGGCAATCAGCAGTTGCGTCGACTCGGCTGCACCGAGCCACGCGGCGAGGCCGCCCAGCGCCAGCGCGATGGCGATCGCCAGCAGATAGAACGTCCCGGTGGCGAGTTCGGCGCCGACCAGGACAACCGCAGCGATCCACCAGATCCAATGCATGGCCATCGACCAATGACGAAGACGATTGCGACACAACGGTTCGCCGATGATCGCAGCCGCTCGCGGCGCGATCGTGGGCCCGAGCACGGATGCTATCATTATCCCTTGCTAATCAAACGCTTCGCAGGCGACCCCGGCGGTCGCGCGAGCGCCACGCCATGCCGATTTACGAGTACCGTTGCTCCTCCTGCGGCCACCAGATTGAAGTCCTGCAGAAGTTCTCCGATCCGCCGCAGGTCGAATGCCCGCATTGCCATCGACCCGATCTCGTGAAGCTCGTCTCGGCGGCGGGCTTCCAGTTGAAGGGCTCGGGCTGGTACGTCACCGATTTTCGCAACAGCGGCGCGAAACGTGGGGCAAAGGCGCCGGATGCGTCTTCCGGCGCCGGCGACGGCGGCGCGAAGGACAAACCGGCCGCCGAAGGTGCGGGCGATGGAGCGAAGGGCGGCAGCGACCGTGCGGGTGCGGGAGCCCACGGCGGTGCGCCCGGTTCCGGCGGCACGGCGGGATCCGAAGGCGCCGCGGCAACGAGTGAACGGCGCTCGTCGAGCGATTCAAAGTCGGGCGAATCGAAAGCCGCCGCCGGAAGCTCGACGTCGAGCGGCACGACCCCGACGGGTTCGGCATCGGGTAGCTCGGCTTGAAGCGCTACCTGATTGCCGGTCTGATCGTCTGGGTGCCACTCGGCATCACGATCTGGGTCATCCACTGGCTGCTGTCGTCGCTCGACCAGATCCTGCTCGTGCTGCCGACGAGCCTGCAGCCGCACCAGCTCTTCGGCTTCGACATCCCGGGTCTCGGCGTCGTCGTCGCGTTCGTGATCCTGTTCCTGACCGGAGTCGTGGCCGCGAACTTCTTCGGCCAGCGGCTGATTCACGCGTGGGAGGCGATCCTCGGGCGCATCCCGTTCGTGAAGTCGATCTACTCGTCGGTGAAGCAGGTGAGCGACACGCTGCTCTCGGGCAGCGGAAACGCATTCCGCAAGGCGCTCCTCGTCGAGTTTCCGCGCCCCGGGTGCTGGACGATCGGTTTCCTCACCGGAGCTCCGGCGCCGGCGGTGATGAGCTACCTCAGTGGCGAATACCTAAGCGTGTACGTTCCGACGACGCCGAACCCGACCGGCGGCTATTTCGTGATGCTCCCGATCGCGCAGGTGCACGAGCTCGACATGACGGTCGACGAAGCGCTCAAGTACATCATCTCGATGGGCGTCGTCGCACCGCGCATCGGCACGCGCTCGGCGCGCGCGGCGGCGGCACGGACCGGAGAGCGCGTTGAAACGCACTGACTACTGCGGGCGCATCGATCGCAGCTTCCTCGGCCGGTACGTCACGGTCACCGGCTGGGTGCACCGCAGGCGCGACCACGGCGGGGTGATCTTCGTCGACCTGCGCGACCGCGAGGGGCTGCTGCAGGTCGTTTTCGACCCCGACCGTCCCGAGAGCTTCGCCGTCGCCGAGAAGCTGCGCCACGAATACTGCATCGCGATCGAAGGTGCGGTGCGCGCGCGCCCCGAGGGGACGGTGAACCCGAACCTCGTGTCGGGCGAGGTCGAGGTGCTCGCGCACTCGATCGAGATCCTCAATGCATCGGCGACGCCGCCGTTCTCGCTCGACGACGAGAACCTGTCCGAGACGGTGCGTCTGCAGCATCGCGTCATTGACCTGCGGCGCCCCGCGATGCAGAGCAACCTGCGGCTGCGCCACCGCGCCGCGGCGTCGGCGCGGCGCTTTCTCGACGCGCACGGTTTCGTCGACATCGAGACCCCCGTGCTCTACAAGTCGACGCCCGAGGGCGCGCGCGAGTTCCTCGTGCCATCGCGCCTGCATCACGGCGAGTTCTACGCATTGCCGCAGTCGCCGCAGCTCTTCAAGCAGATGCTGATGATTGCGGGCTTCGACCGCTACTACCAGATCGTCAAGTGCTTCCGCGACGAGGACAACCGCGCCGACCGCCAACCGGAGTTCACGCAGATCGACGTCGAGACTTCGTTCCTCGACGAGACCGAGATCCGCGCGCTGATGGAGGATCTCGTCCGGACGATGTTCCGCGAGACGCTCGCCGTTGAGCTTCCCGACCCGTTCCCGGTGCTCGCCTACGCCGACGCGATGCGCGACTACGGTTCCGACAAGCCCGATCTGAGGATCGCGCTCAGGTTGACCGAGCTCACCGACGTCGTGCGCGAGGCCGAGTTCAAGGTGTTCCGTCAGGCGGCCGAGCTCGCCAACGGCCGCGTCGCGGCACTGCGTATCCCCGGAGGCGGCGCGATGACGCGCAAGGAGATCGACGACTGCGCGCCGTTCGTCGCGGCCCACGGCGCGAAGGGGCTCGCGTGGATCCGCGTCAACGACGCGTCCAAGCCGAACGACGCAGGGCTGCAGTCGCCGATCGTCAAGTTTCTTGCGGAGCCCGTGCTGCGCGCGATCCTCGAGCGCTGCGGCGCAGTCGACGGCGACCTGATCTTCTTCTGTGCCGACCGCGCGAAGATCGTCGCCGATGCGCTCGGAGCGCTGCGCGTGCACATCGGACGTCTGCGCGGGCTTGCGGAATCAGGCTGGAAGCCGCTGTGGGTCGTCGACTTCCCGATGTTCGAGCAGGACGAGGCGACCGGCGCCTGGGGTGCGCGCCATCATCCGTTCACCGCGCCCAAGGACGGTCACGACCTGCGCTTCACACCCGACCCGGGAAGCGCGCTTGCGAAAGCCTACGATGTCGTCATGAACGGCTGGGAGATCGGCGGCGGATCGGTGCGCATCCATCGCCCCGAGGTGCAGGCGCGGGTGTTCGAGTCGCTCGGCCTGAGCGCCGACGACCAGCGCCGCAAGTTCGGCTTCCTCCTCGACGCGCTGCGCTACGGCGCGCCGCCGCACGGCGGCATTGCGTTCGGGCTCGACCGCATCGTCGCGCTGATGTGCGGTGCCGAGTCCATTCGCGACGTGATTGCGTTTCCGAAGACCCAGCGCGGCCAGGACCTGCTCGTCGGAGCGCCGACACCGGTCACCGAGCAGCAGCTTCGCGACCTGCACCTGCGCGTGCGCGCGTCCGATACGCAGCACGCGCACGCCGATTGACATGCGCGGGACGCTTGCCGCGGTGGTCCTGGCGGGCGTCGTTGCAGCGGTCGCCCTCCCCGCACCGGCGATCGCTCGCGAGCATTCCGGCGGCGCCGGACGCACGGAGATCACCGTTGCAGACCTCCCGCACGAAGCACGCACCACGCTGCGGCGCATTCACGACGGCGGGCCGTTTCCCTATGAGCGCGACGGCATCACCTTCGGCAATCGCGAGCGGCACCTTCCCCGCGAACCCCATGGGTACTATCACGAATACACGGTGAAGACGCCGGGCGTGCACAATCGCGGCGCGAGGCGCATCATCTGCGGTGGAGCGAGAAGTACACCCGACTCCTGCTACTACACGGACGATCATTACCAGACGTTCCGGAAGATTCGCGAGTGAAGCTGCCCGACCTGAGCCGTGTCGACGATGCGGGTGTGATCGAATACCACGGCCATGGCGACCTCGTCTCGACGGCTGCGGGGCACGCTGGCTTGCGCTATCTCGAGCTGGACCTCGGTGCGGTGGTCGACCGTGCATCGCTCTTCGCCACGCTCACCCGGGGCCTGCACCTGCCAGCGCATTTCGGCAACAACTTCGATGCGCTCGCCGACGTACTCGAGGATCACGACTGGCTCGGCAAGAAGGGCTGCGCGATCCACCTCGCGCACGCCGCCCATTTCTGGCACGGCCATCCGCACGACTGGGAAACGCTCGAGGAGATCCTGACCGAGGCAGCGAGTTTCTGGCGCGAGCGCCACCTCGCCTTCTGGGTGCTGGTCGGATGAACGTGCCGACGGGCAGCGCCGTGCGCGGTGGCAGGTGACAAGGTGGAAGACGGCTCCGTTCACGAGCCAGCGCGCTACAAGCAGCCGGTCTCGGTGCTCGTCGTCATCCACACGGCGGACCTGCGCGTGCTCCTTCTCGAGCGAGCCGACTTCCCGGGGCACTGGCAATCGGTGACCGGAAGCCGTAACGACGACGAGCCGCTCGACCGGACTGCGGCGCGCGAAGTCGTCGAGGAGACCGGGATCATCGCAACCGAGCACGGCGGCGTCATCGACTGGAAGACGACCAACCGCTTCGAGATCTTCGCGCGCTGGCGGCACCGCTTCGCGCCGGGGACGACCCACAACACCGAGCACGTGTACTCGCTGCCGGTCGCGGTCGAGGTCCCCGTGCGGCTCGCGCCGCGCGAGCATCTCAGTTATCGGTGGTGGCCGTGGCAGGACGCCGCCGCCCGCTGCTTCTCATGGTCGAATCGTGATGCGATACTTGCGCTGCCTGAATGGATTGCGGCGGCTACTGGCCGCCCCTGACAGGAGATCCTCGATGCGACGTTCGATTTCTGCTTCGGTCGCGTTCGCAATCGCACTGGTCATCGCGTGCAGCACCGCCGCACAGCCCGTCGTCGTCGCACCGCCTGCGCCGCCGATTGTCACCGACGCTCCGACGCCGCAGCCGATCGTTACCGTGAGCGCCTCGGCGAGCGCAAAGGTCGCGAACGACCGCATGCACGCAGTGCTCAGGGCCGAGGCCGACAACGCCGATGCAGGGAAGGCCGCGAACGACGTCAACCTGCGCATCGGCAAGGCGATGGCTGCGGCCCGTGCGGTCGGCGGCGTCGACGCGTCGAGCGCGGGGTACAGCACCTGGCAGGTATCCGAGCCCAACCATCCGCCACACTGGCGGGTCGTGCAGTCGATCGCGCTCGACGGCGCCGAGTTCGCGACCATCGCCGCGCTGGTGACGCGGCTGCAGGCATCGGGCCTGCTGCTGTCGGGACTCGATTTTTCGGTGAGCCGCGACGCGCGCCACGCGGCCGAGAACCGGCTGACCGGCGAAGCCATTCGCGCGTGGCAGGCGCGCGCGCAGGCTGCTGCGCAGGGCTTCGGTGCCGGCAGCTATCGCGCGGGCCGCGTCAGCATCCAGACGAGCGAAGGCGGCGGGCCGCGGCCGATGTTCCGTGCCGCCGCCGCCGCGGCCGGACCGGCACCGATCTCCGTCGAAGGTGGCGAGAGCGAGGTGACGGTCAGTGTTTCCGGCGAAGCAATCCTCGACACGGTGCGCGCGGCGCGCTAACCGGACGTGCCGTCGAAAACGCCGTGACACTCGATCCCGTCCTGCTCTCCCGCCTGCAGTTCGCGTTCGTCATCGCGCTCCACATCCTGCTGCCGGCGTTCACCGTCGGCCTCGCGTCGTTCATCGTGCTCCTCGAAGGGCTCCACGTCGCGAAGCGGAACGCGATCTATCTGCGCCTCTCGGTGTTCTGGACGAGGATGTTCGCGGTGTCGTTCGGCATGGGCGTCGTCTCGGGCATCGTGATGCCGTTCCAGTTCGGCACCAACTGGAGCCGCTACTCCGACGCGGTCGCCAACGTGCTGGGGCCGCTGTTCGCCTACGAGGGCCTCGTCGCCTTCTTCCTCGAAGCGGGCTTCCTCGGCATCCTCCTGTTCGGGCGCAAGCTGGTGCCGCCGTGGATGCACTTCTTCGCGGCGCTGATGGTCGCGCTCGGCACGCTCTTCTCGTCGTTCTGGATCCTCTCCGCCAACAGCTGGATGCAGACCCCCGCCGGCTACACGATCGTCGACGGACGCTTCATGCCGCAGAGCTGGCTCGCCATCATCTTCAATCCGTCGTTTCCGTATCGCCTCGTCCACACCGTCATCGCGTTCTACCTCACCACCGCGTTCACCGTGCTGGGCGTGAGCGCCTGGCACCTGCGCCGGGGGCGCAACGTCGACGTATCGCGGCGCGCGCTTTCGATGACGGTGGTGTTCGTCGCGATTTTCGTTCCGATCCAGATCGTCGCCGGTGATCTGCACGGCCTCAACACGCTCGACCATCAGCCGGTCAAGGTGGCCGCGATGGAAGGTCTGTGGAACACCGAGGCGCGCGCGCCCGCGGTGCTGTTCGCGATTCCTGATCAGGCCGCGGAGCGAAATCGCGCCGAGATCGCGATCCCCGGGCTCGCAAGCCTCTACCTCGAACACTCGCTCGACGGCGTCGTCAAGGGTCTGAAGTCGGTTCCCGCTCAGGACCGGCCGCCGGTCGCGCCGGTGTTCTTCGCGTTCCGTGCGATGGTCGGACTCGGGCTCCTGATGCTCGCCACCGCGTGGTGGGGGCTGTGGCTGCGCTTTCGCCGCAGGCTTTTCGATACCCCGGCCTACCTGCGCGTATGCGCGGCAATGGCTCCGGCCGGGTTCATCGCGGTGATCGCCGGGTGGATCGTCACCGAGGTCGGGCGCCAGCCGTGGGTCGTCTACGGACTCCTTCGCACGCACGACGCGGTCACACCGTCGCTGACCGGCGGCGACGTCGTGATCTCGCTCGTGCTCTACATCGCGGTGTACGCCATCGTGTTCGGGGCCGGGCTCATGTACATGCTGCGCCTCGCGAAGGCGGGCCCGCCCGAGCACGTCGAGTCCCGCGACGCGCGCCTCGCCGAGCGTCCGGCGCGCCCGCTCTCCGGCGCCGACGCGTTCTGACCGGAGACCGCGATGCACCTCGACTTCGTCCCCGTCTGGACCGTCATCCTCGGCGTCGGCGTGTTCATGTACGTGCTGCTCGACGGCTTCGATCTCGGCGTCGGGATCCTGTTTCCATTCGCGGCCGACGAGGACGCGCGCAGCCTGATGATGAATTCGGTCGCGCCGATCTGGGACGGCAACGAAACCTGGCTGATCCTCGGCGGCATGGGGCTTCTGGCCGCGTTCCCGGTGGCGTTCGCGATCGTCATTCCGGCTGTCTATTTCCCGATCCTGCTGATGCTCCTTGGCCTCATGTTCCGCGGAGTGGCCTTCGAGTTCAGGAGCCGCGATCCTGCGCACCGGCCCTGGTGGAACCGGGCGTTCTTCGGCGGTTCGCTTGTCGCGACGTTCTCGCAGGGCGTCGTGCTCGGGATGTTCGTGCAGGGCTTCACGGTCACCGGTCGCGCCTTCACCGGCACCAGCTTCGACTGGCTCGCGCCGTTCCCGCTCGTCACCGGCGCGGGCCTCGTCGCCGGCTACGTCCTTCTCGGCTCGGCGTGGCTCGTCATGAAGACCGAAGGCGCGCTTCAGACCTGGGCGCGCCGATGCGCGACGCTGGCGCTCGTCGCGATGCTCGCCTTCATCGCCGTCGTCAGTATCTGGACACCGCTTCTTCACGAAGAGATCGCGGCGCGCTGGTTCACGTGGCCCAACCTCGCGTGGTTCGCGTTCGTGCCGGTGCTGACGGCGCTGATCGCGTGGGCAATCTGGCGCTCGCTGCGCAGCAGCAGCGACTACGTTCCGTTCGTGGGTGCGATGGGGCTCTTCGCGATGAGCTACCTCGGGCTCGGCATCAGCGTGTTTCCGTACATCGTCCCCTATCGACTCACGCTATGGGACGCCGCCGCAGTGCCCTCCGCACAGGCGTTCCTGCTGATCGGCACGCTGTTCCTGCTGCCGATCATCTTCATGTACCTTGGCTGGGCGTATTACGTGTTCCGCGGGAAGGTGAGCGCCGACGTCGGATATCACTGACGTCGCCGCGCATTCGCGCGGCAGCCGCGTCCGACGCGTGCCTGACCCGAAGTTCCCGAGCTTCTGAAGAGCAGTAAGGAGGCTTTCCCGAATGACAGAGTGAGCATTTTTGGCGTTTTCCGGATGGGCCTATCAGCATCACGTCACCATCGACTTCAGTCGACCCGGCAAACCGACCGACAACTGCTTCGTGGAGACCTTCAACGGATCCTATCGCGATGAATGCTTGAACGTGCATCGGTTCGAAACCGTTGAGGAGGCGCAGGCGATTAGCGAAGCCTGGCGCCGAGACTACAATGAGACTCGACCTCACATGGCTCACAACGACGCCACACCAGAGGAGTTTGCCCGCCAGAATCGGGCAAAGAACGCCGAAAACTAACTATCAAGACGGTCCGGAGAATCCAAGCGCTTCAAGAGCAGAGCTACCACTTATCCCGCTGTCCGGTTACTCGAGGCCAGCTCTGTAAGCTGACTCAGTACATGAATCGACTCCTGTTGTAAGGTAGAGGTTGGCGTCGTTGACATTTCTGCGTGCGCGCCAACCGTGCAGAAGCAACGACCCGCCAAATCGAATCAGGCGGGCCGTGCTACCGATCTGATCGCGACGCGTTTGACGGCAATCAAACCCTGGGTTCGCCTTGCGCGTTGACCACGATAGTAGGACCCGGTGGCGTCGTCATTTGCACCCGATGCTCGTAACCGCGGAAGTCGTATGTGACATCCCAATAATCTAGGCGCGCGGCGGCGGGTACGTGTCTGCACCGTTGTACGTTCTGGGTGTAGACCTGACCGTCCGAGGTGCGGCCGATGTTGGCTCCAACCACTGCACCACCAACGACCCCGATACCTGTCGCGACATCCTTCCCGCGGCCGTCGCCAATCTGGTGTCCGATGATCCCGCCGATCGCACCTCCGACGATGGCGCCCGGAATGTTGATACCGGTGGAGCTACCATTGTCGACCTGCTGGCGATCCACCCAGCAACGCTGCTGCGGCGGACCGACCACGGCACGAACGTCGCTGACATTGGCCTCGTACAGTGGCTCGTTCTGGCGCCTGCGGTAATCGTATGCTGGCGAAGCGTAGACGTCGGCGTGCGGCTGCATCGACGTGGCGCGGCGCTGTGCATCGTCAGCTTGGCGCTGTGCATCGGCGGCCTGATTCTGTGCCGCGTCCGCTTGGCGCCGACTCATGTCCGCCGTCAACTGAGCGTCGTTGGCCCTACGCTGCACCATCCGCGCGGCTTCCTCGCTGCGTGCTCGCGCCGCTTCCTGCGCGAGGCCCGCGCGCTGGCTGGCAAGCATGGCGAGCTGGTCCACATCGGCGATTGGACCACCGCGGGCCGCCAGATCATCCGCCTGACGCAGTGTTGCGACGGCCTGATCGAGTTCCGCGGGTGCGTAGGTAACTATCTGCGAATTGCCGCGCGCAGCATTCACGGATATGTGCGCGTTTTCCATCACGATGTCTCGCTCGGGGATGGACGCGCAGCCCGCTGCTGCCAGTACTGTAAGCACGAGAACCGATCTTGCCGAATTCGTCAACATGGTCGCCTCCAGGCGAGAGCGCACCGGGATCAGTGCGAAATGAGTTTCGGACACAATATGTCTGGACATCCCTGAGCAATGGACGGGACCACGGGAGACCAAGCGCCGCGAGACAGGAAGCTGCTTCTGTAAGCGGCTGTGTCGCGCGTATGCGGACACGAGCATGGTCGTTCGCCACGGCGGCGTCGGTGCGGTACCGCACGGGTTGAATGCGCTCGATTTGGAAACGTGACGGCATCGTTGATGTGACACGTGACTACGCAGTTCTAAGGGAACCGTTTGAAGCGGCGCTGGGTATCGGGGTCGCCGAAGCGCAGGGAAGTGGCGAAGCCGCCGATCTGCAATTCGCGTCGCCGGCGAAGTCTCGAGTGGGCTGCGGCCGGCCCATGACACGGGCGTATCCGAGAACTGACCGTAGAGCGGAGGTTCGTGTGTCAGCGCACAGAAGCCGTTCGTGATGCGTCCGATCATCATGGAGAGCCGAGCGTAACGCGACGGTGATCGGATCAGGAGTTCAAAATGTACGGCAACGGCGGTTTTGGCTGGATCTGGCTCCTCTGGATCGGTATCGTTTTCCTCATGTTTTCGAGCTTCGGCAACTGGGGCTATACGTACAGGATGCATAGGAGATTCGGCGCGGCTCCGAAAGGCGCGCTCGATATCCTCGACGAGCGGTATGCACGTGGCGAGATTGCGCGTGATGAATACGGACGCATGAAGTCCGAGATCGCTCGGGCTCCCGAACGGAACTCAGGTCAATAGATGCCGAGGTCGATCGCGATGACGCGCCGGTGACCTCGGCGCTGCACTGAAGTAAAGGAGATGGCAACAAAGGCGCACGCCAGCGCGGCGGCGGAGCCGATCGCGTTGGCTGCCGTTCCCGCAGCGGGGATCAACCGGTTCGTCTACGTCGCCGTGGCCATTGCGGCGCTTGGCGGACTGCTCTTCGGCTACGACACCGGTGTCATTTCCGGCGCGATTCTCTTCGTCAAGGGCGACTTTCCGCTCTCTTCGGGGATGGAAGAGCTCGTTGTCAGCACCGTCCTGATCGGCGCGGTTTTCGGCGCCGGTACCGGGGGCGCCCTGACGGGCCGCTTCGGGCGTCGCCGGATGATCATCGTCGCCGGCGTCGTCTTCACCTTGAGCGCGATCGCAACAGCGTTCGCACCCACGGTCGGGTGGCTGATCGCCGCCAGGGTGGCGAGCGGCGTCGGCATCGGCATCGCCTCGTTCATCTCGCCGATGTACATCGCCGAGCTTGTGCCGGCGAAGGTTCGTGGCTCGCTGGTAGCAGTCAACATGCTGGCCATCACCACCGGCATCGTCGTTGCGTACCTGGTGGACTACGCGTTTTCGGCGAGCCACGAATGGCGCACCCATGTTCGGCCTCGCCGCTCTGCCTTCCATCGGTCTCGTGATCGGCATGTTTTGGCTGCCCGACAGCCCGCGCTGGCTCATAAGCAAGTCGAAGATCATCCAGGCGCGACAGGTTCTGCAGCGTGCGCGGACGACTTCGGACGTCAATGCGGAGATCGATGACATCCAGCACAGCATGGCCGAGCAGGGCGCAGGCGGGATGACCGGACTGCTGCAGCCGTCGCTGCGGATGCCCATGATTGTCGGCCTCGGTCTCGCCACGTTTCAGCAAATCACCGGCATCAACACCGTCATCTACTACGCCCCGACCATCTTCAAGTTCGTCGGCATCAGCGCCGCCGGGCCGGCCATTCTCGCGGGGGCGGGATTGACCGCAGTCATGTGGTGCTCCCACGTGCTCGCCATCTTCCTGCTCGACCGGGTCGGCCGGCGACGCTTATTGTTGACCGGCGTAGCCGGCCAGATCGTCGGCCTCATGATCCTCGGCGCAGCGTTCCAGTTTCCGCAATTGGCGAGCTTCAAGAGCGACGTGGCCATCGGCGGGCTGGTGATCTACGTGGCGTGCTTCGCCTTCGGGCTCGGGCCCATCTTCTGGCTGCTGATCTCCGAGATCTATCCCCTCAAGAACCGGGGCGTTGCCATGAGCACCGTCACCGTGACCAACTGGGCGATGAACCTGCTGGTGGCCGTGACCTTCCTGACGCTGGTTTCGCTGCTGGGGCATGCCGGCACGTTCTGGCTGTACGGCCTCGTCGCGATCGGCGCCTGGATCTTCTTCTATCGGCTGGTGCCGGAGACGAAGGGGAAGAGCCTGGAGCAGATCGAGGCGCACTGGCGCTCGGGAAAATCTCCGCGCCAACTATGAGAGCGAAAGGGCGGGTCGCATGAGTCATCTCCAGTTCGCGTGTTCCCTCTGGGACGAGGCCACGCCATTGCCTCACTTCTGGGAGCACACCGTCGGCAGCGGCCACGCGCCCCTCGCGCTGCGCGGGGACTGGCAGCAGCAGTTGCGCGAGTGCCGCACGCTGCTCGGCTTTCGCCACACCCGCTTTCACGGGCTGCTGAGTGACGAGATGGGCACGCTTATGTGCGAGAGGAACGAGCTGCTCTACTCGTTCTTCAACGCCGACCAGATCTGCGACTTCCTTCTCGCGATCGGAATGAAGCCCTTCGTGGAGCTGAGCTACATGCCGTCCACACTGTCGAGCGGCGCCAAGACGGTCTTCCACTACGGCGCCAACGTCACCCCGCCGAACGACACCGGTCAATGGGCGACGCTCGTTTCGAGGCTGGCGACGCACTGGGTCGAGCGCTACGGCATCGAGGAAGTCGGCACCTGGTTCTTCGAAGTGTGGAACGAGCCCAACCTGCCGGCGTTCTGGACCGGAACTCAAGACCAATACTTCGATTTGTACCGCTGCACGGCGCTGAGCTCAAAGACGTGGACGCGCGGCTCACAGTCGGTGGCCCAGCGACCGCGAACAACGAATGGATCACCGAGTTCGTCGATTTCTGCGAGCACAACAGCGTGCCGCTCGACTTCGTCAGCACGCACCATTACGCCACCGATGCGCTCGGCTCGATCGGCGAAGACACCGAGACGCAACTGGCGCACAGCCGGCGCAGCATCCTGCGCGAATGGGCGCAGGAGACGCACCGCAAGGCGCGCGGCAGGCCGGTCTACTACACGGAATGGAGCTCATCGTCCGATCCGCGCGATCACCTGCACGACGAACCCTATACCGCGGCCGTCGTCGTCAAGACGATGATGGAGGCCACCGGGCTCGTCCAGGGTTACAGCTTCTGGACCTTCACCGACATCTTCGAGGAGAACTACATGCCGGCGACCGCCTTCCAGGGTGGCTTCGGCCTGCTAACCCTGCAGGGTGTCCCGAAGCCCTCCTTTCGCGCCTTCGAGCTGCTGCATCGGCTGGGCACCGAGGCCTTACCCGTCTCGGGCGCGCACGACACCGTCGACGTCTGGGTGGTGCGCGGCCCCGACGCGGTCACCGTCCTGCTGACGAACCACGTCTTGCCACGGCACCCGATCCAGACCGAGTCGATCCGCATTCAGCTGACCGGGCTGCTCTCGCCGCGCGGAGTTTACGTCGAGCGCATCGACGACGATCACGCCAATCCCAGGAAGCTCTGGATCGAGATGGGCAGCCCGGCGCTTCCCAAGCCCCGGGAAGTCGAGCAGTTGCGCACCGCATCGCGGATCGTGCGCGAGCCCCTGCAATGGAAGCACGAGGGCGACACGCTCCATCTGGACGTGACGATGCCGGCGCACGCCATCGCCGCCATCACGGTGGAGCTGACGCCGAGACGAGGCCATGAAGACCCTCGATAGCGGGGCAGCGGCCCGGTCGGCCGACCGCGAGGATCGTCGTCGTATCCCGTCGGCGTCGTGCGCGGCTTCATGAGCCATGCCGACACCCTGCAGCGAACCGTCGCGACGCTGCGCTTCTTCGATGCCAGCGCGCAGGGCACCGAAGTGGATGCCGCCGGCTACAAGGACTTCTGGTTCCACTTCCTGGACATGCGGCGGGCGGGTCTGGACGTGTGAGCTGTCCACCGTCGACACCGCGTTCTCGCTCGCGGGGATGCTGACCACGGCGGCGTTTTTCCTCGACGATAACGACAACGAGCGAGAAATCCGCGAGCTCGCCGACCTTTCCGCTGCCGACGTAGCGCTATGTCGAGTGGACGTCGATCTATCAATGGCGACGTATCTACGGCTACGAGGTGTTGTACTCCGGGCCGCTCTTCACGCACCAGATCTCGCATCTCTGGTTCGACCTGCGAGGACTGCGCGACGAGGTCATGCGCGCCTAGGACGGCGACTACTTCGGGAACAGTCGTCGCGCGACCCATTTTCAGCAGCGAGCGAAAGCGCTTCCCAAGTCGCTGATCCCTGAACCTGCAGGCGGCGAGTTCGTGATCGACGTAGGCATTCTGCAGCGTTGCAGAGGCAACCGATTCCCGTCGACGCCTCCAAGCCGCTTCGTTCTCCAAGCCACTTCGTTCTCCTTGCCGCTTCGTTCTCCATGCCGCACCGTGTGAAACTCGCACACGCACCATCGGCATCTCAGATTCCAGAAGCGCAAGAAGATTTACCAACACGTTGATTTAACGTATTGAACTGCAGGTAATTGAGATATGTCCGGCGAACCTTGACAAGGGGCTCGCGGTCCCTCGATTCAGTCGTCCATGGGCACGGATGAACGCCCGGCCCCAACGGTGGGCCGCGAGGCGAGGTCGGCAGCGGCGAACACCTGTCGTACCGGCAACGTGTCGGGCAACACGTAAACGAGCGCAGGGTGCCTTGCGAACACGGGCTGGATGTACGCAACGAAGAACGCCGCGGGAACGTTGATGCAACCGAAGGAGATCCGGTTGTCCGTCACGGTCTTGGTCGCCAGACGCTCGAGTCGACGCTCCTGCGGAACCGCGGTGAAAACGCGATGCATCGCAATGCCAGCATCGTAATCTAACCAGACCACGTCCTGACCAGTCTCATCGTGGCCCCGCTGCGCGACGAAACGTCCCGCCGGCGTAATGCGGTCTTGCGGCCTCACATCGGCCCAGGGTAGCGAGCTGGTGCCCGGTGCCAATGCGTCACCGACGGCCGCTCCGATCAGTACCGGCGCGGATGCGCGTAGGTGCGCGCGGGCGTCGAAGACATAGACCGTGGCCTGCTTCTTATCGACAATGATGAAATCGACGCCGCCGTTGTCACCGGAATTGGCAACCCAGTCGGCCACGAAACGCGCGTCATGCGACGGCGTCTGCGCACCGAAGTCGGCGAACCGAGCGACATGCCGCGCTGGCGAGCTTCGGACCTGGTTCGACGGCTGGCCGGACTCGGCGGCGACCGCCGGAAGCGGGTGGCCGGCAGGCGGCAGCACAACGAGCAAGACGGCCGCCCCGACGAGCAACCCGCGCCGAATGCTCTCGCCGAACTCGGACCAAGCGCATCCGGGCCCCAACGGCGAAACACCAACCGGATCCATCACCGTGGGTCCATCGTCCGACGCACGCCAAGATCAAGCCCGCGAATGGGCCTGCGCGCACTCGGGACCGACCCCGGTCACCCGGCGCCGGTCCTCGGTGCGGACCCGCCGATCAATGGCGGTCGGCCTTGGCAGGACGTTCGGTAGACGTCGCGGCGGTCTCACTGCTGGAGTTCGACGGCGAATTGGTGGTGATCGCATTAGTCCCCGGGCTTGCAGCAGGGGTCTGCGCGGTCATCGCATTCGGCGTCGGCGTCGGTGTGGACGAGGTGGAGGTGGAGGTCTGGGCGTAGGCAAAGCCGACGACCCCGACGACGGCAACGGCAGCTGCGGACGAAACAAGGAATTTCGAGAGGTTCATGTTCATACTCCAAGGTCAGAGTGTTCAAGGACGGTGGACCGGCGAAGCCGGACAACATGAAGCATCGACCTGGCGCAGCGGTCCGTCTGTGTGGTAACGAGCTTTGCGCGATGAGCCTCACGGCATCGGGTGGCATGCAGCACTGCGCAGGTAGCGTCTGGACGTTCCAGACAAATGTTACTTGTCACGCTCTGAAGCATCCGCGCGCTCGTTCGATTCGTGTGGAGGAAACATCCTGAGTACAGCCGATTGCCTCGATCATTGGCCGTCGTCCGGCTCCCGATCAGGGCGTACGCCGCCGACAAAGGGCCTGACGATGGATATCTATCCGACACGCACTTGAACTCGCCTGCTCCTATGTTCGGTTCCGCACGGACGGACCTCCCGTGAGAATGGGAAAAGAAGCTCGCCGACGAGGGCGCCTTCGGTCTGGTCGTGGACATGGCCAAGTGGTCGGACATGACAGCCGATGCGATGGCCGCGGATCTGAAGTTCGAGCTCGGGTTGCTCGGCAAGCTGCGGCGATTCCCGCGAGCGGCGCTCGTCCAGGACAAGCAGTTCGCGTGCGCTCTGGTGAAGGTCCTCGGCCAGCGTGTGCCCGCTGTCAACGCACGCGCGTTCGGTTCGGGCGAGCGAGCCGAAGCGATGGCCTTTACCACTGAAGGTGCGCGGGGATCGAAGCAAATGAAACGCGACGTGATACCGCAATTGTTGCTCGCCAGCCGACGTGGCGCGACGCCGCGGCGGACTCGGCGCACGCTGCTCGGCGCGCGAGTGCGCTGGATGGTCGGAATGGTCAAGGCGTTCGTCGGTGAGGCCACCGACAATCCGGAGCTGGAAGTCGAAGGAACGGTGGCCAAATTGCTGGGCCGGGCTGAAGTTGACAACCTGTCCCGCCGGCATGCGTGGGGCGCCTTGTCGCTGCAACGGGACGCTGGATCATGCCCCGAACCCTACGACATCAACCTCCATGAGCAGGTGGCCCGCCATCTCGAGCTCGCGGCGCGCCACCATCGCCAGGCGCTGCGCGCGTATCGCTCGGGCGAGCATGATCAGGGCTGCTATCACGCCTGCGTGGCGCAGCGCTTCGTCTCCGACGCGGGCGAAATCTCGACCGAGCTCGGGAAGGGCCTGTGGCGGGGCATGGTGATCGGGCGGTGAGGGCGTGGCGCGATGCGTTTCCGGTCGCGGCGCAGGAGACGGGGATCATGATCCTGGGGGCGCGGTTCGCGCTTGCGCGCCTGCTGCGCGCCGACATGCGGGTTCCGATCTACGTCCTCGACGTCTCCGAGTACTTCCTGCGGCCCGGCGATCCGTACCAGTCGCCGGAAGGCGCCGACTGGTCCGACAACTCCCTGCGCTTCGGCCTGCTGTCGCGGGCGGCCGCGCTGCTCGGCTCGTCCGCGAGCCCGCTCGCATGGCGTCCGGACGTCGTTCATTGCCATGACTGGCCGTCCGGGCCCGTCGCCGCCCGCCTCGCCGGCGAGGGAAGCGCGTGCGCGGCAACCGTCATGACGGTCCACAACCTCGCCTACCAGGGGATCTTCCCGGGGCGGGCGCTCGACGCACTCGCGTTGCCGTTGCCGCCGGGCGCCATGAACGGCTTCGAGTACCACGGCAACGCGTCCTTCCTGAAAGCGGGGCTGATCCACGCGACCCGGCTCACCACGGTCAGCCCGACCTACGCGCGCGAGATCCAGACGCCCGAGCTCGGTTTCGGCCTCGACGCACTGCTTGCCGAGCGCTCGCGCGATCTGGTCGGGATTCTAAACGGCATCGACCCCGGCATCTGGAGCCCGGTTCGGAATCCGCAGCTCGCGCGCAACTACGGCGCGGATGATCTCGAGGAAAAAGGCGCGACCAAGCGGCTGGTGCGACGCTCGTTCGGTCTGCCGGAGCGCGACGATGTCCCGCTCCTCGGCGTCGTAGCGCGGCTGGTCGAGCAGAAGGGCATCGATCTGGTCATCGAGGCTGCCGCCGAGATCATCAGGTCGCCAGCACAGATCGTGGTTCTCGGCCAGGGCACGCACGGCCTCGAGGACGCGCTGCGGGCGCTCGCGGCGCGCCATCCGGGCGAGGTCGCGGCGCGCATCGGCTACGAGGAGCCGCTCGCGCACCAGATCATTGCCGGCTCGGACCTGTTCCTCGCGCCCTCGCGGTTCGAGCCATGCGGCCTGACGCCCATGCATGCCGCCTGCTGCGGAACGCCGACGGTGGCGCACCGCACCGGCGGCCTTGCCGACATCGTGACCGACGCGACGAGCGAGGCGCTGAACGCCGGCAGCGCGAGCGGCTTTCTGTTCGAACGCGCTGCGCCGGATGCCTTGCTCGCCGCCGTGCGGCGCGCTCTGGCGCTCTATCACCGGCCTGGTGAGTGGAAACGGCTGCAGCGTTCGGCGATGGCTCGCGATTTCGGCTGGTCAGCGGCGGTGCCTGCCTACAAGGCCGTGTATCGCGGCGCGATGCAGGCGCGGACTCGGGCGAAGCCCGGCGCCGCCGGCACGATGCGATCGCAGTCCGCAGTACATCAGCGCGGCGCATGAAGCCGTGTGAACCCAGTACGAGAAGGAGCCAACGGCGCGTTTCAAGCTTCCCCGGTTGCCGTATGCAATGGACGCGCAGTAACCCTACACTTCTCCACGCACGATGGAGTTCCACTATTTCCTGGAACGGCATGTAGCCGAGGGGCCGCGGCGAATGCGCGGGCGCGATCGCCGCGCGGCTGCGCGAGAATTTCGGACGCTACGACGATTTCCACCACGCGTTCATCGCCACGACGACGGGACAGTTCGGAAGCGGCTGGACCCGGCTGGTGGTGGACGGCGGCAAGCTTGCGCTGATCGACGCGCCGGATGCCGGGAACCCGCTTGCATGGAATCAGGCGCCGCTACGGGTGTGTGACGTGTGGGAGCATGCCTAACTACCTTGACGATCAGCACCGGCGCGAGGCGTTCGGCGAAGCGTTTCTCCATCATCTGATCAACTGGGAGCGCGTCGCGTCGCGATTGCTCGAGGTCGAAGCCGATCCGGGGCGGGAAGTTGCGGAAACAGCTTCGGATCGGCGATAGACCGAGGAGATCTGCGGTCGATCTTCGGCCCCTGCTACCGGATCAGGCGGTGCCCGAGCCCGGAATTTGGGTAGAGACAGAAGTGCACGTAGACCCTGGAATCCGCCCGGACTGAAACGGAGATGGACCATGAGCATGAAAGCAACCTACGAGAAGAAGCTGCAGGCGCAACGCGACCAGTGGCGCGCGGAGATCGACAGTGCGTGGGGCTCGCTCGGCAACGCCCTGAAGTCGGCGACTGCCCGATTCAAATGATCGCCGGCCGTCGCAGGTTCCGCGTCATCTTGCTTGCTGCGCTCGGAATCGCGCCGCGCTGCCATGCCGAAACGTTGACCAAGGACGCGTCCGTTGGCAGTTTGCTTGACGACGTAGGCGCCGGACTTCACCATCATCACCACCACGAAAATGATCGTTGCCGTGCGCTTCATTCGAATCCATTCGCGGACCTTACGCCCAACAGACAGCGGGTATACCGACAATGTCGTTGGGCCCCGAAGCGCCAGACTCGTTTCGTGTGCAGCAACCGCAGCGTCGGGCGAGACCCGGGTACACGAAGTGCAAGTCGCTGATTGGTGACAAAGACTCCCTGGGCGTTTCGATCAGAAGCCGTGCGCACCGGACCGACGCAAATGACACGCCGGAGACACCACGAGCAGCATCGTACGAATCGAACCGGCTGGCTGCGCGCCGCCGTGCTCGGCGCCAACGATGGACTGATCTCCGTCGGCAGCCTGGTGCTCGGCGTCGCGGCTTCACAGGCCAGCCAAAGCAGCGTGTTCGTCGCCGGCGTGGCGGCGTGGATCGCCGGCGCGATGTCGATGGCCGCCGGCGAGTACGTTTCGGTCAGCTCGCAGGCCGATACCGAAGAAGCCGATCTGAGATTGGAACAGCGCGAGCTCGAGCGGCATCCGCAGCGCGAACACAAGGAACTGGTCGCCATTTACGTCAAGCGCGGGCTGGATGCGGATCTGGCGGATCGGGTGGCGACTCAGCTCACGCAGCATGACGCGCTGCAGGCACACGCGCGCGACGAGATCGGCATTTCGAAGGCGACCAGGGCCAGGCCATTGCAGGCGGCGCTCGCATCGGCCCTGAGCTTTACGCTCGGGGTGGCGCCTGCCCTGCTCGTCATCGGGCTCGTCCCGCACGGCATATTGCTTCCCGCGGTGATCTTTGCCGTGCTGGTCTTTCTCGCGGTTCTGGGAGCCTTGGGGGCATGGACCGGCGGGGCGGACATCCTCAGCGGAGTGCTGCGAGTCACTCTGTGGGGAGGGCTGGCGTTGGCCGTCACCGGAGTGGTGGGCGCGTTCCTTGGCCGCGTCGGCGCATAGACGGTTTCCGGAGCGATCCGGGTCGTTGAGCAAGGCGACGACGCTTGGCCGCTGGGCTGCGGTGGGTGTCGTCTTGCTGATGCTCGCCGCCTGCAGCGGCAACACCCATCTCACCTTCCTCGATCCGCAGGGGCCGATCGCGCACCAGCAACGCTGGCATTTCTACTGGGTGCTTGCGGTGATGGCTGTACTGGTGGCCGGACCGATCTTCGTGCTGCTGCCCTTCTGGGCCTGGCGCTACCGGTACGGCAAAAAATCCGCTACTTATAAACCGAACTGGGAATTCTCGAGGTTTCTCGAAATCATGGCCTGGGGCGGACCCATCATCATCGTGGTGATTCTCGCCGTGTTCGTCTGGCGCGATTCACACAAGCTCGATCCCTATAAGCCGCTGGCATCGAAGCAGGCGGCACTTCGCGTAGAGGTGATCGGCTACGACTGGAAGTGGTTGTTCCTCTATCCCGACCAGGGCATCGCCAGCATCGGCACGCTGGCCATACCGGTCGGGCGCCCGCTGTCGCTGCACATGACGTCCGCCACAGTGATGCAATCGCTGTTCATTCCCGCACTGGGGAGCCAGATCTACGTCATGGGCGGCATGGTGTCGCAGCTCAATCTCGAGGCGAGCAAGCCCGGTAAGTCGCTGGGCGAAAACACCATGTACAACGGCAACGGCTTCCACCTGCAGAAGTTCACGACGGTTTCGATGTCGCCGGACGACTTCAAGGCGTGGGTGACCAAGGTACGCGCGACCGGCTTGCCGCTGGATGCACAGAACCTGAAACTCATTGCCCGGCGCAGCACCCGCAGCGACTTGATTGCCGCGCTGCCCGGAGCGCGGTCGATGGATGGCAACGTGTATTTCACCGGCGTCAGCAAGTCGCTTTTCCCCGCCGTGGTCCGGGCCACCATGGACGGAAGGCCGACGCTTCCGGAATCTGCATTCGATCCCGAAGACAGGGCGCCGCAGAACAGTGACGGCGCCAATGCCGCGACGGGTCATCCAAGATGAGCATCACGGCCATCTTCGACCATCCGCTGGGACGGCTGCAGTGGTCCTCGCTGCCGTTCTGGGACATGCTGCAGCACCCGACCAAGGGCAACATCATCAACGGCATCATCGCCACCGGCGCGGCATCACTGGTGCTGTTGGGAGCGATCGTACTTGTCGCGCTGCTAACTCGATACAAGCTGTGGCGACGATTATGGTCCGACTGGATGACCAGCCCGGACCACAAGAAGATCGGCATGATGTACATCGTGATCGCACTCGTGATGCTGGCGCGAGCGCTGATCGAGGCGGTGCTGATGCGGGCGCAGCAGGCAGTAGGGCTGGGTGGCGGCTTCCTGTCGCCGGATCATTTCGCGCAACTGTTCAGTACCCATGGCACGATCATGATTTTTTTCATGGCGATGCCGTTTCTCACCGGCGTGATCAACTATGTGATGCCGCTGCAAATCGGCGCACGCGACGTCTCGTTCCCCATACTCAATTCCATCAGCCTCGGGCTGACGGCTGCGGGTGCTGCACTGGTGATGGTGTCGCTGGTGATTGGCAAGTTCTCCACCGGCGGCTGGTTCGGTTATCCGCCTTACACGGAGGCCAGTTTCACCCCCGGGGTCGGGCCCGACTACTGGATCTGGGCGCTTAGTCTCGCGGGTCTGGCGTCCACGCTCACTGGCATCAACTTCGCCGTGACGATCTACAAGGAGCGCGCGCCGGGCATGAAGCTGATGCGCATGCCACTGTTCACGTGGACCGCGCTGTGCACCGCCATCATCATGATCTTCGCGATGCCGCCGCTGACTGTGGCCACCGCGCAACTTGCGCTGGATCGTTACCTGGGGTTCCACTATTTCACGAACGACCTTGGCGGAAACATGATGAATTTCGCCAACCTGTTCTGGCTGTTTGGCCACCCGGAGGTCTATATCCTGATCTTGCCGTCGTTCGGTGTGTACTCGGAAGTGATTGCGACGTTCTCCGGCAAGAAGCTCTACGGCTATCGCTCGCTGGTGATGGCAACGATGGCGATCGCGATCCTGTCGTTCACCGTATGGTTGCATCATTTCTTCACCATGGGGCAGAGCGCCAACATCAACGCGGTGTTCGGCATTGCCTCGATGCTGATCGGGATTCCCACCGGCGTGAAGATCTACGACTGGATGCTGACCATGTTTCGCGGACGCGTACGTTTCCGCGTGCCGATGATCTACTCGCTCGGCTTCATATTGTTGTTCGTGCTGGGCGGCATGAGCGGCATCCTGCTGGCCAACCCATCGATCGATTATCAGGTGCACAACACCGTGTTCCTGATTGCGCATTTCCATAACGTAGCCGTGCCCGGTGTGCTGTTCGGCTTGCTCACCGCCTATCATTTCTGGTTTCCCAAGGCCTTCGGCTTCCGGCTCAACGAACGCTGGGGCATCGTTTCGGCGCTGTGCTGGATCTTCGGTTTCATCGGCGCGTTCTTTCCGCTGTACGTACTGGGCATCATGGGCCTGCCTCGCCGTACTGTCGCGTACGCCGAAGCGCGCTACGTGCCGCTTGAATGGGTGGCCTTCCTCGGCGCCCTCCTGCTTCTTGCCGCGCTGCTGGCCCTGCTGTGGCAGCTATGGGTGTCGATCAGGGATCGCGATGCCAACCGCGTATTCGCAGGCGACCCCTGGGACGGACGCAGCCTAGAGTGGGCGAGTTCCGCGCCGCCGCCGGAATACAACTTCGCGGTGGTGCCCACGGTCGAGGGGCGCGATGCATTCACCGTGGCCAAGGAGCATCGCACCGCCTTCCAGCGGCCTGACACCTACAAGGACATCGAACTGC
>JAICXH010000091.1 GCA_025981645.1 Burkholderiales bacterium
CGATCTTCTGCGTCCTGCGATGCGCGAGGAGCTCGTAATAGACCTTGCCCGAGCAGACGACGACGCGCTTCACCTTCTTCGCATCGATGCGGTCGGCCTCGCTGATCACGTTCTGGAAGCGGCCGTTGGCGAGCTCGTCCATCGTCGAGACTGCCTCGCGATGGCGCAGCAGGCTCTTCGGCGTCATCACGATCAGCGGTCTCCTGAAGTATCGGATCATCTGCCTGCGCAGCAGGTGATAGATCTGCGCCGGCGTCGTCGGCACGCAGACCTGCATGTTGTGTTGCGCGCACTGCTGCAGATAGCGCTCGGGCCGCGCCGACGAATGCTCGGGCCCCTGGCCCTCGTAGCCATGCGGCAGAAACAGCACGAGGTCGCAGATGCGCCCCCACTTCACCTCGCCGGCGGCGATGAACTGGTCGATCACCACCTGCGCGCCGTTGGCGAAATCGCCGAACTGGGCCTCCCAGATGACGAGCTGGGTCGGCTCCGACGTCGTGTAGCCGTACTCGAAGCCGAGTACCGCGTTCTCGGTCAGCACTGAATCGATGATCTCGAAGTCGGGCTGCCCGTCGCGAAGATGCTGCAGCGGCACCCAGATCCCGGAATCCCACTTCTCGCGGTTCTGGTCGTGCAGCACCGCATGCCGGTGCGAAAACGTGCCGCGCCCGGAGTCCTCGCCCGAGATGCGCACGCCGTAGTTCTGGTCGAGCAACGTCGCGTAGGCGAGGATCTCGCCCATTCCCCAGTCGATCGGATGGGTACCGGCGACCATCGCGCGGCGGTCGGCGATGATCTTCTCGACGCGAGGGTGCAGCTTGAAATCCGCGGGAATGGCAGTCGCCGCCGTGCCGAGCTCCTTCAGCCGCGCCATCGGCACCGTCGTGTCGACGGGGTCGTTCCAATGCCGGTTCCGGTAGGGCGACCAGTCGACGATGAACGGCGGCTTGTAGTTCGACAGGATCGTCGTGTTGGTGTGGTAGCCCTTGTCCATCGCCGTGCGGTAGGTGGCGATCATGCCGTCGGCGTCGTCGGCGGTGACGACCCCGTCGGCGATCAGCCGGTCGGCGTAGATCTTGCGCGTTCCGGGATGCTGGGCGATCTTCTTGTACATCAGCGGCTGCGTGATCATCGGCTCGTCGGCCTCGTTGTGGCCGAGGCGGCGGAAGCAGACGAGATCGATGAACACGTCCTTGTGGAACTGCTGCCGATAGTCGAGCGCGATCTCCACGGCGAGCAGGCACACCTCCGGGTCGTCGCCGTTGACATGCAGGATCGGCGCCTCGATCATCTTCGCGACGTCGGTGCAGTAGAGCGTGCCGCGGGTGTCGCGCGGATCGGACGTCGTGAACCCGATCTGATTGTTGATGACGATGTGCACGGTGCCGCCGGTGTAGTAGCCGCGCGTCTGCGACATGTTCAGGCATTCCTGCACGACGCCCTGGCCGGTGATCGCCGCATCGCCGTGGATCAGCACCGGAAGCACCTGGTCGCCGCGCGCGTCGCGGCGTCGGTGCTGGCGCGCGCGCACGCTGCCCTCGACGACCGGATTCACGATCTCGAGGTGCGACGGATTGAACGCCAGTGTCAGGTGCACCGGCCCGCCCGGCGTCGAGACGTCGGAGGAGAATCCCTGGTGGTACTTGACGTCGCCCGCCGGGAGGTCCTGCACGACCTTGCCCTCGAACTCGGAGAAGAGGTCGGTCGGCATCTTGCCGAGCGTGTTCACGAGCACGTTGAGGCGCCCTCGATGCGCCATGCCGAGCACGATTTCGCCGACGCCGGCAGCGCCGGCGCGCTGGATCAGGTGATCGAGCATCGGGATCATCGTGTCGCCGCCCTCGGCCGAGAAGCGCTTCTGACCGACGTACTTGGTGTGCAGGTAGCGCTCGAGCGTCTCGGCGGCGGAGAGCCGCTCGAGGATGTGGCGCCGCTGCTCGACGCTGTACGCCGGGTGCGAGCGGATCGGCTCGAGACGGTCCTGCAGGTAGCGCTTGGTCGGCGTGTCCGAGATGTACATGTACTCGGCGCCGAGCGTGCGCGTGTAGGTGTCGCGCAGCGCCTGCACGATGTCGCGCAGCCGCATCCGCGGCGGCCCCGCCTTGAACGAACCGACGTCGAACTCGGTGTCGAGGTCGGCGTCGGAGAAGCCGTAGGTGCGCAGATCGAGGTCGGCGACCGGCGGCGACTCGCGCCGTTTCAGCGGGTCGAGGTCGGCGTGCAGCATGCCGAGCGTGCGGTATTTGCCGATCAGCTGCAGCACCAGGACCTGCTTGTGCATCGTCGTCGAATCGACCATCGCTCCGGCGACGCGGCGGCTCTTCGCGAGCTCGCGAAACGACGCGACGACCGGCCCGTGCGCGACATCGGGCGCACCGCCGCGCAGTTCGTCGAAGTAAGCGCGCCAGTCGGCCTCGACCCGCGACGGGTCGGCGAGGTAGCGCTCGTAGAGCTCCTCGACGAACGGTGCATTGCCGCCGAACAGCGTGCTGGTCGACTCGAGTTCCCGCATCGTGCCCATGGTCAGCGCTCCGCGATCGGCCTGACGCCGCGCCGCGCGGCGCCGGTGTAGAGCTGGCGCGGACGGCCGATCTTGTACTCGGGATCGGTGATCATCTCGTTCAGCTGCGCGATCCACCCGACCGTGCGGGCGAGCGCGAAGATCGCCGTGAACAGCGACACCGGGATGCCGATCGCCTTCTGCACGATCCCCGAGTAGAAGTCGACGTTCGGATAAAGCTTGCGCGAGACAAAGTAGTCGTCCTCGAGTGCGATCTTCTCGAGGCCCATCGCGAGCTTGAACAGCGGGTCGCCGTGGAGTCCGGTCGCCTCGAGGACCTCGTAGCAAGTCTCGCGCATCAGCTTGGCACGCGGATCGTAGTTCTTGTAGACGCGGTGACCGAAGCCCATCAGGCGCACGCTCGAGTTCTTGTCCTTGACCTTCGCGATGAACTCGCCGATCTTCGCGAGGCCGCCCTGTTCCTGGATCTCGTAGAGCATGTTGAGCGCCGCCTCGTTCGCGCCGCCGTGCGCCGGTCCCCACAGGCAGGCGACACCCGCGGCGATCGCCGCGAACGGGTTGGTTCCCGACGATGCGCACAGCCGCACCGTCGACGTCGACGCGTTCTGCTCGTGATCGGCGTGCAGGACGAAAAAGCGGTCGAGCGCGCGCACCAGCACGTCGTTGACGACGTAGTCCTCGCACGGCGTCGCGAACATCATCCGCATGAAGTTCGCCGCGTAGGAGAGGTCGTTGCGCGGATACATGTACGGCTGGCCGACCGAGTACTTGTAGGCCATCGCGACGAGCGTCGGCATCTTGGCGATCAGCCGGATCGCCGAGATGTCGCGCTGGTGTGCGTCGTGCAGGTTGATCGAGTCCGGATAGAACGCGCTCATCGCGGCCACCAGCCCGGTCAGCACGGCCATCGGATGTGCGTCGCGCCTGAAGCCGCGCAGGAAGAACTGCATCTGCTCGTTGACCATCGTGTGCTTGGTCACGCGGCCGTCGAAGTCCTCGCGCTGCGCGGCGTTCGGCAGCTCACCGTACAGCAGCAGGTGGCAGACCTCGAGGAAATCGCAATTGAGCGCGAGCTCGTCGATCGGGTAGCCGCGATAGAGGAGCTCGCCCTTGTCGCCGTCGATGAAGGTGATCGCCGAGCTGCACGATGCAGTCGAGAGAAAGCCCGGATCGTAGGTAAAGCGCCCGGTCTTGCCGTAGAGCGACCGAATGTCGACGACGGCGGGGCCGACGGTTCCCGACAGCACGGGGAAAGTGACCGGAGTCGTTTCGTCGGAAAACTTCAGGTTGGCTGTGCGATCGCTCATCGTCGTTCCTTCGCGTCGTTCCTTCGCTTGCGGTTTGCGGCCGGGCGCCGGGCCCGGGTGGTCCTTCCGCGGCGCTCGTGCGGCGCCTTCAGATCGCGCGCAGACGCTCGACCAGCGAACGCACGCGCTCTTCGGGCTCGCTCCTGCCGGTGATCAGGTCCCATAGCGCCTGGTCCGGCAGGTCGAGCAGCGCGTCGAGATCGCGCTCGTCGTCGTCGGACAGCCGCGGGCCCTGTACCGCGAGAAAGCGCTCGAGGACGAGATCGTTCTCGAGCATGCCGCGCCGGCAGCGCCAGCGCAGCCGGTCGCCGCGGGCCCGCTCGCTGTCCATTTTTGCGACGCTTCCCACGCGCCCGCCCGCCTCAGACTGCGCGCTTCACCACCATCGACTTGATGTTGCCGATGGCGCGCGTCGGGTTGAGCCCTTTCGGGCAGACATCGACGCAATTCATGATCGAGTGACAGCGGAACAGCCGGTACGGGTCCTGCATGTTGTCGAGCCGCCACTCGAGGTCGTGGTCGCGCGAATCGGCGATGAAGCGGTAGGCGTTCAGGAGCCCCGCCGGCCCGACGAACTTGTCCGGGTTCCACCAGAACGACGGGCACGCAGTCGAGCAGCATGCGCAGAGAATGCATTCATAGAGGCCGTTCAGCACCTCGCGCTCTTCGGGCGACTGCAGACGCTCGCGCTCGGGTGGGGGCTCGTCGTCGACGACGTAGGGCTTGATCGAGTGGTACTGCGCGAAGAACTGCGTCATGTCGACGATCAGGTCGCGCACCACCGGCTGGCCCGGCAACGGGCGCAGCACGACCGGCTCCTTCAGCGTCTTCAGGTTGGTGATGCACGCGAGGCCGTTCTTGCCGTTGATGTTCATCGCATCCGACCCGCAGACGCCCTCGCGGCAACTCCGGCGGAACGCGAGCGAGTCGTCGACGGTCTTCAGGCGGATCAGCGCGTCAAGCAGCATCCGGTCGTGCGGATCGAGCTCGATGTCGTAGTCCTGCATCCGCGGCGCGGCATCCTTCTCGGGGTCGTAGCGGTAGATGGAAAATCGCATGTTCAGTACGTGCGCGCTTTCGGCGGGAACGACTCCACGGTGAGCGGCTTCAGGATGACCGGCTTATAGTCGAGGCGGTTGCCGTCGCGATGCCACAGCGTGTGCTTCAGCCAGTGAATGTCGTCGCGCTCGGGATAATCGCTGCGCGCCTGCGCACCGCGCGACTCGCGCCGCGCCTCGGCCGACACGACGGTCGCCTTGGCGACCTCGATCATGTTATCCAGCTCGAGCGCCTCGACGCGCGCGGTGTTGAATATCCGGCTTTTGTCACCGATCGCCGTGCGCGCCACGCGGGCCTCGAGCTCGTGCACCTTGCGCACGCCTTCGGCGAGGATCTGCTGGTTGCGGAACACGCCGCAGTGTGACTGCATCGTGCGGCGCAGGTCGGCCGCCACGTCGGCCACGCGCTCGCCGTTCGCCGCGCCGTCGAGGCGCGCGAGCCGCGCGAGCGATTGCTCGCCGGCGTCCTGCGGCAGCGGCCGGTGCGACTGTGCGGGCAGGTTCTGCGCGACGATATGATCACCCGCCGAGCGCCCGAACACGAGCAGATCGAGCAGCGAGTTGGTGCCGAGGCGGTTCCCGCCGTGCACCGACACGCACGCGCACTCGCCGACCGCGTAGAGGCCCGGCACCGGCACCCCCCGGGCATCGCCGGACGACGAAGATGCGAGCATCATCACCTGCCCGTGCATGTTGGTCGGGATGCCGCCCATCATGTAATGGAGCGTCGGCACGACCGGGATCGGCTCCTTGATCGGGTCGACGTTGGCGAACTTGATCGCGATCTCGCGGATCGACGGCAGCCGCTTGTTGATCACCTCCGGCCCCAGGTGATCGAGCTTCAGCAGCACGTAGTCCTTGTGCGGGCCGCAGCCACGTCCCTCCTTGATCTCCTGGTCCATCGAGCGGCTCACGACATCGCGCGACGCAAGGTCCTTGAGGTTGGGCGCATAGCGCTCCATGAAGCGCTCGCCGGCGGAATTGAGCAGGATGCCGCCCTCGCCGCGCACGCCCTCGGTGATCAGCACGCCGGCGCCGGCGACGCCGGTCGGATGGAACTGCCAGAACTCCATGTCCTGCAGCGGCAGGCCGGCGCGCGCCGCCATGCCGAGCCCGTCGCCGGTGTTGATGAAGGCGTTGGTCGACGCCGCGAAGATGCGCCCGGCCCCGCCGGTCGCGAGCAGCGTGATCTTGCCCTCGAGCAGCATCACCTCGCCCGACTCCATTTCGAGCGCGCTGACGCCGACGACTGCACCCTCGTCGTCGCGAACGAGGTCGAGCGCCATCCACTCGACGAAGAACTGCGTGTGTGCGCGCACGTTGCGCTGGTAGAGCGTGTGCAGCATCGCGTGCCCGGTGCGGTCGGCTGCGGCACAGGCGCGCTGCACGGGCTTCTCGCCGAAGTTCGCCGAGTGGCCGCCGAACGGACGCTGATAGATCGTCCCGTCGGCGTTGCGGTCGAACGGCATGCCGAAGTGCTCGAGCTCGTAGACGACCTGCGGCGCCATCCTGCACATGTACTCGATCGCGTCCTGGTCGCCGAGCCAGTCGGAGCCCTTGACGGTGTCGTACATGTGCCACAGCCAGTGATCTTCCGACATGTTGCCGAGCGAAGCGCCGATGCCGCCCTGAGCCGCCACCGTGTGCGAGCGCGTCGGGAACACCTTCGACAGCACCGCGACCGACAGTCCCGCCTCGGCGAGCTGCAGCGACGCGCGCATCCCCGAGCCGCCTGCCCCGACGATCACCGCGTCGAAACGCCTGCGCGCGAGGCCCGTCATGCGTCGCCCCACAGGAGCTGTACGGTCCAGCCGGCGTACGCGGCGAGCAGCGCGACCACGACGATCATCAGCGCAAGGCGGAGCGCGGTCGGTTTGGCGTAGTCCATCAGCACGTTGCGTGCGCCGACCCACGCGTGATAGAGGAGCGCCGCCATGAAGACGAAGCTGACGACGCGAAACGCGCCGTTCGCGAACAGGCTCTTCCACACCGGATAGGAGAGCCCGCCGTTCCACAGCACGATGCCGATGAACAGCACCGTGTAGGCGAGCATGACGAGTGCCGTCGCGCGCTGGACGAGCCAGTCCCAGCCGCCGTAATGGGCGCCGACCGCGAGCTTGTGTACCGGGCCTACCACAGGCGCACCGCGCAGGCGAGCGTCAGCAGCAGCGCGACGACGAGCACGATCGCGGCGCTGCGGCGTGCGGGCGCGAGATCGAGCCCGAGGTGGATGTCGAGCAGCAGGTGGCGGATGCCGGCGAGCACGTGGTGGAAGACCGACCAGGCGAGCGTCAGCAGCACGAGCCTGCCGAACCACGAGGTGAGCGCTCCGTATGCGCCCGCGTAGCGCTCAGGCGACGCCAGGCTCGCGTCGACGAACCACAGCAGCACGGGAATACCGACGAGGATCAGCAGCACGCCGCTGACCCGGTGAAGAATCGAGATGATCGCCGGCACCGGTTGCCGGATCGCAAAGAGGTTGAGGTAGATCGGGCGCGGCTTGACGAGCGGGCGGTCGGCGGCGGCCATGCGGTCAACTCAGGGACGAAACGATCATGTGATTCGGACGCGATGCGATGACATCGCGTCGAGGTCAGCGGGCAAGCGATTATAGCGCGCCGTGAACGTCAGGCGAGCTCGTTCCGGTAATGATGCTCGGCAGTCGCAGTGAGCCCGCGCCGCAGTTCGACCGGCCGCTCGCCCCAGGTGTAGGTGACACGATCGACGGCGAGCAGCGGCGTTCCCGCCGCGACGCGCAGCAGCGAAGCCGTCGCGCGATCTGCGCTGACGGCGCGCAGCCGCTCGACCGCGCGCAGCATGTGCACGCCGAACTCGGTCTCGAAAAAACCGTACATCGAGCCGCGAAACGCATCGTAGCGCTCGCGCGTGAGACCGCGAAAGCGCGCCGCCGGCAGCGTGATCTCGTCGAGGACCACCGGCCGGCCGCCGTATTCGAGCAGGCGGCGCAGCACGTAGACCCCTTCGCCGGTTCTGAGGTCGAGCGCGCGCGCGGCGTCGGCGCCGGCGCGCGCCCGCTTCAGGTCGACGAGGCGGCTCTGTGGATACTCGTACTCATCGTCGTCGCGCCGGATGCGCAGGAAGCGGAAGTTCGACGAGCGCTCCTCGGTGTGGGTGGCGACGAAGGTCCCCTTGCCCTGGCGCCGCACGACGCGGTTGGCCGCCGCGAGCGCATCGATCGCCTTGCGCACCGTCCCCTGCGAAACGCCGAAGCGTGCGGCGAGCTCGAGTTCGGAGGGGATCACCTCGCCTGGCCTCCACTCTGCCCGCTCGAGACTCTCCTCGAGCAGCGCCTGCACCTGCGCGTAGAGCGGTGCCCACGCGGGCCCGCCGCGGCGCCTGCCGTCCGCGCGCTCTTCCGGCCGCGCACGCTCGGTCGGAGGAATCCGGTCGATCATGTCTTATATAGTTTATATCAGTTACAAGACAACGTTGACACCGTCCCACCTGCGCGCCTACCATTGCGCCATGCACGGCGGACCGGCAGCCCGATGGCGGCCGGGCGCTCCGATCTCGCGCGGCCCGCCGCACCCATCCTGCCACGGGAGTCGCTCATGAAAGCACCATTGCGCGTCGCCGTCACCGGCGCGGCCGGCCAGATCGGCTACAGTCTCCTCTTCCGCATCGCGTCGGGCCAGCTTCTGGGGCCGGACCAGCCGGTCATCCTGCAGCTCCTCGAGCTGCCGCTCGACAAGGCGCAGGCCGCATTGAGGGGCGTGATGATGGAAGTCGACGACTGCGCGTTCCCGCTGGTCGCCGGCATGCACGGCAGTGCCGATCCGAAGACCGCGTTCAAGGAAGCCGACGTCGCGCTCCTCGTCGGTGCGCGACCGCGCAGCGCCGGCATGGAGCGGAGCGATCTCCTGCTCGAGAACGGGAAGATCTTCATCGAGCAAGGGAAGGCGCTCGACGCAGTCGCCTCGCGCAACGTCCACGTGCTGGTCGTTGGCAACCCGGCCAACACCAACGCGTGGATCGCGATGAAATCGGCGCCCGGCCTGCCGGCGAAGAACTTCACCGCCATGCTGCGCCTCGACCACAACCGCTCGCTCTCGCAGCTCGCGGCGAAGGCGGGCCGCCCGGTCGGCTCGATCGAGAAAGTCGTCGTCTGGGGCAATCACTCGCCGACGATGTACGCCGACTACCGCTTCGCGACATCGAACGGGCAATCGGTGCGCGAGCTGATCCACGACGAGGACTGGAACCGTAACGTGTTCCTGCCCACCGTCGGCAAGCGCGGCGCAGCGATCATCGAGGCGCGCGGCCTGTCGTCGGCGGCGTCGGCAGCCAATGCGGCGATCGATCACGTTCGCGACTGGCTGCTCGGCAGCAACGGGCGCTGGGTGACGATGGGGGTGCCGTCCGACGGCAGCTACGGAATTCCGCAAGGCGTCATGTACGGCGTCCCGGTGACGACCGCAGCCGGCGAGTACACGCGCATCGCCGGCCTGCCAATCGACGAGTTCTCGCGCCAGAGGATGGATGCGACGCTGAAGGAACTCGAGGAAGAGCGCGCTGCCGTGGCGTCGCTCGTCGCATGACTGCCGCGATGGCTGCCGCGAGCCCGGGCGAGCGCTTCCGCGCCGCCCTCACGGCCGAGCGTCCGCTGCAGGTGCCGGGAACGATCTGCGCCTACCATGCACTCCTCGCCGAGCGAAGTGGCTATCGCGCGATCTACCTTTCGGGCGGTGGCGTCGCCGCCGGCTCGCTCGGGCTGCCCGACCTCGGCATCTCCAATCTCGACGACGTGCTGACCGACGTGCGCCGGATCACCGACGTGTGCGCGCTGCCGCTGCTGGTCGACGCCGACACGGGGTTCGGCGCATCGGCGTTCAACATCGGGCGCACGGTGAAATCGCTGATCAAGGCCGGCGCCGCGGCGATGCACATCGAGGACCAGGTCGGCGCCAAGCGCTGCGGGCACCGCCCGGGGAAGGAGCTCGTCCCGGCCGCCGAAATGGTCGATCGCATCAAAGCCGCTGTCGACGCGCGAAGCGATCCGGCGTTCGTCGTGATGGCGCGCACCGACGCGCTGGCGGTCGAGGGGCTCGATGGCGCGATCGAGCGCGCGCGCGCCTGCGTCGAGGCCGGGGCCGACATGATCTTTCCGGAAGCGGTCACCGACCTC
>JAICXH010000016.1 GCA_025981645.1 Burkholderiales bacterium
CCTGCGCGAAGATCAACGATCTCGACGGTGCCGTTGCCCAATGCAGCCACGAAGAGCCGCTCACCTTCGAGATCGATATCGAGATGATCGATCCGTCCACGCACGTCCGGGAGCGCAATGGTCTGAGCCAGCTCGAGGGGCGCGCTCCCTGCACCGGACGCGGAGTCGACGATACAACTTGTCATGAGCGATACGGCCAGACAGGAAATGGCCACCGAGTGACGGCGCCGACTAAGCAAACTGTCCATTCGGCCTGCCGCGGGCGATCATCTCCTTGCAGTACGCGTACAACGCTTCGTAGACGATCCACTCCGCGGCGTTGATCTCGTGGTCGTCCTTGTAGCCCAGGTGCCGGAAACCTTCGGCGACGGCGTTCAAGCCGGCAGCCTCGGGCTGGTTCCACAGGGAGTTGTCGGTGTCGGCGCCATTGACGATCTTGGCGAGCAGGAGGATCGCGGGGTCCTGCCCAAGTCCGTACTTTTTGACCAGGGCATCGAAGGAGCACTCTTTCCCGTGGTGCCCCAGCTCGACCCCCTTCACGTCATAGGGCACCGCGTCTTCCGGCTCCGCAACGGCCATCACATCGTCCGGCGCGACGAAGAGAAGTTCGGCCTGCGGATCGATGAATTTCTTGATCAGCCACGGGCAGGCGACGCGGTCGACCTTTACCCTTTCTCGCGTGATCCATTTCATGACGCCTCTCCTTGATGGGAACGAGTCCGGCGAAACGCTGCGCTAATGCGTGGCCGGAAAGGCCAGGAGGCCGATGATCGCCGCGACAGCGACGAGGGCGGGTTCCGGTAGCTTCTTCACTTTCCAAAGCAATCCAGCGGCAACGATGGCGATCGCTGCGGTCATCCAGTCGCTGATGGAGCGCTCGGCGAGGACGATCACGGCACCGGTAATTGCGCCGATGGCCGAGGCGGTGACGCCATCGACGAATGCCACGAGCGCCGGTCGCTTGCCGTACTTCTTGAAGTAAGGTGCCGGCAGGATCGTGAATAGATAGCACGGTACGAACGTGCCCAACGCGGCGACGACCGCACCCGGCAGGCCCGCGATCAGGTAACCGATGAAGCCGACGGTGATCACGACCGGGCCGGGCGTCATCATGGCGACCGCCACGGCGTCAACGAACTGACGCTCGTTCAACCACTGATAGTCGTGAACCACGCCGCCGTACAGGAAAGGAACAATGGCGAGGCCGCTGCCGAAGACGAAGGCGCCCGCCTTGGCGAAGAAGGCGCCGATCTGCGCGAGCAACGACCAGTCGAGGCCCGTCGCAACCGCTCCGCTCGAAATCGCATTCGGGCCCAGCGCCGCGAGCGCCGGTGCGGCGCCCTTTCCTAACCAGCGCTTCGGGGGTGCCCGGACCAGCCACACCAGCACGCCGCCGCCGAGGAATAGCCAGATACTCTCGGACTCACTCCAGACCGTGAATGCGGCAGTCAGCAGATAGATCGCCCACAGCAGCTTGTCCTTGCCGATGTTCTTGCTCGTAAGCTTGTACGCGCTGAGTGCAATGATTCCGATGACGGCCGCGCCGACGCCGTAGAAAGCTGCCTGCATCCAGGGGAGGCCGCCGTAACGGACGTACGCCCAACCGATAGCCACCACCATGAGAAACGACGGCACGATAAACGCAATGCCGGCGACCGTTGCGCCAACGATCCGGTAGTGGACGTATCCAAGATACATCGCGAGCTGCGCCGCCAGCGGGCCCGGCATCAGTTGAGCCAGCGTCAGTCCTTCCTTGTAATCCTCCTCGGTGATCCAATGCCGGTTCTCGACGAGGTCGCGATACATGTAGCCGACGAGGGCGACGGGACCGCCGAAGCCAATGCTTCCGAGCTTCAGGAAGTAAAGCGACAGCTCGGCGAGCGAATAGGGTGCGCGTTGCATCATGGCCGCCGCAGCGCTCCGCCATAATTGTTCTCGTAATGGCTCTCCATGAGCTTCAGCGACATGCCGCTCAACGTCCATGGACGGCAGTAGATCTGCTTCAGTTGATAGCGCATGACGAACCTCCAGGCACAAAGTTGAATTGCGCCCGGACGGACCGCGTACATTGTCTGGTGCCCGCATCCGTCACGCGACGCTCACAGGATTGGACGGGGCACCGTCTTGGAGGGATAAACCCGGGGGTCCTGCCACCCCCACCGAAAAGCCTACACCACCGCCGTGCCGTCAACAACTCGTGCGCCGTCGGCGGTCGCTAACGAGAAGACGAGACCCAATTGCCGCAACCCATGGCTGAATGACTGCACTTGCCGCCGCACATCGGAACCCCGCGCCGATCGCATTGGCTCTGGCACTTTCGCTCGGCGCCGCAGTATCGCTCGGCATCACGCGTTTCGCCTACGCGTTGCTGCTGCCGGTCATGAAGAGCGATCTTGGTTGGAGCTACACGTTGGCTGGCGCGATGAACACCGTGAACGCGGCCGGCTATCTCGCGGGCGCGCTCGTCACGCCCTGGCTGCTGCGCCGGCTGGGCGCCTCTCGCGTGCTCCTTTGGGGCTCGCTGCTGGCGAGCGTGTTCATGGCGCTGTCGGGCTTCTTCGTCGCCGCCGCGCCGCTGCTGCTGCAACGCCTGCTGGCCGGGGTGGCGAGCGGCTTCGTGTTCATCGCCGGCGGACTGCTGGCGGCGCGCCTGGGCGCGCGCTCGCCGCGGCAGGCGGGCTTGCTGCTGGGCCTGTACTACGGAGGCGTGGGTTGGGGCATCGCGCTCTCGGCGCTCGGCGTGCCGCTGTTGCTGGAGGCGACCCGCGGCATGCCGCACGGCTGGGCGTGGGCTTGGTGGGGGCTCGCACTCGTCTGCGTCGCGGCGACGGCGGGCATGGTGTGGCCGGCGCGCGCTCTTCAAGAGAAGGAAGCGCCTGCGCAGTCGATCCAGGCGCTGAAGCCCGACTTGACGCACCGATTTCCGTGGTGGGGGATGGGTTGGGCCCTCGCCGGCTACACGTTGTTCGGCGTCGGCTACATCGGCTACATGACCTTCGTGATCGCCCTTCTGCGCGAGCAGGGCACCGGCGCGGGGGAGATCACGCTCTTCTACACGCTGCTGGGTCTGGCGGTGGTGGCCTCGGCGCGCATCTGGGCGCGCCTGCTCGATCGCGCGCGGGGCGGCGGCGCGCTGGCGCTGTTGAACGCGCTCTTGGGTGTCGCCACCATCGCGCCGGCGCTCACCGGTGACTGGCCGGTCGTCATCGCCTCCGGCCTGCTGTTTGGCGGGGTGTTCCTGTCGCTCGTCGCGTCGACCACCGCCTTCGTGCGGCACAACCTGCCGCCGGCGCAGTGGGCGGCGGGCATCAGCGCCTTCACGATCCTGTTCGCCTTCGGGCAGATCGTCGGGCCGACGGCGGTGGGGTGGATCGCCGACGGCCCGGGCGGGCTGGCGCGCGGCCTTGTCTACTCGGCCGGCGCGCTGTGGCTGGGAGCGTTGGCAGCGTGGCGGCAACGGCCGCTCGCGCAGCGCGCGATGAGCGCGGACTAGCGCCGACGCTACGCGCGCGCCGCCTGCAGAGCGACGGCGTCGACGACGACTTCGCGGCCGGAAGGCTCGTCGAGCCGATGGCGGAATTCCGCTCGCTCTTCACGATGGTACATTCGTCCCCGCGCGATCACGGACTGTGTGGGGATGCTTCGTGGCGGATCACCCGTATCGTCGTGCGATCGTTGCGAGATCGGCCCGACGGTTCGAGGAGGACGCATGAAGCATCCCGCAGTGTTCGTGAAAGCATTCGCAATCCTGGCACTGGCCGCAGGAACGGCCACATCGGTCGCTGCCACCGAGGTCAGCAAGGTCACGCTGGCGAAACAGTACGGCATCGGCTCGCTTACCTTCATCGTCATGGAGAAGCAGAAGCTCTACGAGAAGGCACTTGCCGCTGAGAATATCGGCCATCCCGTCAGCGTGGAATGGGTGAAGTTCACGGGCGGCGCAATGATGAACGACGCCATCCTGTCCGGGAACCTGAGCTTCGCGCTCGCCGGTGTCGGACCGCTCGCGACCATGTGGGCCAAGACGCGGGGCAACCTCGAGGTGATGGGCGTGTGCGCAGCGAACTCGATGCCGATGCTGCTCAACACGCGCAACCCACGGGTCAAGACCCTTGCCGACTTCACCGACAAGGACCACATTGCGCTGCCGGGAGTAAAGGTTTCGATTCAGGCCATCTTGCTGGAAATGGCTGCCGCGAAAGCGTTCGGGGAGGCCAATTTCGCGAGGCTCGATCCCTTGACCGTGACGCTTTCTCACGCCGACGGCATGGTCGAGCTGCTCTCGCCGACGGCACCTGTCGACAGTCACTTCACCTCGCCGCCCTATACCTACCTGGAGCTCGAGCACTCGGGAGTCCACACCGTGCTCAACAGCTATCAGATCCTGGGCGGCCCGGGCACTCTGAACGTCGTCTACACCACGAGCAAGTTTCGCTCGGAGAATCCGAAGGTCTACGCAGCGTTCCTGAAGGCGTTTGCCGAGGCGACGGATTTCATCAACCATCACAAGGATCAGGCGGCCGATATCTATCTCGAGATCTCGAAGGACAAGTCGGTCACGAAAGCGCAGCTTCTGGAGATTCTGAACAATCCCGATATCCGCTTCACGATGGCGCCCGAGCGGACCATGCAAGTGGTGACATTCATGCACAAGACCGGACGCCTCAAAGCAGCCCCCGGCACCTGGAAGGACATGTTCTTTCCCGAGATTCACAACCTTTCCGGAAGCTGAGTCTCATGCTTGAATTCCGTCGTGAAGCTTCATCTGTCCTTCGTTCCCATCGTTCACCTCGCGTTGCCGGCTTGACACCATCAGAGACGTCCGGAGAAGCGGCGGATTTCCAGTAGTCCACCGCCTGCTTCCCCGGTGCGGGCCGCGCCAGCTTTTCGATCTGGTCCGCGCTTCCTAAGGCGGATCACCCGCTCGAGCCAGGGTTCAAGTCGCTGCAACGCAGCTTGACGAGCCCGATCACGAGAATCAGTATGTCTGTCGTGCGATCTATTCGGATCGTGGAGGCCGGCGGTGCGTTCGCACCGCGAGAGATCGCCACCTCTGTCGGAGGGAGTGACATGACCACCGAAGATACGGGGAAGCATTACGCCGTGAAGGCGGAATGGAAGAACTTTGCCAGGCCGGATGAAGTCCGCGAATTTCCGAAAGGGCGACTCGAGCTGATGAGGATTGGCGGCGCGATCGTCGTGGACTTTCAGGGCATGCTCGACTACGCCCGCGGTCACTAGGGATTTCCGCGATGTCGAACCTCTACCGCCGCAGCCACCGGGAGCTGCAGCGCGAGTTCGATACCGAGCGCCTCGCCGACCGCATCGAGGAGCGGTTGGTTCGCGATCACCTCACCGGCGACGATCGCGCGTGGATCGAGGCCCGAGACATGTTTTTTTTGGCGACTGCCGACGTCACGGGCCAACCCAATTGCTCGTACAAGGGCGGGGCGCCGGGGTTCGTGCGCGTGCTGGATGCAAAGACACTGTTCTTCCAAGGAGAGAACGATGACCATCCAACTCTATTCATGGCCGTTCAGCTCGGGTACGCGCGTCGCGTGGGCGCTCGAGGAACTCGGCGTCGCGTACGAGTACATCGAGATCGACGCCAAGCAGGCCGAGCATCGATCGCCGCGCTACCTCGCGATTAATCCGCAGGGCAAGGTGCCGGCGCTCGTCGACGGCAAGCTGACGTTGTTCGAATCGGGCGCCATCCTCCTTTACCTCGGCGAGCAGTACGGGGTCGACCGGCATCTGTGGCCGGCCGCCGGCGGGCAGCCTCGCGCCGACGCACTGTCGTGGACGGTGTGGGCGATGACCGAGCTCGGCGCCTACCTGCTCGGGTGGGCCTACCACGGCCTCGACGCGCCAGTCTCGTTCAAGCCCGAGGATCGCAGCAAGGCCGCCGCCGAGTACAGCCGCTCGCAATTCATGCGATGTCTCGACGCGTTGCAGGCACGTCTCGTCGGCCGCGAGTATCTGCTCGGCGACTTCACGCTCGTCGATGTCGCCTGCGCGAGCTGGCTCCAGTTCGGCGCCGCGTTGGGGGTGAAGCTCGACACCCATCCCGGCGTCGCGGCGTGGCTCGGGCGCTGCTCGAGCCGTCCGGCGTGCGCGCGGGCCCGCTGAGAAGGCATCCGCGCCGCGCTTTCGGCAAGACGGCGATGTCCCGGTCGCGGGGCAGTGATTCGTTCGACAATCGAAAGGAGCGACATCACCGTCTGCGACCTCGACGCTCGCGAACCTGAAGCGGCCGCTGCGGAAAATTCGGAGGACCCGCCACCGTGATGTACGATGTTGGCCCCATAACGGGCCAGGAGGAGAAACCATGAAGACGGAGCTTCTGTATCTCACCCTCGTCACTGCATTGACCGGCCTGCTTTGGGTGCCCTACGTCCTGGAACGGATGGTGACGTGGGGCCTCATGCCGACGGTGGGCTACCCGGCGAACCCGCCGGAACAGTCGGCTTGGGCGCGGCGCCTGATGAAGGCGCACGCGAACGCGGTCGAGAATCTGGTCGTCTTCGCCGCGCTGGTGCTCGTCGCGCAGGACCTCAATGTGAGCAATGGCGCGACGGCCACCGCGGCGATAGTGTACTTCTGGGCGCGCGTCGTGCACCCGATCGCCTACGTGTTTGCGATTCCCTGGCTGCGCACCCTGGCGTTCGCGGTCGGCTTCATCGCGCAGGTCACGATCGCCGTCCAGATCTTCGGGCACTGAGCGCCGGCGATCGCAAGCGCGGCGGGTCGACGAGCTTCGCCGCTGCCGTCGATTGCATCGTTCCCGAACGGAGTCACTGCAATGATCACGGTGTACGGTACGCCCCCGACGCGCTCGATGCGTGTCATCTGGATGCTCGAGGAGATGGGGCTTCCCTACGAGGTCAAGCCCGTCGCGTTCGAAACGCGGCTCCAGAACCGCGAGTTTCTCGAAGCTAGCCCGACAGGTTCGTATCCCGGCCTTCGCGACGGCGACATCCGCCTGATGGAATCCTGCGCGATCCTCGAGTACCTTGGCGCGAAGTACGGGCCGACGCCGATCGTGCCCAAGCCCACCAATCCAGAATATCCGGCGCACATCAGCTACCTGCATTTCGGCGAGGCGTCGCTGAGCGCTCCGCTCAACGTGACCATCGCGACGCGCTTCTTCGCGCCCGACGACCAGAAGCAGAACTGGGGTGCGCAGCACGCGATCGAGATGTTCATCCGCAAATCCGCCGCGCTCGCGGCACCCCTTCGGAAGAGCCCGTATGTCGCCGGTAACACCTTCACCGCGGCGGACATCTCCTGCGGCTTCGCCGTCGATCTCGCCAGATTTCTCGGCTTCGATGATCGCCTCGACGCGACACTGAAGGACTATGCCGCACGCCTCGCGCAGCGGCCCGCGTACCAGAAGATGCTCGCCACCCGGCCGGCACCGCATTAGGGGCGGATCGGCATGACTCGAGGACGATACCGATGATCGAAGGGTCGTGTCACTGCGGCGAAGTGCGCTGGCGCTTCGACGGCTTCGACACCTTCACCGACCTGCCGCACGACGGGCGCCGCGTCGCCGACTACTGGTTCTAATGCAGTTCCGCCGGCGTGCACGGAACCGGGACCGAGTGATCGTGAGGTATCCGGGGTCACGATGATCTTCCGCCAGCTCTTCGACCCGCAATCGTCGACCTACTCGTACCTCCTCGCCGACGCGGACACGTACGAGGCGGTGCTGATCGATCCGGTGTTCGAGCAGGGCCGCCGCGACGAGGCATTGATCCGCGAGCTCGGGCTCACGCTGGTGGCGACGATCGACACGCACGTGCACGCCGACCACGTCACCGGCGCGTGGCTCCTGAAGCAGCGCCTCGGGAGCGCGATCGCAATCTCGGCAGCGAGCGGCGCGAAAGGCGCAGATCGCTATCTCGCGCACGGCGACTGCGTCGCGTTTGGCGCTCGCTCGCTCGACGTGCGCGCGACGCCGGGGCACACCGACGGCTGCATCACGCTCGTGCTCGACGACGAGCACGCGGCGTTCACCGGCGATTGCCTCCTGATCCGCGGGAGCGGCCGCACCGATTTCCAGCAGGGCGACCCGCGCGCGATGTACCGCTCGGTGCGAAGTCAGATCCTCGCACTGCCTGCGGCGTGCCTTCTCTACCCGGCGCACGATTACCGCGGGCTGACGGTGACGAGTGTGGCCGAGGAGCGCACGTTCAATCCGCGGCTTGGCGGCGAAGCAAGCGAGGGCGATTTCGTCGGCTACATGAAGAACCTCGGGCTGCCGCATCCGAAGCTGATCGACATCGCGGTGCCGGCGAACCTTCAGTGCGGGCGACCGTCGGACGAGCGCGCGCCGGCTGCCGACCCGGCATGGGCGCCACTCACCTACACGTTCGCCGGCATCTACGAGATCCAGCCGCAGGCGCTCGAGGAATGCGCGTCGCGCGTGCAGATCGTCGACGTACGCGAGCGCGACGAGTTCGAAGGTCCGTACGGCCGCATCCACGGCGCGCGCTGGATCGCGATCGGTGAGCTCGCCGCGCGCTCGGCCGAGCTCGCGCGCGACCGCCCAGTGGTGACGGTGTGCCGCGCAGGTGTGCGCTCGGCGCAGGCGTCGGTGATGTTGCAGAAGCAGGGCTTCGCTGCGGTCGCGAACCTCGCCGGCGGCATGCTTCGCTGGCGTGCCGAAGGGCACCCGGTCGAGGGCGCCCGCGCCTAGCAGCCCTTCAGTACGTCTTCTTGCGCACCACGAGGTGGTAGACGACGAGCAGCACCACGGCACCGACCAGCGCGCCGACGAAGCCGGCCGACTGACCTTCCCGGTAGATGCCGAACGCCTCACCGACGTAGGTCGCGCCGATCGCCCCGGCGATGCCGAGCGCAGCGGTGAGGAAGAATCCGCTCGGGCCGCCGGGCGTGAGGAACCTCGCGATGATGCCCACCACGAAACCGATGACGATCGTCCAGATAATGGTCATGCGCTCCTCGAGCTGCGGGTCGCCCCGGGACGTCTATCTTGCCGCAACCGCGGCCTCGGCGCGAGTCCGTCCGTGCGTCAGTCCGTCCGCAGGTCAGGCTTCGGCGGCCTTGGGCGCCGGGCGCACGGCGGGCGCCGCCTGCGTCGCGATCTCGACCTTGAGCGGCGCATCGACATGCAGCGTTCGCTGCGGGAATGGGATACCGATGCCCGCTTCGGCGAGCTTCGCGACGATCCGCTCGCGCAACTCCGAGGCGATCACCGCGGTCTCGAGGTCCTCTTCCATGTGCACCGGCGGCGTCGCATCGATCCAGTAGGCGAGGCGGAACTTCTGCGCGTCGGGCGCGAAGTCGTCGAAGATCGCGAGGGGCTCGGGATGCTTCAGGACGCGCGGATGCGACAGCGCGGCGTCGAGCAGCGCCTTGCGCACGCGTTCCGGGTCGACCCCGTACTCGACGCCGACGTCGAACTGCAGTCGCATCGCAGGCGACGAGTAGGTGAGATTGGTGACGTTGCTTTCGATGAAGGTCGAGTTCGGGATCAGTGTCTCGACGCCATCCTCGGCGCGAACGATCGACGCGCGAAAGCCGATGTTGGTGACGCGGCCACGGATCTCGCCGAACTCGATGTAGTCGCCGACGCGGAGCGGCTTCTCGATCAGCAGCATGATGCCCGACATCAGGTTCTTCAGCAGATTCTGCGCGCCGAAGCCGATGCCGATCGCGAGCGCCCCGCCGAGGAACGCGAACACGGTGAGCGGAATGCGCACGGCGAGCAGGCTCGCCATGACGAGTAGCGCAACCAGCAGCGCCAGCGTCCACCGGTAGACGATGCTCGCCTGTGCGCGCGAGCGGCTGAGCATGCGGATCGCGATCCAGCGTGCGAAGTGCGCGAGCTTCAGGCACAGCCAGTAGCCGGCGATGATCAGCAGCAGCGCGCCGACCGTCTTGCCGACGGTGATCGAGCGATGCGCGATGATCGTCCTGCCGTCGGCGGTCTCGAAGCTGTCCTCGGCGTTGAAGATCTCGAAGTTCCAGACGCGCCCAACGGCGAGCTGCGCGATCGCCCAGGCCTCGCCGACCCGTTCGCTCCAGGTCCGCGGCACGGCGCCGCTCGTCGCGCCGGCCTGCCAGCGCGCGAGGAGCGCCTGCAGCGGCTTCGTCACGTCGGCCGCACTCTTCTGCACGATCTCGCGCTCGGCGTAGACGTCGCGCAGCGCACGCAGCGGCGCGGCCTGGGCCGGTGTCGCGCTGCGGATCTGCGCATCGAGCGTCGCGATCTCGCCCGCGGTGGCCGCGAGCTGCTCGTTCTGGTACTCGCTCCACGCCTGCAGCGAGGCGAGCGAGCCGACGAGATTTTCGTACGCGTCAGCGGTGTTCGAGCGCGTCGGAGCGTGCATCACGCTGTATCGCGTCGTCCATGCCTTGCGCTCGTATTCGTTCAGCCCGACGCGCATCCGGGCGACCTCGAGTTCGATGCTCCCGTTCTCGACCTGCTGGCGCCGCAGCTCCACTTCGGCAGGTGGCGCCGCCGCAGCGACCTCGCGTGCAGTGCGCCACGCTGCGAGCGCCTGATCGACGTCGGCCGACAGCGCCTTCGATCGTGCGTCGAGCTTCGCCTGCACCTCCGCGAGATCGTGTGGCGAGAAGCGTATGTGGCCCTGGGTGGCCCGTAATTTCGCCACGGCGAGCCGCAGGTCGGCCTCGGCAGCTCTCTTCTCCTCGCCGGCATTGGCGAGCGCCTGCCGCGTCTGGTCGAGCGACGCCGTCGCTTCCTCGGCGCGCAGTCCGGCGAGTGCCAGCTGCCAGCGTGCACGGCTGCGCTCGGTATCGCCGCTCGCGTGATCGGCGCGCTCCTGCGCCTGACGCACACCCGCCTCGCTCTCGCGCAACCGAACCTGGAGCCGTGTCGCGAGCCCATGCAGCAGCGTCTCGCGCGACTTGATCGTTCTCAGACGCTCTTCGACGGTGTCGCGCGATCTCTCGAGTCCGTCGACGAACGGAAGCGCGTACGGCGGCGGCGTGTCGAATCCGTGCCACGCATCGGCGCGGCTCTCCGCGTCGGTGCGCGCGGCGACGAGCCCGGCGCTGCGCGCCTTGCCGTCGATCTGCTGCGACAGCGAGCGCTCGATCTGGTGCAGCAGGCGGATGCGGTCGGCGATCTCGACCTCCGTCGTGCCGGCCGGAGCGCCGTCGGCCGCAGCACCCGGGCGCTCGAGCGCGACCAGCTTCTTGTGGATCGCGGCAAGCTGTGCGGCCGAATCGGGGCTGCCGGAAGCCGGGACGGGCGCCGCGGCCTTCGCCGGCGCTTCGTGCCGGAACAGCTTGATGACTTCGTCGGCCACGCCGCCGCCGTGACCACCTTCGCCGCCACCCTCGCCGGCAGCGCCGGCCGCGCCCGCGAAGGCGAACGCCGCAACGACGAGGAACGCGGCGGCGCGCATCATCGTAAGGCCGCTGTGGGCCCCGCGGCCGCGTCGACCCATCCGCCGCCCATCGCCTTGTAGATGCTCGCGGACGACACGAAGAGCGACGCGTGCATCGACGCCAGCGCGAGCTCGGCGGGAAAGAGCGACTGCTCGGCCTGCAGCACCGTCGAGTACTGCGCGTAGCCGCCGTCGTACTGCAGCCGCGCGAGGCGCTCGTAGTCGGTAAGGGACGCGACGAGTTTCGTCTGCGCGTCGATCTGGTCACGCAGTTTCTGGTTGGCGACGAGCGCGTTGTCGACGTCGCCGAACGCGTTGCGGATCGCGAGCCGGTAGTTCGCGAGCGCCGCGCGCTCTCCCGCTTCGGCCTGCGCGACCTGGCCCGAGACTGCGCCGAAGGTGAAAATCGGGCCGGTGACCTGTCCCGCGTAGGACCAGATCCGCGCCGGCCCGGTGAATAGGTTCGAGAGGTCGGCGCTCGCGCTGCCGAGTGCCGCGGTGAGCGAGATCGACGGGAAGTAGAGCGCCTTCGCGGCGCCGATCTGCGCGTTCGCGCCGATCAGAGCCTGCTCCGACTGGCGCAGATCCGGCCTCCGCTCGAGGAGCGAGGACGGCAGGCCCGCGGGCACGGCTGGGAGCGCGAGCTCGTCGAGCGCCTTGCCGCGCGCGATCGGCCCCGGATTGCGCCCGGCGAGGATCGACAGCGCATTCTCGAGCTGGGCGATTTGCGATTCGATCTGCGGAATCTGCGCGGCGGCCGACTCGTACTGCGATTGCGCCTGCGCGACGTTCATCTGCGAGACCTGACCGTACTTGAACTTGAGCTCGAAGAGGCGCACCGATTCGCCGTAGACGCCGAGGGTCTTCTTCGCGATCGCGAGCTGCTCGTCGTAGCCGCGAAGCTGCAGGTAGTCGGTGACCACACTCGCCACGATCGACATCACCACCGCGCGACGCGCGTCGTCGGTGGCGAGCACGTTCGCGCGCGCGGCCTCGCTCTGGTTGCGGATGCGACCCCAGAGGTCGATCTCCCAGCTCGCCGACAGGGCCGCCTGGTAGGCGCTCTGTGGATTCGGAATCAGCGCCGCGAGCCGCGCGTTGTCGGGCTCGGTCGAGCGCGCGCGCCCGGCACTCGCCCCGTAGCCGACCTGCGGGAAGAGCCCCGAACGCGTCTGCGTGAACACCGCCGCCGCCTGCTCGAGATTGGCGACGGCGACTTCGATGTTGTCATTGTGCGCGAGCGCCTCGGTCACGAGCGCGTCGAGCGCGGGGTCACCGAACGCCTTCCACCATTCGACGTCCGAGCCGGTGACCGCGTCGGCCGGCTCGAAGCGGTACGCCTTCGGCGTGTCGATCGCGGGCCGAACGTACGGCGGCGCGAACGAGCACGCCGACACGAGCACCGTGCCGGCGAGCGCGGCACCGATTGCGCAAGCGTGTAACGCGCGAGCGCCGCGGTGCATGGTCCGTGCGTGCATGTCAGTCGGCCTCGGACGGTCGGGCGGCCGCTGCGCCCCCATCGCCGCCTGCGTGATCGTCGACGCCGGCCGCACGCTTGCCTTCCCCACGCTCCTTCAGCCGATCGAAGATGTAGAAGAACAGCGGCACGTAGAGCATCGCGAGCGTCGTCTCGCCGATCATCCCGCCGATGATGCCGGTGCCGATCGAGTGGCGCGCGTTGGCGCCCGCGCCGAGTGCCAGGGCGAGCGGCAGGCAGCCGAGCGCGAAGGCGAGCGAGGTCATGATGATCGGTCGCAGCCGCTGCTCGCCGGCGAGCACGGTCGCCTCCATGATCGACTTGCCTTCCTTGCGAAACTCGACTGCCGCCGAGACGCGCAGCACGGCGTTCTTCGCCCCGAGCCCGATCAGCACGAGAAGACCGATCTGGAAGTAGACGTCGTTCTCGAGCCCGCGTGCCCAGTTGGTGACGAGCGCGCCGAGAATGCCGAACGGCACCGCGGTCATCACCGCGCCGGGAAGCGTCCACGACTCGTACTGCGCGGCGAGGACGAGGAACACGATGATGAAGCCGAACACGAAGGCGATCGACGACGTGCCGCCCGACTGCTTCTCCTCGAACGCGAGGCCCGACCACGCGTGGCGGTAGCCCGCGGGAAGGGTCTCGGCGGCGACCTTCTCCATCGCCGCGATCGCGTCGCCCGAGCTGTAGCCCGGCGCCGCGTTGCCGATCACCTTCGCCGCCGGAAAGCCATTGAAGTGCGGCAGCGTGTCGGGGCCGGTTGCCCAATGCGTGGTGACGACGGACGACAGCGGCACCATCTCGTTGTGGGCGTTGCGTGTGTAGAGGCGCGTCAGATCGGCGGGATTCCCACGGAACGGCGCGTCCGACTGCATGATCACCCACCAGACGTGGCTGAACTCGTTGAACTGGCTCACCGGCAGCGAGCCGAACTGCGCCTGGATCGCGCTGTAGACGTCCTGGATCGGAATGCCGAGGAGCGACGCCTTCTCGCGGTCGACGTCGGCCCGGAGCTGCTGCGAGATGCCGCGGTAGGTTGTCGCGAGGCCGGCGAGCCCGGGCTCGGCGCGCGCCTTGGCGAGAAACGCCTGTGTCACCTCGTCGAGACGCACGGGGTCGCCGTCGCCGGTGTCCTGGATCCAGAACTCGAAGCCGCCGGTCGTGCTGATGCCGGGGATCGGCGGGGGCGCGACGGGGATCACCACCGCGCCGTCGATCTTCTGCGCCTGATGGTAGAAGTCGACGAGGATCGCGCGGGCGTTCTCGGCCTTCGCAGCCTTGATTGAGCCGTAGCGCTTGTCGAAATCGTCGAAGGTGACGAAGAACGTGCCGGCGTTGGCCTTGAGGCCGCCGTCGAGCAGGCTGTAGCCGGTGACCATCGTGCGCGTCGCGATGCCGGGAATGCCCTTGAAGATCGCATCGACCTTTTCGGCCACCGCCTCGGTGCGGTCGAGGCTCGCCGCCTGCGGCATGATGATCGCCGCCATCGCGTAGCCCTGGTCCTCGTTGGGCACGAAGCTCGTCGGCAGCACGCGGAAGAGCTGCCAGATCGCGACGAGGAACACGACGAGCAGCACGAGCGCGACCGCCATGTGCTCGATCACGAAGTTGACCGCGTGCCCGAACGCATTGGTGACGCGATCGACCTGGCGGTTGAACCAGCGGAAGAAGCGCCACGGCGGCGTCGCGGTGTGACGCAGCAGCATCGCGCACATCGCCGGGGTCAGCGTCAGCGCGACGAAGCCCGACACCGCGACCGAGATCACGATGGTGACGGCAAACTGCTTGTAGAGCTGGCCGGTGGTGCCAGGCAGGAACGCGGCCGGGATGAACACCGAGCACATCACCAGCACGACGGCGACGAGCGAGCTGCCGATCTCTCCCATCGAGCGCAGCGTCGCGTCGCGCGGCGCGAGGTGGTGCTGTGCCATGTTGCGCTCGACGTTCTCGACGACGACGATCGCGTCGTCGACGACCATGCCGATCGCGAGCACGAGGCCGAACAGCGTCAGCAGGTTGATCGAGAAGCCCATCGCCAGCATGCCGGCGAAGGTCGTGACGAGGGCAACGCCGATCGCCACCGCGCAGATGAAGGTCGTGCGCAGGCTCTGCAGGAAGAGATAGACGACGGCGACGACGAGCACCAGCGCTTCGACCAGCGTCTTCAGCACCTCGCGGATCGACAGCCGGACGAAGTCGTTGGTGTCGAGCGAGATCGCATAGTCGATCCCTGCCGGGAACTGCGCCTTCATCGTCGCGAGCGTCGCACGCACCGCCTTCGACACCGCGAGACCGTTCGAGCCCGGCTGCTGGTAGACGGCGATCAGTGTCGCCGGCGTGTTGTCGAGCCGGCTGTCGATCACGTATTGCTTCAACCCGACCTCGACGCGGGCGACGTCGCCGAGGCGCACGATCGCATTGCCGTTCTGGCTCGCGCGCAGGATGATGTTTTCGTATTGCTTCGGATCGGTGTACTGCGCCTGCGTGACGACCGGGAACGTGAGCTCGACCGGCGCGCCGGTCGGCTTCTGGCCGACCTGCCCGGCACCGAAGAGCTGGTTCTGCGTGTTGATCGCGTTGGCGATGTCGGTCGTCGTGATGCCGAGCGACGCCATGCGGTCCGGGTTCATCCAGATCCGCATCGCCTGGTCGGGGACGCCGAGCACCTGTGCCTGGCCGGCGCCGGGAACGCGCTTCAATGCGTCGAGCACGTAGACGTTCGCGTAGTTGGCGACGTAGTTCGCGCTGTAGCGCCCGCCTTTCGCGTAGACCGCGATCAGCATCATGATCGACGACGACTTCTTCTGCACCGACACACCCTGCTGCACGACCGCCGACGGAAGCTGCGGCACCGCGAGGTTGACGCGGTTCTGCACCTGCACCTGCGCGGTGTCGGGATCGGTGTTGAGGCCGAAATAGACGGTCAGCGTGAGCTGGCCCGTCGACGTGCTGGTCGACACCATGTAGAGCATGTTGTCGACGCCGTTGATCTGCTGCTCGAGCGGCGATGCGACGGCGTCGGCAAGCGTCTTCGCGTCGGCGCCCGGATAGTTCGCCTGCACGGTCACCTGTACCGGCGTGATCGCCGGGTACTGCTCGACCGGCAGGTTGACCATCGCCACCAGCCCGGCGAGCACCAGGATGATCGCGACCACGGCCGCGAAGATCGGCCGCTCGATGAAAAAACGCGAGAACATGGAGGCGACCGCCGCGCCGGTCAGCGCGCGGCCCCCGCGGCCGGCTTGGCGGCGCCGGGCTCACCGACAAGCGGCGGCGCGGCAGTGACCGTCTTCGCCGCGACGGCCGCGGGTGCCGTCCACGGCGTCGTCTTCACGGCTGCGCCGGAGGTGAGCTTCAGCCCGCCGTCGACGACGACGACCTCCCCCGGGGTCAGCCCTTCCGAAACGATCCAGCCGTCGCCCCCGTACCAGTCGCCGACGACAACAGGACGCTGCTCGACGTGGCCCTGTGCGTCGATCACCCAGACGAAGTGCCCTTTTGCGCCCTGCTGCACGGCGCGCTGAGGTACGACGATTGCGTTCGGGCTGACTGCGCCGAGCAAGCGTGCGCGCACGTACTGATTCGGTCGCAGCAGTCCGTCGGGGTTGTCGACGGTTGCGCGAAGCTGGAACGTGCCGGTCGACGAGTTGAACGACGGCGCTGCAAAGGTGATCTTGCCGGTGTGCGGGAACACGCTGCCGTCGGCGAGCTCGACCTGCACGGTGAAGCGCCCGCCCTCAGGGACCCGCAGCCGCCCCGCACGCACGTCGTCGCGCACGCGGTCGATCTGGTTCTCCGACACGCTGAACGAGATCCACATCGGCGACAGCACCGAGACCGTGGTGAGCTGCGCGTTCGACGGATTGACGTAGGTGCCGTCGGCGACCTGCGCGAAGCTCGCGACACCGGCGACCGGCGAGCGGATCGTCGTGTAGGAGAGATTGAGGTTCGCCTGCTCGAGCTGCGCCTTCGACTGCTCGACGGCGGCCTGCGCCTGCTCGTACTGGCCCTGCGCGTCGTCGAGGTCCTTCTGCGACAGCGCGTTCTGCGCGACGAGCGGCTTCGTGCGCGCGAGGTTCGCTCGCGCCACTTCGGCGGCCGCCTGGTTGCGCTGCAGCGCCGCCTTCGCGCCGTCGACCTGCACCTGGAACGGCTTCGGGTCCATCTGGAACAGGACCTGACCGGCTTTCACCAACGAGCCTTCGACGTACACGCGCTTGTCGAGGAAGCCGGAGACGCGTGCCTGGATGTTGACCGCCTGCGAGCTCTGCGTCTGCGCGACGAAGACGGCGGTCACGGGGATGTCGTGCGGCGTGATCGTCAGCACCGATACGTCGGCGGGAGGTGGGGCGGGCGGCTTGGGCGCTTCGCGGCTGCATCCCGCGAGCGTTGTGGCGCAGACGATGACGGCAGCCGCCGCGCGAATGCATTTCCCGCTGGTCATGAACGTACGTCCCCGGTCGAGCGTTGCTGGCGGACGTTTTTACAGCATCCGTGCAGAGTTGTCGACGCTCGCACGGGCGCGCTCGCGAGCGTGACTTGGGGCGCGCCGGCCGCGCTGTGCGAGGGCGTGGCTTGGGGCGCGACGCCGCGCGAGTTCGGCCGCTTGCGGCCGGTGTAGAGCGCGGCCGGCGCGGCCGGAGGCACGCCCTCGCACAGCACCCGCTGCGGAGGATCAGTGCTTGGCGGCGACTGCGGCGGGTTTGATGCCGAGGAGCTTGTCGTGCGCTGCCGCGGCGATCAGCGGCTCGGCCGCAAACGACGGTACGGCGAAGTATTCGCTTCGCGACGACGACTTCAGCGTGTAGGTCTTCCCATCCTTCGACTTGCCAATCCGATAGACGACGTTTCCTCCGCCGCGCTTGGTCACCGTGAGCGTGAGCACGGGCGAAGCGAGCCCGTCATCGGCGGGCGGCGCACCCTCGAGCACATGGTCGAACTCGAGGTCGGCGAGCGACCCGGCGAGCGAGGCCGCCGCAGTCTGATCGAGGGTCTCGCCAGCGGCGAGCCCGCTCGCCTGCCACGCCGGCTGCTTCGCAGCCGCTTTGGCATCGTTGGGTTTCGCGTCCGCCACCTTCGCGTCCCTCGCCTTCGCGTCGCCCGTTTTCGCGCCGCCCTTTTTTGCGCCGCCGGCTTTCGCCGCTTCATCCTCTGTGTGGACGATGTGCAGGCCGGCGACGTCGATCGCCGCGATGTCGCGGACCGGAATCTGCAGCAGCCTCTTGTCCTCCCAGTCAGACTCCTGCGCGGGCATCTGCCAGCTCGCGAACTGCACCGAGTAGACCCCGGACTGCCCCTCGCGTCGCGCGTGGATCTCGCGCATCGATGGCGACGTGCCGAACAGGACGGTGCCGATCGTCTTGCCCCCGGAGGAGAGCGTCACGCGTCGCTCGAAGTCGGTGTCGCTCACCTTGAACCGTGTCTGCGCGTCGCGCGTGGTGGCGACCGGCAGCCCCTCGGTGAGCTTGCCGAGTGCGTCGACGAGCGATTTCACGCGGGTCTGGTCGGCGGGGAAATCGGCGAGCCCGGGAAGCTGCCACGATCCTTTGACCTGCGCGAGAACCACCTTCGCCTTGTTCGGGCCTTCGATCGTGATGCGATCGACCTTGTGGCTCGAGAGCGCGACGAGTGGAACCTGCTTCGCGGGTCCCGATGGGCCGGTTCGCGCGAAGCCGAGTCCGGCTGCCACGACGAGCTGTACGGTGAGCAGCCCCGCGAGCGCTGCGACGGTCCTGTTCATGCGCGGGCCTCCTCGAAGATGCGTTGGTAGCGCCGGGCATCGCCTTTTGCCACGCTGCGCCGCCACAGCCAGATGATGAAGAGCCCGATCGCCGCGAGCACATAGTTCGCGTATTCCCAGATGCGCTCGCCGCGCTCCGAAAGTGGGTCGAGCGTGCGCGCGAACTGCGTGCGGCCGCGCAGCGCGAGCAGGCTCGGATCCTCGAGCGACCAGTCGACGACGTTCTGCACGAAATCGAGCGGTTTCGAGTAGAGCGTGCCGAGTCCGGCCGATGCGAGATCGATCGTGCCGTCGGAGGCGAACGCGTTGCTCGCGATGACGACAAGCTTGGCCGCTGGCGGCGACTTGTCGATGACGCCGGCGGGAAGCGCCGCCTGATCGCCGCCCGCCTTCGCGCCGGGGCCGTTCGCAGCGTCGCCGCCTGCGGCGTCCTTCTTCTTCGTCGCGGCGCCGGTCGTGCCCGCCGCGACGAGCGGCGACGGCTTGCCGGCGTAGTACGAATCGAAGCTTCCTTCGAGCGCCACCGCGAGCAGATGCGGCCCGCGCGGACCGCTGACGACGAAGCCGGTATCCGGGTGCTGCTGGTAATCTGGAACCACGTCGAGGCTCGTCGACGTCCAGCTCGCAGGCGAGCTCGTCAGGAGGTCGGCGACCTTGCGGCCGGGACCCTTCGCCTTGTCGATCGAGATCGGCGACGCCCAGTTCATCGTGAGCTGACCGAGATTCGCGGTGATCGGGCTCGCCGGGTCGAGGCTCGTTCCGCGCAGGTCCGGAAACTGCGGGTACGGAAGCATGCGGATCTCGCGCACCGGAATGCCGCCGAGATCGGTCTCGATCGGCACCGGAAGCGCCGCGTCGCGAGTGTCGAGCACCATCGAGTCACCGATCGTCACGCCGAGGTGCTTCAGCCAGTCGCCGAGGCCCGAGTCGACCTTGTGCGCGGTCAGCGATTGGCCGACGTCGACGGCGAACGGCGACGTGGCGAGCACGACGCTGCCGCCGCGCATCAGGAACTGGTCGATCGCGAAGCGCGCCTTGTCGGCGAGCTTCTCCGGCGCCATCACGAGCAGCAGGTCGGCGTCGGCGGGAACCGCGCCCTTCGACAGGTCGGTCGGCACGACGCGGGCGTTCTGCGACAGCGCTGTCGTGAGGCGCGTGTAGCCCATCCCCGACGACGGTCCGTACGCTGGCGGCGCGACCAGCGCCACCGTCTTGAGGTAGCCGGGAGCGAAGCGGCGGATCGACGCATCGAGCGAGCGCTTCAACGCGTCCTGGTCGAGCGTGTCGGGCAGCGGCACCTGCACGCTCTCGTCTCCGCGCGTCAACACCATGTAGAACCAGAACGGCCGCGGATCGGCCAGGCTCGCGATCTGTGCGCCGAAGCCGTAGCGGCGCTTCAGGTCCTGAGCGAGCTTGCCGCCGTCGGCGTCGGGATCCTGGAACTCCACGTGCAGCTTGCCGCCGGAGCGCTTCGCGTCGGCGTCGAGTAGCGTCGCAAGCTCGGCGTGAAGCTTGCCGAGCGCAGGCGGCAGCTGATCGTCGGGCGACAGGTAGCCATGGAAGGTCACCGGCTGGTCGAGATGCGCGAACGCATCGCCTCCTGCTCGATACTGGTCGACGACCTTGTGGATCGACCGCGTGATCTCGTATTCGGGATTCTTCAGCGCCACGTCGAGATCGCGTTCGCCGCGCGCCTTCACTTCGACGAGGTCCTGGAAGCCGAGGTGCTCGAATTGATCGCCGTACGCGACGACGATGTCGAAATACGAGTTCACGACCGCTGACTGGTAGCGGTTGGCGGTGCGAAACGGCACCGGCTTGACGCCGTATTTTGCGGCGGCCTCGTCGGCCGCGGTGCGGTCGGCCGTCGGGTCGACGAACTCGACGCGCGCGCGCCCGTGCGATGCGACGGCGTACTCCTCGAGCAGATTCTTCACCTGCGGCACCAGCGGAGCGAGCAGCGGGTGCGTGTGCGCCGAGAAGTAGCCGATGATGACGAGCGGTTCGCGAAGTCCCGCGAGCTCGCGCTTGCTGAGGTCCGACAGCGTGTACAGATGCCCGCGCGTGATGTCGGCGCGCGCCCAGGTCACCGGCGCGAGCCACAGGTTGGCGGCGACGAAGTTGGCAGCGACGAGCCCGAGCACCCAGGCGACGCGCACGTTGCGCGGCTGCGTCGCTTCGCCGGCCCAGCGCAGGCGCAGCACCGTGTAGAGGTTGAGGACCAGGAACACGGCGACGATCGACGCGTAGTAATAGAGATCGCGCAGGTCGAGCACGCCACGCTCGATCGATTCGAAGCGCGTACCGGTGCCGGCGAGCGCGAGCAGGTGGCCGATGCGGTAGCCGAAGAGCCCGGTCAGCGTGCCCGACCCGACCAGATAAAAGACGCCGCAGACGACGACGGTGAGGATCAGTGCGACGATCGGGTTGTCGGTGCGCGCGCTCATCGCGACGCCGATCGAGACGTAGGCCGCGGCGAGGAACAGCGTCGCGGCGTAGCCGCCGACGACCGGACCCCAGTCGAGCGGGCCGATCAGCGCGACGGTGATCGGCAGCGGCAGCGTGAGCGCGAGCGCGAGCGCGACAAGCGCCAGTGCCGCGACGAACTTCCCGAGCACGAGGTCGAGCGCCGGCACCGGCGCAGTCAGCAGCGACTCGAGGGTGCCTGCGCGCCGCTCCTCCGACCAGCTTCGCATCGTCAGCGCGGCGACGAGGAAGATCAGCAGCACGGGCATCCAGCGGAACAGCGGGCGGATGTCGGCGATGTTGCGTGCGAAGAACGTCTCGACCCAGAACACGACGAACAGCGTGACGGCGAGGAACGCCCCGATGAAGAGCCACGCCGCCGGTGAGGCGAAGAAGCCGCGGAACTCCTTCCGCGCGATGCGCAGGATCTCAGCCATGCACGACCTCGTCGTTCGCTTCGGCGAACACCGTCTCGAGGTCGTTGCGCCTGGCGCGCAGTGCATGGAGCTTGAGCCCCGCGCGCATGACCGCCTCGGCGATCGACGGCGCGGCTGCGACCGGCGCGTCGAGGCGGTACTCGCGGATGCCGTTCGCGGCACCCTGCGGGTCGCAGTGCGAGACGGCGGGAAGCCGGCGCAGCGTGTCGGCGGCGTCGCCCTCGATTGCCACGATGAGTCCCGCGGTGCCGGGGAGGGCATCGATGCGCGAATCGACGACGAGCCTGCCGGCACGCAGGATCAGCACGCGGTCGCACACCGCCTGCACCTCCTGCAGGATGTGCGTCGACACCATCACCGTCGCGCTCTTCGCGAGGTCGCGGATCAATTCGCGCATGTGGCGGATCTGCGTCGGGTCGAGCCCGTTGGTCGGCTCGTCGAGGATGACGATATCGGGCTCGTGGAGGAGCGCCTGCGCGACGCCGACGCGCTGCCGGTAGCCGCGCGACAACGTGTGGATCGGCGCGGCCGCCTTGTCGGCCAGGGCGGTGCGGCCGATCGCCGCTGCGACGGCTTTCGTCCGCCGCTCGGGGGCGACCCCGTGCAGCGCCGCCTGAAAGTCGAGATAGTCGGCGACCGCCATCTCGGGCCACACCGGACAGTTCTCGGGGAGGTAGCCGATTCGCGCCTGGATCGCCAGCGTGTCGCGACCGATCTCGAGGTCGTCGACGCGAATGGTGCCGCCGCCAGGCTCGAGATAACCGGTCAGCATCTTCATGATCGTCGTCTTGCCGGCGCCGTTGTGGCCGAGCAGGCCGACGATCTCGTTGCGGTCGATGCGGAAGGAGACGTCGTCGACGGCGACGACCGGGCCGTAGCGGCGGGACAGGTGGGAGACTTCGAGCATGCGCGACCTCGCGGGAATCGACGGCCGCGGTTGTAAGAAATGCACGAGGACCCGGCCGTCGCGGTCCCCGCGATCGGGCGCAAGCGATTCGCGCCCCCCGAATCGACGGCAGGATCGCGCAAAAGTTCGGACGGGCAGGCAGCCGGGGATATCCGCGCGAGGCGGCGATCAGCTCCTGCCGGCCGTCGCCGCGACCTGCATCGGCAGGATCACCATCTGCATCCCCTCGGCCTGGAGCCTGCGCTGCATCGAGTTGACGATCTGGTTGTGAAGGAGGCGCGTGAGCCAGGTCTCGTGTTCGAAGACGAGCTTGGACGCGAAGAACACGATGTTGGGAAACTCGGCGTGGGCCTCGCGGCAGAGCTTGACCAGCTCGTCGACACCATCGACGCCGAAGCCGAGGTAGTACTTCGACGCCATGCCGTTGTTCCGCGCGAGGTCCTGATAGAACTCCATGTCGCGCAGCCGGGCGGCCTTCAGCGCCTCGAGCGCCTGGTCGCCCCCGTAGCTGCGCACGTCGACCGGCTGCGCGCTGATCACGAGGAAGTTCCTGTAGAAGCCGGGCCACATCGCCAGCACCGAGCGTGACGCGTGAATCAGGCCGCAACGGTTGCGGCCGATGATGAACGCCGCGGTCGGCCGGTCCGGCGCCAGCCGCGCGCGCGCCTCGACGTGTCCCGCCGGCGCCGGGTAGCTCGCCTCGGCGCGCTCGACGCTCGCCGTCACCAGGTTGTAGTGCCGGCGGATGCCGAGGCCGGCTGCGATGACGAGCCCGGTGATGATCAGCGTGATCCATCCGCCCTCGGTGAACTTCTCGACGGTGGTCACGACGAGGATGCCGCCGCAGACCGCGAATCCCAGCAGCGACAGCGCGAGACGGGTGAGGCCGTTTCCCTCGCTGCGGTGGCGCCACCAGTAGCGGACGAGCCCGGCGAGCGACAGCGTGAAGGTGAGGAACACGTTGATCGAGTAGAGCACGACCAGCACCGCGACGCTGCCCTCGGTGATCAGCAGCACGACGACCGCGGCGACCGCCATCAGGATCGTGCCGTTCTGCGTGACGAGGCGGCTCGACAGGTTCCTGAACTGGTGCGGCATCCACGAGTCGACTGCCATGTTGGCGAGCACGGCAGGCCCGCCGAGGAAGCCGGTATTCGCCGCGACGAGCAGCAGTCCGGCCTCGAACGCGAGCACGACGACGAGCGCGAGCTGGTTCATTGCCGCGCTGCCGAAGCCGGTGTGGGCGATGATTGCCTCGAAGGTCACCGCGTTCAGCGTGCGGCCCTCGACCTGCTGCGCGTTCCAGAGCAGATACAGCACGATGATGCCGCCGGCGGTGAAGGCGAGCGACACCGCCATGTAGAACATCGTCCACTTGCCGGTGCGCACGCGCGGCTCGACCAGCGACTGCACGTTGTTCGACACCGCCTCGATCCCGGTGTAGGTGCCGCCGCCGAGCGAATAGGCGCGCAGCAGCAGCGCGGCGAGCGCGACCCATCCGAGGCTGTGACCGAGCTCGCGCGTCTCGGCGAAGGTCTCGCCGACGACGACCGGCAGGCGGCTGCCGTGGACCAGCACGCCGTAGCCGATCAACAGCGCGTGGGTGACGACGAAGCCGATGAAGATCGGCAGCAGGAAGCGAATCGACTCCTTCATTCCGCGCAGGTTGAGGTAAAGCAGCACGAGCGTCAGCAGCACCTCGATGCCGAGCTTCGCGACGCCGAGCGACGGTGCGACGAGCGAGAACAGCGCATCGACGCCGCTCGCCACCGAGATCGCGATGGTCAGCACGTAGTCGACGACGAGCGCGCAGCCGGAGACGAGGCCGGCGTGCGCGCCGAGGAGCCGCGTCGCGACCTTGTAGCCGCCGCCCCCGGACGGGAACAGCTCGATCACCTGGTTGTAGGCGACGGCGATCACGAACACGGTGATCGCCGTCATCGCCGCGAGGTAGAGCGACAGCGGCGTGTGCGCGCCGAGTGCGAGGAATGCTTCCTCGGGGCCGTAGCACGCGGACGACAAGCCGTCGGCGCCGAGGCCGATCCAGGCGAGGAACGCGACCAGTGCGACGTGCTTGCGCGTGTCGCCGCTGAACGGATCGAGCGGCTTCCCCAGGAGGGATTCGCGCAGCGTGGCTTTCACGCAGGAGGTCGGCGGGCGATGACGCGAGATGCGAAGGATACGCCCGGCCAGCCGTGGCATCATCGCCGGATGGACGACGGATCGGCCACCACATTGCCGCGCGCTGTCGCGATCGCCGCGCTGTTCGCGACATTGCTCGCGCTCGCACCGATCGCAGCTGCCGCGGCAACGCCTCTCGCGGCGGTCCCGGCGGCGGCCGACGAGGCGAAGCGCGCCGACCCCGCGAAGGTCCTCCACCTCGCGCTGTCGCGCGCCGAGACCGGCTTCGATCCGGCGCGAGCGAGCGAGGTGTACTCGGGCGAGGTGATCTCGGCGATCATGGAGCCGCTGCTCACCTTCGACTACCTCGCGCGGCCGGTGAAGCTCGTGCCGCTCACCGCCGAGGAGGTGCCGAAGCCCGAAGACGAGGGGCGGCGCTACACGTTCCGAATCAGGAAGGGGATCCATTTCGCCGCCGATCCGGCGTTCGGCGGCCGGTTGCGCGAGCTCACGGCGGCTGATTACGTCTACGCGATCGAGCGTCTCGTCGATCCGGCGAACCGCTCGCCGAACGCGTTCTACGTCCAAGGCAAGATCGTCGGTCTCGATGCGCTCGCCGCCAAGGCGAAGGCGACGGGCCGCTTCAATTACGACGCGAAGGTCCCCGGTCTGCGCGTTCGCGACCGCTACACGCTCGAGATCACGCTGATACGCAGCGACTACACCTTCCCGCAGGTGATGGCGCTCTTCAACCTTTCGGCCGTCGCGCGCGAAGTGGTCGCGCGCTACGGCTCCGATATCGCTGCACACCCGGTCGGCACCGGACCGTACATGCTGAAGCAGTGGGTGCCCGCGTCGCGCATTCTCCTCGTCGCGAATCCTCAGTTTCGCGGTGTCACCTGGAACTTCACGCCGGGCGACGACCCGGACGACCGCACGCTCGCGGCGCGGATGCGCGGGCGCATCCTGCCGCAGATCGGCGTCGTCGACATCCGCGTGATGGAGGAGGCGCAGTCGCGATGGCTCGCCTTCGAGCGCAGCGAGCTCGACGTCCTCGACCTGCCGAGTGACTTCGTGCCGGTCGCGCTGCCCGACGGCAAGCTCGCGGGAAGCCTCGCCGCGAAGGGTGTCTACCTGTCGCGCATCCTGCTGCCGGCGATCAACTACACGGCGTTCAACATGCAGGACCCGGTGGTCGGAGGCTCCTCGAACGCGAAGCTGGCGCTGCGCCGGGCGATCGTCATGGCCTACGACACCGACGCCGAAATCCGCGTGATCCGGCAGGGGCAGGCGGTGCCGCTGCAGATGCCGATCCCTCCCGGCGTCGCGGGCTTCGACCCCGATTACCGGCGCGGCATCCGCCACGACCCCGCCGGTGCCAACGAGCTGCTTGACCGTTTCGGCTACACGCGCGGCGCCGATGGCTTCCGGCGCCTTCCCGACGGCAAGCCGCTGACGATCACGTTGTCGAGCCAGAACGACACCACGGCGCGAGAGTTCGAGTCGCTGTGGAAGAAGGCGATGGACTCGATCGGCATCCGCTTCGCCGTCGACAAGGGTCGCTACAGCGACCAGATCAAGGCGGCGCTCGCGTGCCATTATCAGATGTGGAGCTACGGCTGGATCGCCGACTATCCGGACGGCGACAACTTCATGCAGCTCCTCTACGGCGGCAACATCCACCAGAGCAACGCCGCGTGCTATCGCTCGCCGACCTACGACGCGCTCTATCTGCGCTCGCGCCAGCTCCCCGATTCGCCCGACCGCACGAAGCTCTTCGATCAGATGACGAAGCAGTTCGAGATCGACTCGCCGTGGCGCCTCGGCGTCGCGACCTGGCGCAACGTGCTCGTGCAGCGGCGCGTCGTCGGCTACAAGGCGCATCCGGTCCTGCTCGCGCCCTGGCTCTACGTCGACGTCGACGCCCGCTGAGCCTGCCGTTCGCCGGGTGAATATTCGCATCGACGACCGGCGCGCCCGCAGTGCGTCAGAATGTCCGACTCCGATCCTTTGGGAGCGCACATGAGCGGCGCTGGCTATCTGCGGCAACCGACGATCGCGGGTGCAACGCTCGCATTCGTCTGCGACGATGATCTGTGGAGCGTGGGAACGGGAGGCGGCGTCGCGCGCCGGCTCACCGCGGGACTCGGCGAGCCGTCGACTCCGGTGCTGTCGCGCGACGGGCGCTGGCTCGCCTACGTGAGCCGCGACGAGCAGCATCCCGAGGTCTACCTGATGCCGGCCGAGGGCGGGCCGGCAAGGCGGATGACCTGGCTCGGGCCCGACGTGATGACGCGCGGATTCACCCCCGGCGGGCACATCCTCTTCGTCACCACGTGGGGACAGCCGTTCTTCCGCAACTACCGCGCGTTCACGCTCGACGTGGCGGGCGGCATGCCCGAGATGCTTCCGCTCGGACAGGTCAACCACCTCGCGTTCGGTCCCGGACGCGCGATGGTAATCGGGCGCAACACCGCCGATCCCGCGCGCTGGAAGCGCTACCGGGGCGGAACCGCAGGCTACCTTTGGTGCGACGCCGAAGGCAGCGGTCGCTTCACGCGCCTCTCCTCGTTGGCGGGCAACATCACCTGCCCGATGTGGCTCGGCGAGCGCATCTACTACCTCTCCGACGGCGAGGGCATCGGCAATCTCTATTCGTGCCGCCCCGACGGCAGCGACGTCAGGCGTCACACCGACCACAATGCGTACTACGCGCGCAACGCGCAGACCGACGGCACGCGCATCGTGTACCAGTGCGCCGCCGCGCTGTGGATCTACGACCCCGCGACCGGGCGTGCGAGCGAGGTCCCGATCGAGGTGCCGTCGCACCGCACGCAGGCCGCGCGCAGATTCGTCGCCGCGGCCGAGCATCTCGAAAGCTTCCAGGTCCATCCGGCCGGCCACAGCCTCGCCGTCGACGCACGCGGCAAGCTCTACACGTTCGCGCTGTGGGAAGGCGCGGTGCGCCAGCACGGCGCGGCCGACGGTGTGCGCTACCGCTACGGCCAGTGGCTTGCCGATGGCGAGACGCTCGTCGCCGTCAGCGACGAGACCGGCGAGGAGAAGATCGTCGTGTTCCGCGGCGGCGATGTCCAGTCACTCGACTGGGACGTCGGTCGCATCGTCGCGATGGCCGCCGCGCCCCATGGCAGGCGCGTCGCGCTCGCCAACCATCGCAACCAGGTGCTGATCGCCGATCTCGATGCCAACGCGCTCATCGAGGTCGACCGCAGCGACGCAGGGCGCAGCGAGGACCTCGCGTGGTCGCCCGACGGTAAGTGGCTCGCGTACACGTCGTGGGTGAACCCGCGGCGCTGCGCGATCAAGCTGCACGACGTCACGAACGGCGGCAGCACGCTCGTCACCGAGCCCGATTTCCGCGATTACTCACCCGCGTTCGACCCGGGCGGAAAGTACCTCTACTTCCTCTCGGTGCGCACGTTCGACCCGGTGTACGACGCCGTGCAGTTCGAGCTGTCGTTCCCGCGCGCCGCGCGCCCCTATCTCGTCGCGCTCGCCGCCGACGCCAACCCCCCGTTCGATCCTGCTCCGCGCGGGCTTGCGCAGGACGGCCGCCGCGCGCCGGGGTCGGGCGGCGATCCGTCGGCCGACGCCGCGGAATCGACCGAGCGTGCCGGCGCAGCGGCGGCTCCTGCCGATGTGCGCGTCGACCTCGACGGCATCGCGAGGCGGGTGGCCGCCTTCCCGGTTCGCGAAGGCCGCTACGGCCGCGTCGCCGGCGTGACCGGGCAGAAGGTCGTGTGGACACTGTTGCCGATCGTCGGCGCGCACGGCCGCGGCGGGCATAAGGAGTCGCCGGGAATTCTCGAGGTGTTCGACTTCGACACCGGCAAGACCGAGACGCTGCACGGGCGCGCCGACGATTTCGCGCTTGCCGCCGACCACACGACGCTCGTCGTCCGCGACGGCAAGCGGTTGCGCGCGATCCGCGCCGATCGCAGCCCCGATCCGCGCGAGCGCACCGCCCCGACGGAAGGCGACGAGCCGTCGCGCAAGACCGGCTGGATCGACCTCGCGCGCGTGCGCGTCTCGGTCGACCCGCCGCAGGAATGGGCGCAGATGCTGCGCGAGGTCTGGCGGCTGCAGCGCGATCAGTTCTGGGTCCCCGACATGTCGGGCATCGACTGGGATGCCGTCTACCGGCGCTACGAGCCGCTGTTGCCGCGCGTGGCGACGCGAAGCGAGCTCTCCGACCTCATCTGGGAACTGCAGGGCGAGCTCGGTACGTCGCACGCGTACGAAATGGGTGGCGATCATCGCCGGCCGCCGCAGGTCGCGCTCGGCCACCTCGCTGCCGACCTCCGCGCGGTCGACGGCGGCCGCGCGTGGGCGATCACGCGCATCGTCGACGGTGACCGGTGGGATGCGGCCGCCGACTCGCCGCTCAATGCGATCGGCGTGCAGGCGCAGATCGGCGAGCGCATTGTCGCCGTCAACGGCCAAGCGTTGGGCCCCGGCAGGCCGCCGCAGGCGCTCCTCGTGAACCAGGCCGGCGCCCGCGTCGAGTTGACGCTCGGCGCTGCCACCGGTACGACGCGCGACGTTGTCGTCACCGCGCTCGCCGACGAAGTCCCGGCACGCTATCGCGAGTGGGTCGAGAAGAACCGGAGCTTCGTCCACCAGCGCTCGAACGGGCGCGTCGGCTACCTGCACCTTCCGGACATGATGTCGGCGGGTTTCGCCGAGTTCCATCGCTACTTCAGCGGCGAATGCGACCGCGACGCATTGATCGTCGACCTGCGCTACAACCGCGGCGGTCACGTCTCGCAGCTTCTGCTCGAAAAGGTCGCGCGGCGCCGCGTCGGCTACGACCTGTCGCGCTGGGGCCGGCCCGAGCCGTATCCGTCGGAATCTCCGGCGGGGCCGATCGTCGCGCTGACCAACGAGCACGCAGGATCGGACGGCGACATCTTCTCGCACTGCTTCAAGCTGATGAACCTGGGCACGCTGGTCGGCACGCGCACCTGGGGCGGCGTCATCGGCATCAACCCGCGCCATCCGCTCGTCGACGGCAGCGAGACGACGCAGCCCGAATACTCGTTCTGGTTCACCGACGTCGGCTTCGGCGTGGAGAATTACGGCACCGATCCGGAGATCGTCGTCGACAATGCGCCGCAGGACGCACGCGACGGCCGCGATCGCCAGCTCGAGGCGGCCCTCGAGACCGCGCTCGCCCACGCGGGCGAGGCGGGATCGCAGCGGCCGAGCTTCGGCGCGCGGCCGAACCTCGCGCCCGCGCCGCTGCCGCCGCGCGGTGGCGGATAATCGAAGGCGTCCGCAACGGCGACGAGCTCGTTCGATGGCGCCGGCGCTGGACGCACGCCATGGGGAGCTTTCGAACATTCGGGTGGGTGCTCTTCGCGCTCGCGGCAGCGAGTGTCCTCGTACCGCGCGCGGTCGCGGCTGACGACGCGCGGACCGAGGTGCTGCGGATCTCGATCGACGGTGCGATCGGGCCCGCGACCGCCGAGTACGTGCAGCGCGGCCTCGCGCGCGCCGCCGCCGATCATGCGCAGCTCGTCGTCCTCACGCTCGACACGCCGGGCGGGCTCGATCTGTCGATGCGCGAGATCGTCCAGGCGATCCTCGCGTCGCCGGTCCCGGTCGCCGGCTACGTTGCTCCGTCGGGCGCGCGCGCGGCGAGCGCGGGCACGTTCATCCTCTATGCGTGTCACGTCGCCGCGATGGCGCCGGGCACCAACCTCGGCGCCGCGTCGCCGGTGTCGATCGGCATCGGCGGCGGTGCACCGACTCCCGCTCCGACGCCGCTCCCGCCTTCGTCCGCCGCACCCGCTCCGGCGTCGTCGCCTGCACCCGCGGCACCTTCGCTCCCCGGTGGCCTTGCGCCGCCGCCGGGGACCGACGTCCACGAGCGCAAGGCGATGCAGGACGCCGCCGCCTACATCCGCAGCCTCGCCCAGCTTCGCCACCGCAACGCCGACTGGGCCGAACGCGCGGTGTTCGACGCGGCGAGCCTGTCCGCCGATGAGGCCCGGAAGATGAACGTCGTCGACCTCGTCGTCGCGAGCGAGGCCGACCTGCTGCGCGCGCTCGACGGACGCACACTCACGGTCCGCGACGGCTCGCGTACGTTGCACACCTCGGGCGCCCCGGTCGTCGCCTTCGATCCCGATTGGCGCGAGCATGTGCTTGCGACGATTACCGATCCGAGCCTTGCCACGATCCTGATGCTGATCGGAATTTGGGGTCTGATCTTCGAATTCGCTCACCCGGGCTGGGTGTTCCCGGGTGTGACCGGCGCCGTGTGTCTGCTTCTCGGGCTCTATGCGCTCCACCTCCTGCCGGTCAACTACGCCGGGCTCGCGCTGATGGCGCTCGGCATCGCCTTCATGGCGGCCGAGGTGTTTCTTCCCGCGTACGGCTCGCTCGGCGCCGGCGGGGTGGTCGCGTTCGTCGTCGGTGCGATGATGCTCTTCAATCCGCGTGTTCCCGGCTTCGGCGTGCCGATCTCGCTCGTCGTCGTGCTGGCCCTCGCCAGTGCGGCGTTCGTCATCACCGTCGTGCGGATGTCGGTGCGCGCGCGGCGCGCGCCGGTGGTGAGCGGCGTAGGCTCGCTCGTCGGCGCGCAGGGCGAGGTCGTCGATACCGGCGCATCGGGCGGCGGCGCCTGGGCAACGCTTCGCGGCGAGACCTGGCAGGTGGCCTCGGCGACTCCGCTCACCCCGGGCCAGAAGGTGAAGGTCGTGGCGATGGACGGCATGCGACCGCGGGTCGCTCCGCTCTAAGGAGGCTGAGATGGGATTCCTGAGTCCGGTGGTCGTGCTGGTGCTGATCGTGGTGTTCCTCGCGTCGTCGCTGCGCGTGCTGCGCGAGTACCAGCGCGGCGTCGTGTTCCAGCTCGGTCGCTTCTGGAAGGTCAAGGGGCCGGGGCTCGTGATCCTGGTGCCGGTGATGCAGCAGATGGTGCGCGTCGAGCTTCGCACCGTCGTGCTCGACGTGCCGAGCCAGGACGTGATCTCGCGCGACAACGTTTCGGTGAAGGTCAATGCCGTCGTCTACTTCCGCGTCGTCGACCCGCAGAAGGCGATCATCGAGGTCGAGAACTTCCTGATGGCGACCTCGCAGCTCGCACAGACGACGCTGCGCTCGGTGCTCGGCAAGCACGACCTCGACGAGATGCTCTCGCAGCGCGAGAAGCTCAACGTCGACATCCAGCAGACGCTCGACGCACAGACGCTGTCGTGGGGGATCAAGGTGTCGAACGTCGAGATCAAGCACGTCGACATCAACGAGACGATGATCCGCGCGATCGCACGCCAGGCCGAGGCCGAGCGTGAGCGCCGCGCGAAGGTGATCCACGCCGAAGGCGAGATGCAGGCGGCGCAGAAGCTGTTCGAGGCAGCCCAGGTGCTGGCGCAGGCGCCTCTCGCGATACAACTGCGCTATCTGGAGACGCTGACGGTGATCGCGTCCGACAAGAACTCGACGATCGTTTTCCCGTTGCCGATGGACATCATCGCGCCGCTCCTGAAGTCGCTGCCGAGGCGCGAACCGTCGTAGGCCCCGCGCACCGGCTGATCGATGAAGCGCACCGGTTCGCCGCTCGAGCGATGGCTCCGGTTACCCCGAAAATCCAGCACCGCCTGAGGATCGTCTTCGGCGAGGACATCGCGATCGGCCCCGGCAAAGTCGATCTGCTCGAAGCGATCGATGCGGCAGGGTCGATCACTGCGGCGGCGAAGCAGGTCGGCATGTCGTATCGTCGCGCGTGGCTGCTGGTCGACACGATGAACCGCTGCTTCACCGAGCCGCTGGTCGTCGCGGAATCCGGGGGCAGCCGCGGCGGCGGCGCCGAGCTGACGCCGGCCGGCCGCGAGGTCGCGTTGCGCTACCGGGCGATGCAGGCGAAAGCCGCCGCCGCTGCGGCTGCCGATCTCGAGGCGATCACGCGCCTGCTCGCCTGACGGCGCCGGACGCCGCGTATGCCTGCACCGGGCGCCGCGCACACCTGCGCCGTGGCCGCAGCTCGAATGCGGTAGGATGACCGGCCCTCCGCTTCGTCGATTGCGCGATGGATTTCGCCTTCATTCTCGATCCGCTGCCGCAGATCAAGGCCTACAAGGACAGCACGGTCGCGATGATGCGCTCGCTCGCTGCACGCGGCCATCATGTGCACGCCCTCGAGCAGCACGACCTCTACTGGCGCGACGGCGAGACGCGCGCGTCGGCGCGGTCGCTGACGCTCGCTGCCGACGACCACGCCTGGTATGCGGAGGGCGAGCCCGCCGACCGCTCGCTCACCGGCTTCGACGCGGTGCTGATGCGCAAGGACCCGCCGTTCGACATGGAGTACGTCTACTCGACCTATCTCCTCGAAGTGGCCGAGGCGGCCGGGGTACGCGTGTTCAACCGGCCGCAGGCGCTGCGCGACTATAACGAGAAGATGTCGATCGCGCGCTTTCGCGAGTTCGCGCCGCCGTCGCTCGTCGCGCGCGACGCGCGGCTCATCGACGCGTTCATCGACGAGCACCGGGACGTCATCGTGAAGCCGCTCGACGGTATGGGCGGCACGTCGGTGTTTCGTGTGCGGCACGACGACCCGAATCGCAACGTGATCGTCGAGACGGTGTCGCAACTCGGCACGCGCTCGGTGATGGCACAGCGTTTCATCCCGGAGATCGTCGATGGCGACAAGCGCATCCTGCTGGTCGCCGGCCGGGTGGTGCCGTACTCGCTCGCTCGCATTCCGCGTCCCGGCGAGACGCGTGGCAACCTCGCCGCCGGCGGGCGCGGCGTCGCGCTGCCACTGTCGCCGCGCGACCGGGAAATCGGCGAAGCGCTGGCCGGGCCGCTGTGGGCGGACGGCATGCTCGTCGCCGGGATCGACGTCATCGGCGCGTATCTGACCGAGATCAATGTCACGAGTCCGACCTGTTTCGTCGAGATCACCGAGCAGTCGGGTTTCGACGTCGGCGCACTCTTCGCCGATGCGCTGATCGGCGCGTGCGGGGTCCGCACGGGTGGGTCTCGCGCAGGCGCGGATCTGTAACGCAATCCCCGTGATCGGCGTCCTCATCATCGCGCACGGAGCGCTAGGCAAGAGCCTCGATGACGCCCTTGCGCACGTGCTCGGCGCAGCGCCGGCGCAGTTCGCCGTCATCGAGTTCGCCCCGGGAGACGACCCGGCGACAGTGCTACCGCAGGCGCGCGCCGCACTCTCCGGGGTCGACACCGGCGACGGCGTGCTCGTGCTCTGCGACCTCTACGGTGCGTCGCCGTGCAACCTCGCGTTGAAGCTCGCCGACCCCGGACGCGTCGAGGTCGTCGCCGGCGTCAACCTGCCGATGCTCGTGCGGAGCTTCACCTATCGCGACCGTCCGATGGACGTCCTGCTGCGCAAAGCCGTCTCGGGGGGCTGCGACGGCGTTGTCCATGTACCGCATCCGGCGCACCATGCAGCGGCGCGAAGTTGAGATCGTCAACAAGCTGGGCCTGCACGCGCGCGCGTCGGCGCGGCTTACCCAGCTCGCCGCGCGCTACCAGAGCGACGTCTCGATCGCGCGCAACGGGCGCAGCGTCAACGCCAAGAGCATCATGGGCGTGATGATGCTGGCGGCGGGAAAGGGCTCGAAGGTGACGCTCGAGATCGACGGCCCGGACGAGTCCGAGGCGATGGACGCCGTGTGCGCGCTGATCGCCGACTGTTTCGGCGAAGGCCGGTGAAGGAAGGGCCGGCTGCCGCATGGTGAGCTTCGCACTGCATGGCGTCGGCGTGTCGGGCGGCATCGCGCTCGGCCGCGCGCAACTCGTGTCGCACGCGACGCTCGAGGTTGCCCACTACACGCTCCTCGCGCACCAGGTGACGGCCGAGATCGACCGCTTTTCCACCGCCGTCGCCGAGGTCCGGCGCGAACTGGATGGCCTGCGCGACGCATTGAGCGGTGGCGAAGGTCCCAGCGAGTTTGGCGCCTTCCTCGACGTCCACTCGATGATCCTCAACGATCCGACGCTCGCCGAAGCGCCGAAGCAGATCATCGCCGACAAGCGCTGCAACGCGGAGTGGGCGCTTACACTCCAACTGGGCGTACTGACCGGCCAGTTCGAGCAGATCGACGACGCGTACCTGCGTGAGCGCAAGGCCGACGTCGTGCAGGTCGGCGAGCGCGTGCTGAAGCGGCTGATGGGGCGGCCGGGCGTGCTGCCGGCCCCGCGCGCCGAGGAGCAGACGATCCTCGTCGCCCACGATCTGTCGCCGGCCGACGTGATCCAGTTCAAGCACCACCGATATGCGGGCTTCCTGACTGACATAGGTGGCATCACGTCGCATACGGCGATCGTCGCGCGGAGTCTCAACGTGCCGGCGGTCGTCGCGACCCACCACGCGCGCCAGCTGATCCGCGAAGGCGAGATGCTGATCATCGACGGCGGTCATCACGTCGTCATCGTCAATCCCGACCGCGCGGTGCTGGCCGAATACCGGCTGCGGCAGGAGGAGATCGGGCTCGCGCGCCAGAAGCTCCGGCGCCTGAAGAGCAAGCCCGCGCAGACGATCGACGGAATCCGCGTCGCGCTCAATGCCAACATCGAGCTCCCAGAGGACATCGGGCCCGCGCTCGCGAATGGCGCGGAGGGCGTGGGGCTGTTCCGTTCCGAGTTCCTGTTCCTCAATCGGCCCGAGCTCCCGGGCGAGGACGAGCAGTTCGAGGCCTTCCGCGAGGTCGCGCGCGGGATGCAGGGCCGCCCGGTGACGATCCGTACCTTCGACCTCGGCGCGGACAAGCAGCAGGCGGGTCTCGGTGGCTTGACCCGCGTCGCACCGAACCCGGCGCTCGGGCTGCGCGCGGTGCGCTTCTGCCTCGCCGAACCTCGGCTCTTCCTCACCCAGCTCCGGGCAATCCTCCGCGCAAGCCACTACGGCAACGTACGCATCCTGATCCCGATGCTTGCATCGGCTTCCGAGATCGACCAGACGCTCGCGATCATCGCGCGTGCGAAGCAGGGCCTGCATGAGCAGGGCATCCCGTTCAACGCCGATGTCCCCGTCGGCGGCATGATCGAGGTGCCGGCGGCGGTGATCGCGATCGGAGCGTTCCTGCAGCGGCTCGATTTCCTCTCGGTCGGCACCAACGACCTCATCCAGTACACGCTCGCCGTCGATCGCTCCGACGAGGCGGTGTCGCACCTCTACGATCCGCTGCACCCGGCAGTGGTCCGGCTCCTTGCGACTGCGATCGGCCGGGCGGCGAAGGCAGGGGTGCCGCTCGCCGTCTGCGGCGAGATGGCCGGCGAAGAGCTGCTCACGCGATTGCTGCTCGGACTCGGCCTGCGCGACTTCTCGATGCATCCGTCGCACCTGCTTCACGTGAAGCAGCGCGTGCTGCAGACCGACGTCGCGGCGAGCGCGGCGATCGTCGAGCGTATCCGCCGCGCCGACGAACCGGAGCGGATCGCCGAACTCCTCGTGCGATTGAACGCTTAGCCGACGACGCGCGGTTCGCCCGCGATCGGCTACAATGACCGCGCGCCGATTTGAACCAGCTTGCGGGCGCACGCCGAATCGCGGCGAACAAATACGGCTAAAGCGGAGCGCCTCCTCCTCGGCGGCACACCGACCAGGCCCGACGAAGCTGGTCCGGAGAGTCGTCACCGCATGCCTTCCTTCGCCGAGACCACCGGCGGCGCCAAGCCCGCGAACGTCGCGAACGCCGGCCGATCGGTCGGAGCCGTCGTCGAGCAGCGAATCACGATCGACGAGCCGCTGCCGCTCGCCTGCGGGCGCAGCCTCGCGACCTACGAGCTCGCCTACGAAACGTATGGACGACTGAACGACGACCGCTCGAACGCGGTCCTCGTCTGCCACGCGCTGAACGCGTCGCACCACGTTGCCGGCTTCTACGCCGACGATCCCGGCAACGTCGGCTGGTGGGACAACATGATCGGGCCGGGGAAGCCGCTCGACACCGATCGCTTCTATGTCGTCGGCGTCAACAATCTCGGGAGCTGCTTCGGCTCGACGGGGCCGCTTTCGCTCGACCCGGCAACCGGAAAGCCGTACGGCGCCGACTTCCCGCTCATCACCGTCGAGGACTGGGTCGACGCCCAGGCGCAGCTCGCCGATCGTCTCGGCATCGCGCGCTGGGCCGCGGTGATGGGCGGAAGCCTTGGCGGCATGCAGGCGCTCGACTGGGGGATCCGTTATCCCGGCCGCATCGCCACTGCGCTCGTCATCGCAGCCGCACCGAGCCTGTCGGCCGAGAACATCGCTTTCAACGAGGTCGCGCGCCAGGCGATCATGACCGACCCGGATTTCCACGGGGGCCGCTTCGGCGAGCTCGGCGAGAAGCCGCGGCGGGGCCTTCGCGTCGCGCGGATGATCGGCCACATCACCTATCTCTCCGATACCCAGATGGAGGCCCGGTTCGGACGCCAGCTCCGCGACGGGCTGCGCTACTCGTTCGCGCCCGAGTTCCAGATCGAGTCGTATCTGCGTCACCAGGGCGAGAAATTCGCCGACTACTTCGACGCGAACACCTATCTTCGGATCACCAAGGCGCTCGATTACTTCGATCCCGCGCTGCGCCATGGTGGTGACCTCGCGGCGGCACTTGCCTCGGCGACCTGCCGATTCCTCGTCGTGTCGTTCGCGACCGACTGGCGCTTCCCGGTCGCGCGCTCGCGCGAGATCGTCAAGGCGCTGGTGAAGAGCCGGCGCGACGTCGCGAGCGTCGAGATCGACGCGCCGCACGGTCACGACGCGTTTCTGCTCGACGACCCGCGGTACCACTCGGTCGTGCGCGCGTGGTTCGATCGCATCGCCGCGACCCTGGAGCGTGGCAATGCGACCGGCTCGGCGCCGGCGGCCTGGACGCCGCGAGCCCCCCGCGCCGACTGGGCGACGATCGGCGGCTGGGTGCCGCAGCGCGCACACGTGCTCGACCTCGGCTGCGGTGATGGCGGCCTCCTCGCGTTTCTCGCCACGACGCGCGAGGCGAGCGGGTACGGCGTCGAGATCGACGACACCGGCGTGCTCGCCGCCGTGCGCAACGGCACCGACGTCGTGCAGAGCGACCTCGAGCGCGGACTCGCCGGCTTCGACGACGGCGCCTTCGACGTCGTCATTTTGTCGCAGACGCTGCAGGCGATGCGCCGGATCGAGACGATCGTCGCCGAGATGCTTCGCGTCGGCCGCGAGGCGGTGGTGACGTTCCCGAACTTCGGCTACTGGCGGCACCGGCTGCAGGTCATGCGCGGGCGGATGCCGGTGTCGCCGTCGCTGCCCTACCAGTGGTACGACACGCCGAACATCCACCTCTGCACGGTCGCCGACTTCGATGCGTTCCTCGGGGCGCGCGGATGTCGCGTGATCGACCGCGTCGTCCTCGCGCACGGCAAGCGGATCGGCCTCGCGCCGAATCTCGCCGGCGAACTCGCAATCTACCGCTTCAGAAAGGCCTGACCGCGCCGCTCACGCGATCACCGCGAGCTGCATCGCCTCGTCTTCGGTCAGCTTCGCGCCTTCGGCCAGCTTCTGCACGAGCTCGGCCGGTGGCATCGCCTCGTTCATCAGAGCCAGCGCGCTCGCACGGGCGCGCGCCTCGTTGCCTTCCCGGGCGATCTTGAAACGTGCGTGCTCGCCGTCGACGTAGCCGAGCAGGCGCGCCGCCTCATCGTGATGGCCTGCCTTCGCAAGTCGTAAAGTGAAATGGTCGCCGAGGCGATAGAAGAATCCGATCCCGGTGAGCTCACGGATCGAGTCCTTCGCCGCGGCGAGCGCCTCGTCGAGGTCGCCGCGCTCGGCG
>JAICXH010000010.1 GCA_025981645.1 Burkholderiales bacterium
ACGCATTCTGGGGGAGCGAGGCGCTCGAGGACGTGCACAAGGCGTTCGCCAACGGCACGCTGACCCTCGTCGTACTGCACGTCGCCGGCGTGCTCTACAGCGGCCCGCGTCATCGCGAGAACCTGGTGCGCGCGATGCTCACCGGCCGCAAGCGCCCGGACTGAACCCCGGCGGCTGCGCGCTGTCCTCCTCTAGCCTGCAATCAACCCGGAAGAGCTCCTCGATGAAGATCGAAGAAGTCAGGAAGCGCGCTTTTGCAATGCCCCTCACCAACCCCGGCTATCCGCCTGGCCCCTACCGGTTCGTCGATCGCGAGTTCTTCACGATCACCTATCGCACTGATCCCGACGCGTTGCGCGCCGTCGTTCCCGAGCCGCTCGAAATCGCCGAGCCCGTCGTCAAGTACGAGTTCATCCGGATGCCCGACTCGACCGGCTTCGGCAACTACACCGAGTCCGGGCAGGTGATCCCGGTGCGCTTCAAGGGCCAGACCGGGGGCTACGTGCACGCGATGTACCTCGACGACGAGGCACCGATTGCCGGCGGCCGTGAGATCTGGGGTTTTCCGAAGAAGCTCGCTTCCCCGTCGCTCAGGATCGAGAAGGACACGCTGGTCGGCAAGCTTGCCTACGGCAGCATCGACGTCGCGGTCGCGACGATGGGCTACAAGCACCGCACGCTCGATCCCGAGCCCATCAAGGCAGCGGTCGAGGCGCCCGCGTTCCTGCTGAAGATCATGCCGGATGTCGACGGCAAGGCACGGGTGTGCGAGCTCGTGCGGTATTACTGCGAGGACGTAACGATCAAGGGGGCGTGGAGCGGTCCGGCCGCGCTCGAGCTCTTCCAGCACGCGCTCGCCCCGGTCGCGCAGCTTCCGGTGCTCGAGGTCGTCTCGGGCGCGCACATCCTGACCGATCTCACGCTGGGGCTCGGAACGGTGGTTTACGACTATCTGCGCTGAGCGCGGCGCCGCCGGCGGCTCGCCACCTGCCAGCCGTTTCCGACCTACAATGGTCGCGAGGGCGGCTTGGCGGGGATGGCAACGATTACCGGGGACGCGCGCAGTTCCTCGCACCCAGGACGACGCTGGCGGCGGCTGCGCACTGCGCTGATCGCGATCGCGGTGCTGATCGCGGTCGTCGCGCTGCTTGGCTTCGTCGTCGTCCCGCGCGTCGTCAAGTCGAAGATCGAGACGCTGGCAGCAGCCGATCTTGGCCGCCAGGCAACGGTCGGCGACGTTGCGTTCAATCCGTTTACGCTGCACCTGAGGCTGGCCGATTTCAGGCTTGCCGACCGCGATCCGTCGCGCACGCTGTTCGCATTCGCCGGGCTCGACGTGCGGGCGTCGCTGGAGTCGCTGTGGAGGCTCGCACCGGTCATCGACGCAGTGACGCTGACCAAGCCGCAGCTCAACATCGTGCGCGGCGACGATGGCAAGCTCGACGTGCAGGACCTCATCGACCGGCCGGCGTCGGCATCGCCCCGAGCGACGCCTGAGTTCTCCGTCGACAACATCGAGATCACCGGCGGCACGGTCACCTTCGACGACCGCGTCCACCGCCATGTGATCAAGATCACGGATCTCGGTGTTGGCATACCGTTTCTGTCGAGTTTCCCGCACGACGCCAGGATCCGCGTGACGCCGCACCTCGAAGGCGTCGTTGACGGGTCGCGCTTCGCGCTGTCGGGTTCGGCGAACACGCCGTTCGCCGATACCCACGAGGCTTCGCTCGCGCTCGACCTCGACGCGCTGAAGCTCGTCGATTACGTCGCGTACGTGGCACCGCCGCAGGGGCTGAAGCTCGTATCCGGGGCACTCACGACGCGCCTCAAGCTCGCGTTCGTCACCGGGCCATCGGGTCCACGCACCATCACGCTGTCGGGAACCGCGCGCATCGATGATCTGTCGGTCGAACGGCACGACAGATCGGCACTGGTGAGCACGAAATCGTTGGAAGTCGACCTCACCAATGCCGATCTGCTGGCGCGTACTGTTGCGATCGGAAAGATCCGCGTCGACGCGCCGCGCGCCGACCTCCGGCGCGGCGCCGCAGGTCGCCTCGAAATCGGAACATTCTTCGACCGCGGCGGCAGCCCAGGCCACGAATCGGCGCCGTGGACGGTCAGCGTTGCCGCTGCCGAGCTGCGCGACGGCGGCCTTACCTGGACCGACGCGTCGGCGTCTCCAATATTTCGGGCGGTCATCTCGAACGTTTCGCTCGACGCAGCGGGGCTCACCAACCGGGGGGCCGGCGGCAGCGTGAAGGCCTCGTTCGATTCCGATCTCGGCGCGCACGTCGACGCGCAGACGACGCTCGACGTCCCGCACGAGGCCGCACACGGCGCGTTTGCGGTGTCGAAACTCAGATTGGCGGCACTCGCCCCGTACTATGCAAAGGCGTTCGAAGCCGATATACGCCGAGGCACGATCGACGCCGCCGGGTCATTCGACGTCGCGGCGGCAAAGTCCCCGCCTGAATTCACGCTGACGGAGGGGAAGGTCTCGCTCGACGACGTCGAGGTCGCGCTTCGCGGTGACCGCCATCCGATCGGGAAGGTCAAGCACCTGGAGGCGACGGGAATCGCGGCCGACGCTGCCCGGCGAAGCGTCGCGGTCGATCGGCTCGTGTGGACCGGCGGCACGCTAAGCGTAGTGCGCTCTGCCGACGGCACGCTCGATGTCGAGCGGATCGCCGGCCGTCGGCGCGCCTTGCCGAACGGCGGCGCAGCGACAACGCCGGCGCCCGCGGAAGGCGGCGCGCCGTGGACGGTGGTGCTGCGCCACGCTGAGCTCGCGCAGGTCGTCGCCGACGTCGACGACCGCGTGCCGAAAACTCCCGCGCATCTTCGCGTCGTGGCCGAGCGCATCGCTGTCGAGGATTTCGGTACCGCCAAGGGCACGAAAAGCCGCATCGACGCGGCGCTGCGGGTCGGGAAGGCGGGGCGCGTGCGGGCCGCGGGACGCTTCACGGCCCTTCCGGTGGCGGCCAATCTTGCCGTCGACGCGCGCGGAATCGACCTCGTCGCCTTCGAGCCGTATGTCGAAGCCAGGACCAACATCGTCGTGACGCGAGGTGCAGCGAACGCGAAGGGGCGCCTGGCGTTCACCGTGCCGGCGAGCGGTTCGGCGCGGTTCACCTGGGCGGGGAATCTGGCAGTCACCGACTTCGATTCGCTCGACCGCCCGGAAAGCCAGGAGCTCCTGCGCTGGAAGTCGCTTGCGCTCTCCGGAGTCAACGTCGTCTCCGAGCCGCTTGCCGTCAATCTCGGCGCGATTGCGCTCGACGATTTCTACGCGCGCATCATCCTCAACGGAAACGCGACGCTCAACCTGCAGCAACTGCTGGTGCCGCAGGCTGCCACGCCTGAGCTTCCGGCGACGGCATCGACGGGCAAGGCGCTGCCGGTGTCGATCGCGAGCATCCGGGTCGCGAACGGCGAGGTCGAGTACTCGGACTTCTTCGTCAAGCCCAACTACGAAACGCACCTGACGGCAGTCAGCGGCGGCGTATCGGCGATCACCGCGAGCCTTGCGGGCGACGTCGCGCTCTCGGCGCGGGTCCAGGGCTCGGCACCTGCCGACATCCGCGGCACCATCGATCCGTTCGGAGTCGACCTGCATCTCGACCTGACCGCGACGGCGAGCGACGTCGACCTGCCGCCACTGACGCCGTACTCGATCAAGTATGCCGGCTATGGCATCGAAAAAGGCAAGCTGTCGATGCAGGTGCACTACAAGGTCGACGATCGCAAGCTCACCGCGTCGAACAAGCTGCGCCTCGACCAGCTCACCTTCGGCAAGCACGTCGACAGTCCGACCGCGACCAAGCTGCCAGTGCTCCTCGCCGTGTCGCTGCTCGAGGATCGCGACGGCGTCATCAATCTCGATCTGCCGATCGAGGGAACGCTCGACGACCCGCAGTTCTCGATCTGGCGCATCGTCGTGCAGGTGTTCGTGAATCTGATCACGAAGGCGGTCACGGCGCCGTTCGCGCTGCTCGGCTCGATCGCCGGCGGATCGCACGAGGAGCTTTCCTGGGTGGGCTTCGCGCCGGGGCACGCTGAACTCGCGGCGCCCGCCGTTGCAAAGCTCGAGACGCTCGCGAAGGCGCTCACCGATCGCCCGCGGCTGCGCGTCGACGTCACGGGACGGGCCATTCCCGACATCGATCGCGAGGCGCTCAAGCGCGTCCACCTCGAACGTGCGATGCGCAACCGGAAGGTCAGGGACCTCGCCGCCGCAGGGAGCTCGGCACCGCCGGCCGCCGAGGTCACGATCAGCCCCGCCGAATTCCCGAAGTATCTCGCCGCGGTGTATCGCGACACGCGCCTCCCCGACAAGCCGAGGAACTTCCTCGGCTTCGCCAAGGACATCCCGCCCGAGCAGATGGAAGCGCTGCTGCTGGCGAGCTATCCGGCCGACGCCGCTGCGCTCACCACCCTCGCCAACGAGCGTGCCGAAGCGGTCAAGGCGTGGCTGACCGGTCCCGGCAAGGTCGCCGCAGCCAGAGTCTTCGTGGTTGCGCCGAAGCTCGGGGGCGCGGGCATCGCCGACAAGGGTGTGGCGACGCGCGTCGATTTCGCGCTAAGATGAGCCGCTCGGGGAGGCGCGATGATCGAATTCGCGGTCCTGCTGGCGGCGATCGACGACGGCACGCTCGGTGCGTTCATCGTCGCGCTCGATCGTCTGCAGGGAACCCTGCCCGCGCTGCACGCGTGGCTCGAGCACGCGGCGCGATGGGAGTCCGATCGCCGCTCGGGCTTCAAGTATCCGCTGCAGCCGCCGATGGCGGCGATCCCGCCGGAGGAGTTGCAGGAAGCCGTCGCGGCGTCGACCGCGCTGGGCGTGGCGTTTCGCGGCGAGCGGAACGAGCCGACTCCAGCGATTGCCGACCTGTTCGACCGCCTGCGCGATACGCTCGCCGCCGAGGACCAGCGCCGCGCGGCGCTGGTGCACTGAGTCAGACGCGGCGGCGGTATTCGCCGGTTCGCGTGTCGATCTCGATGCGGTCGCCGGTATTGACGAAGAGCGGGACCTGCACCTCGAAACCGCTCGCGATCTTCGCCGGCTTAGTCACTTTGCCCGACGTGTCGCCCTTGACCGCCGGCTCGGTGTAGGTGATTTCGCGCACGACCGAAGTCGGCAACTCGACCGCGATCGCCTTGCCGTCGTAGAACGTCAGCTCGCACGCGAGGCCGTCCTCGAGGTAGGGGAGCGCAGCGTCCATGTTCTCCTTCTCGACGTCGTACTGGTTGAACTCCTGATCCATGAAGACGTACATCGGATCGGCGAAGTACGAGTAGGAGACTTCCTTGCGGTCGAGCTGGATCACGTCGAACTTCTCGTCGGCGCGATAGACGGTCTCGGTGCCGCTTCCGGAGAGCAGGTTCCTGAGCTTCATCTTGACCACGGACGCGTTGCGGCCCGATTTGCTGAACTCGGCCTTCTGCACGACCATCGGATTTGCGCCGATCATGATCACGTTGCCGGCGCGGACTTCCTGGGCGATCTTCATCGTCGGTTGCCTTGCCGGCCGTGGCCGGCTCGAGAATAAATGCAGGTTTGGGGAACCCTAAATTATAGCTGCGAACGCGCAAACTCGACAAGTCCGGTGGCGAGGTCGGGCGCGCGGGCGAGTGTCGCAGCCCACTCTCTCGCCCGGAGCGTTGCTGCCGCCAGCGAGGCTTCGAAGCCCGGCCAGGCGAGGACCGCCCCTTCGGGATCCTCGGCAACGAAGGTCCGCATCATTCGCCGCTGGGCGTCCTGCGCGCGATCCGCGGCGTCGGGCACGTAGCGCGCGAGGAACGCGTGGAGCTTGTCGAGGTCCGCACGATCCTCCTGCGGATAGGGCTGCCAGACGAAGGGCTTTGCTGCCCACTGCGCGCGGACGAACGAATCCTCGCCGCGGACGAAGTTCACGTCGGCCGCCCAAAGCAGGCTATCGAAGGCGTCCTGCGACATGAAGGGCCGCAATTCGAGCGTGAGGCAGCCCCGCGTCAGCCGGCGCGGCGCCGGCGGTGCAGCGTGGCCGAGCCAGGCGGCGAGCGCGTCGGACGCGATCCCTTCGGGAACGACGCAGCGCACGGGCCGATCGCCGCGCGACCACATGTCGAACAGCGCCGGCAATGCGCGATTCGGATAGCAGAAGAGCACGATCGCGAGGCCCGTCGCCGCCTCGCCGCGCAGCCGCTCGCGCTCGGCGTCGTCGCGCGCGTCCAAAAGGCCCGCTTCGCGGATCAGGCCGCCGGTCTTCGCAGTGAAGCCCGGAAACCAGAAGTAGCGCGTGAGCGGCCGCTGCGGATGACGCGAGGCCAGGATGTGGACGCCTTCGACCCAGGGTTCGGCCGAGAGGTACTCGAGGTTGACCCACAGCGGTGTCGGCTCGCATCGCTCCATTGCATCGAGATACGCTGCAGGAAGGCCGCAGCCGAAGCCCTCGATGACCACGTCGGCGGGGTCTGACGCGATACCGGCGGCGTCGAGCGTGCGAAGCGTCACGCCCCGATGCTGCTGCAGCATGGCGCCGAAGTCGAGCCCGGGCTCGATTCTCGCGAGGGTCGCCAGCCGATCGATCCACAGCGTCACGTCGAGGCCGTGCTCGCGCGCGAGCTGGCGCGCGAGGCGCCAGCAGACACCGGCGTCGCCATAATTATCGACCACGCGGCAGAAGACGTCCCAGCGCACGTGCGGCTCCGTCAGGGCTCGCGAGGCAGCTCGCTTTCGTGCCACCGCGCGAGCGCTGCGTGCGCCAGCACCGAGGTGACGGCGAAGAGCGCGACGCCGGCCGCCGCGATCAGGGCGAGCGCGGCGAACATCCGCGGGATGTCGAGCTGCATGCCGGCGAGGAGGATCTGGTAGGCGAGGCCGGCCGATGCGCCGCCGGTCCCGGCGACGAATTCGGCGACGACAGCGCCGATCAGCGCGAGCCCGCTCGCAATGCGCAGGCCGCCGAAGAAGTACGGCAGCGCGCCGGGCACGCGCAGGCGCCACAGCGTCTGCCAGCGCGATGCTCCGGCGATGCGGAAGAGGTCGGCGAGGCCCGGGTCGGCGCTGCGCAGTCCGAGCGTCGTGTTCGAGATCACCGGGAAGATCGCCACGACCACCGCGCACAGCACGAGTGCAACCCACAGATCGTGGACCCAGATGATGATGAGCGGCGCGATCGACACGATCGGCGTGACCTGCAACAGGATCGCGTACGGAAACAGACTCGTCTCGATCCAGCGGCTCTGTGCGAACAGCAGCGCGGCGCCAACGCCGGCTACGATGGCAACGGCGAGCGCGGCGAGCGCAACGCCGAGCGTCGAGGCGAGCGCATGGAAGAGCAGCACGCGGTCGGAGACGAGGGTGCGCGCGACGACGAGCGGCGACGGCACGAGGTACACGGGCACGCGGTAGACGACGACCAGCGCCTGCCACAGCGCGAGCACGACGACGCCGACGCAGGCCGGCGCAATGATGCGCAGCCAACGCTCGCGACGGTCGGGTTGCATCGTCATCTGGCGATCGCGCGGTCGAGTTCGCTGCCGCCGGCTTCGGCGACGCGCAAGGACAGGCGCTGCGCGTGCGCGGCGAACGCGGGGGACAGGCGGAATGCGTCGGTTCGTGGACAGGGCTCGTCGATTTCCCAGGCGTCGACGATGCGACCGGGGCGCGCTGCCATCGCCGCGACGCGCGTCGACAGGAACACGGCCTCCTGGATGCTGTGCGTCACGAACACGACGGTGAGGCGCTGCGCCGACCACAGCGCGAGGAGCTCGCCATCCATGCGCTGGCGTGTGAACTCGTCGAGGGCGCCGAACGGCTCGTCCATCAGCAGCAGATCGGGCTCGGTGACCAGAGCCCGCGCGATCGAGACACGCATCTGCATGCCGCCGGAAAGCTCGCGCGGCAGGCTCCCCGCGAACGCGACAAGACCGACGCGGGCGAGCGCGTCGGCGACGCGTGCGTCGGCATGCGCGCGCGGCATTCGTGCAAGATCGAGTGGCAGGCGCACGTTGGCGCTGACGCGCGCCCACGGCATCAGCGTCGGTGCCTGGAACACGAAGCCGATCCGCGGGGGTCCGCCGCGAGCGATCACCCGTCCCTGCGTCGGTCGTGTGAGCCCGGCAATCAGCTTGAGCAGCGTCGACTTGCCGCAGCCCGACGGCCCGACCAGCGTCAGGAACTCGCCGCGCCGGATGTCGAGATCGATGCCGGTGAGCGCACCGATGCCGTTCGGCCAGGTTTTCGCGATGCCGGAGAGCTCGATGAGCGTCGATCCGGCGGCACTGCCCGTCACGGCACCACGCGCACGGTCCTGACGACGTCGAGCGTGTATGCGCGCCGGTAATCGACGCCGGCGCGCGTCAACCCCGACTCGCGCAGGAACGCGAACGTCGCCTGCCACCGCCGATCGGTCATCGTCAGCAGCCCGAGGCGGCGCGCGGCGCCTCCGGTGACGAGTTCGTGACTGCGGATCTCGCGCCAGCCGTACGCGAGGAGATCGTCGGACATCGCCGGGTTCGCCTTCCTGATCAGCGCGTTGCCGGGAGCGGGATCGGCGAGATAGCTCTTCCAGCCCTCCGCCGAGGCGCGTACGAAGCGCTCGAGCACGTCGGCGCGGCGTGCGAGCGACTTGCGGGTCACCGAGAGCGTCTCGGAGTACGGCGGATAGCCGTAATCGGCGAGCAGGAACACGACCGGCTTGATGCCACTCTTCTCGATCGAATATGGCTCGGAGGTCACGAATCCCTGCTGCGAGAGCGACGGCTCGGCGAGAAATGGCTGCACCGAGAACGCGTACGGGCGCTTCTGGCTGTCGGTGAATCCGTACGTGTGGCGCAGCCATGGCCAGAACGTCGTGTTGCTCGCGCTTCCAATCGCGATCGGCCGGCCCTTGAGTTCCTCGATCCGGTCGACACCGGGGTGGGCGATCAGCACGGTCGGGTTTTTCTGGAACGTGGCGGCGATCGCGACCACCGGCACGTCGTGCTCGACCGCCGAAATCACCTGCAGCGCGTCCGACATCGCGATGTCGATCTCCCCGGCGGCGAGCAGCTGCAGACCGTTGATCTGCGGACCGCCCATCCTGATCGTCACGTCGAGCCCGTATTTGCGATAGATCCCTTCGGCTTCGGCCTGATAGAAACCCCCGTGCTCGGCTTCGGCAAGCCAGTCGGTCGAGAACACGATGCGCTCGAGCGGCTGCGCGTACACGAGCCCCGCGGTGCACGCGGTGACGAGCAGCACGCGGGCAGCGATGCGCAGAATCGGTCGAAGCATGGTTGCTACTCCTGCTGGGAAAGCGTCCGCGATTGCAGCACGCGTCGGGGCGGCGCAACGGGCGAGGCGGATTATGCGACAGCAGGTGCGCGGCACCGGGCGGAAGCCGATCCGGCGTCCGAAAACGGCTAGTGTGATGGGAGCGACCGGAGCATAATCCGCCGATGCCGCTCGATTCCGAAAGCTGTTACCGCGCGCTCGCCACGCACGACCGGCGCTTCGATGGCCGCTTCTTCGTCGGCGTGCGTACGACCGGGATCTACTGCCGGCCGGTGTGCGGCGTGCGCCTGCCACGGCGCGAGAATTGCCGCTTCTACATGAGTGCCGCGGCGGCCGAGGCCGACGGCTATCGGCCGTGCCTGCGCTGTCGCCCCGAGCTCGCGCCGGGCCTCGCGAGCGTGGACGCGTCCGCGCAATTCGCCAAGGCCGCCGTGCGGCTGATCGAGGAGGGCGCGCTCGAGCAGGGCGGCGTCGATGCGCTCGCCGCGCGGATTGGCATCACGAGCCGCCACCTGCGCCGGATCTTCGACGCCGAGTTTGGCGTCTCCCCGCTCGAATACGCGCAGACGCAGCGCTTGCTGCTTGCCAAGCGTCTGTTGACCGACACGTCGTTGCCGGTGCTCGACGTCGCGTTCGCCAGCGGCTTTCGCAGCCTGCGCCGCTTCAACGCGTTGTTTCGCACTCGCTACCGGATGGCGCCGTCGCGCCTGCGCCGGGCCGCCGCTCCGGGGGCGGCTCCCGGAGCGATGCGCTTCGAGCTCGGCTACCGGCCGCCGTTCGATTGGGATGCGCTGCTCGCGTTCCTGGCTGCGCGCGCGATTCCCGATGTCGAACGCGTCGAACGCGGCCGCTATGTCCGCACGCTCGCGATCGCCCACCGGGGCGGGCGTGCCGAGGGTTTCATCGCCCTCGCGCACGCGCCGCGGCGCTGCGCCGTGCGGCTCGACGTGTCGCCGACGCTCGCGAGCGTCGTCCCGGCCGTGATCGGGCGCGTCCGGCACGCATTCGATCTTGGCTGCGACCCTGCACCGATTGCCGCGAGGCTCGGCGATATCGCGCAGGCGAACCCCGGGCTGCGCGTTCCGGGCACGTGCGACGGCTTCGAGCTCGCCGTGCGCGCGGTCGTCGGCCAGCAGATCAGCGTCGCGGCGGCACGGACGCTGCTCGGCCGGATCGCCGTGGCATTCGGTCAGCCGCTAGCGGGGAGTCTGCCGCGCGGTATCGCGCGCGCGTTCCCGGCTGCCGAGGCGATCGCCGCGCGCCCGATCGCCGAGTTGCGCGCGATCGGCCTGCCGGGAGCGCGTGCGCAGACGCTCTCGGCGCTCGCTCAGCGCGTCGCGAGCGGTGCGATCGCGCTCGTTCCAGGCGCCGATGTCGAGCGCACGATGGCTGCACTCGAGACGATTCGCGGCATCGGGCGCTGGACGTCGAGTTACATCGCGATGCGCGCGCTCGGCTGGCCGGATGCTTTCCTCGAGCACGATCTCGGCGTGCTGAAGGCGCTGGGCGAGACGAGTGCGGCCAATGCGCGTCGGCGCAGCGAAGCCTGGCGCCCATGGCGCGCCTATGCAGTCATTCACCTTTGGAGCAATCATGGCTGAAACGAAGACGACATCGGCTGCGCGCGAGGCGCGCTCGATCTGCCGGACGGCAAGCCCGCTCGGAGAGATCCTGCTCGTCGCCAATGCGCGCGGCGACGCGCTCGCCGGTCTCTACCTCGACGGGCAGAAGTACCACCCGGTGGTGCCGCCGCAATGGCGCGACGACCCGCGGCTGCCGATCCTGCGCGAGGCGGTGCGGCAGTTGCGTGAGTACTTCCGCGGAGCGCGAACGCGATTCGACCTCCCCCTCGATCCAGCCGGTACGCCGTTCCAGCGCAGGGTGTGGCGCGAGATCGCCGCGGTGCCCTGCGGAGCGACGATCAGCTACACCGAGCTCGCGCGCCGCTGCGGGAAGCCCGCTGCGGTCCGCGCCGTGGGTGCTGCGACCGGCCGCAATCCGATGACGGTGATCGTGCCGTGCCATCGGATCGTCGGCAGCGACGGATCGCTGACCGGCTATGCCGGAGGGCTCGCGCGCAAGCGATTGCTCCTCGACCTCGAGACACGTGCCGTGGCCGGCACCGCGCGGCGCGTCGCGTAGGCGCGCGCCGTACGCGCCCGCGCTTCGTGAGCGAGGTTGCCCGAGCCGGTGGCCTCGGACGATGCCGTCGACTACGACGCCATCGGCGCCTTGCGGTGTCCGTCGCGACCCATCGCCACCGCGAGAATCGCGAACAGGATGACGAGCAACCCGACGATCACCGCATTCGTCTGCGCGGCGCGACTGGTGACTCCGATGATCCACGACGAGAGCACCATCCAGATGCCGAGGAGCAGGTTGATCACCTCTTCCCAGGCCTGCGGCATCGACACCGCAATCGCCGAGAACACGACGATCGCGACGCCGAGGATCCACGCATTCCACGAGGCCGCCATCTGCGCGCCCTCGTAACCGACTACCCACGGTGAGATGAGTAGCCATATACCGATCAGCAGATTGATCCAGTCCTGCCAACGTTGATGTCTTGTGACGTCTTTCATTGAATGATCCTCCTGACGACGAAGCGGAAATTAGACCCCGGGACGTGACGGAGAATTCCCGGCATCGCGTGCTAAGCTTCGTCGCGCGCCTTCGCCGTCGGGGCCGGCGCCCGCCCCGCACACGATCGGCGCGGCGGCGACGAGGGGAGCTCTTTCAGAAGCGAAGCGATGGCGACATTGGCCATCTCCGAGACTGCAGACGGCGGTCGGGTGCTCGCACTCGCGGGACGCCTCGACGCGTCGACGATTCGTCCGCTGTGGGATGAGGGCCGGCGCGCCGTCACCGCGGCGCGTGGCGCGCACGTGGTGCTCGACGCAGCAGAGGTCGACTACTGCGACGGCGCCGGGGTTGCGATGCTGGTCGGACTGATGCAGCAGGGTGACCCGGGTCGTGTCGAGGTCGCAAATCTCGATCCCGCTTTTGCTGCGCTGCTCGCCCAGTTCGACGTTGCGCGTCTTGCGCGCGATCTCGATCCCGCGCCGCCGCGCCGCCCGGCGGTGGACGAGGTCGGCGTCGTCGCGGCGACGTTCTGGGCGGACCTTCGCAGCCTGATCGTCTTTACCGGGGAAACGACGGCTGCGCTCATCTGGGCGCTGCGCCACCCGGGGAAGGTGCGCTGGAAGGACGTCTGGATGATTTGCGAGCGCGTGGGCGCCGACGCGCTTCCGATCGTCGCGCTGATCTCCTTCCTGCTCGGGGTGATCCTTGCGTTCGAGTCCGCGGTGCCGATGCGCAGGTTCGGTGCAGAGCTCTTCGTCGCCGATCTGATCGGTATTTCGATGCTTCGCGAACTAGGCGCGCTGATGACGGCTATCCTGCTTGCCGGGCGCTCGGGTGCGGCCTTCGCGGCGGAGCTCGGCACGATGACGGTGAACCAGGAGGTCGACGCCCTCACCACGATGGGTCTCGACCCCGTGCGTTTCCTCGTGACACCGCGGGTCATCGCGGCGCTTTTGATGACACCGCTGCTCACGCTGTTCGCCGATCTCGTCGGCCTGCTCGGTGGCGCGGTGACGCTGCACACGTTCTCGATTCCTTTCGTCACCTACATCCGGCAGGTCAACGGCATCGTCGACTTCGGCGATTTCATGGCAGGATTCGTGAAGTCCTTCGTGTTCGCGATCCTGGTCGCCGGCATTGGCTGCCTGCGCGGCCTGCAGGCGCGCGCCGGGGCGTCCTCGGTCGGAGATTCGGCGACGAGCGCGGTCGTGTCGGGAATCATCCTGCTCGTCATCGTCGACGGCATCTTCGCGGTCGTCTATTACTTGCTCGGGATCTGATCGTGACGATGTCCGCGCCAAGCGATCCGATCATCCGCGTGCATGACGTTACGGCGGGCTACGACGAGACGGCGATCCTCGATCACGTGAGCTTCGACGTGCGTCGCGGCGAGATCTTCGTGATCCTCGGCGGATCCGGCAGCGGCAAGAGCACACTGCTGAAGCACATGATCGGCCTCGAGCCGCCCCTTGCCGGCAGCATCCTGATCGATGGCGACGACATCGTCACAGCGGAAGACGGCCTTCGGCAGTCGATCCTGCGCAGGTTCGGCGTCATGTATCAGTCGGGTGCGCTGTTCGGCTCGATGACGCTCGCCGAGAACGTACGCCTTCCGCTCGAGGAATTCACCGATCTCGATGACGACGAGATCGCGCTGATCGCGCGGATGAAGCTCGCGATGGTCGGCCTCGACGCGTTCACCGGCCATCTGCCGGCCGAGGTCTCGGGAGGCATGCAGAAGCGCGCGGCGATCGCCCGCGCGCTTGCGCTCGACCCGAAGATCGTGTTCCTCGACGAGCCCTCGGCAGGGCTCGACCCGATCACCTCGGCCGGGCTCGACGCGTTGATCCTCAGACTGGCGCGCAACCTCGGCGCCACATTTGTCATCGTGAGCCACGAATTGCCGAGCATCTTCGCGATCGCCGATCGCGTGATCATGATCGACCGCGTGCGGCGCGGGATCGTCGCCGAGGGCGATCCGCGCAAGCTTCGCGACTCGAGTCCCGATCCGTGGGTGCGGCAGTTCTTCCGCCGCGAGCCCGAGGTGCTGCCTGCATGAGTCGCGAAGCGAACTATTTCAAGCTCGGCCTGTTCGTCATCGGCGGCATCGTCGCCGCGATCGCGCTGCTGCTGATCGTCGGAACGGGCGCGTTCTTCCGCTCGCGCACGACAATCGAGACCTACTTCAACGAGTCGGTGCAGGGGCTCGACATCGGCTCGAAGATGAAGTATCGCGGGGTGACGATCGGGGCGGTGACCAAGATCAGCTTCACCTACGTGACCTACGAGCAGAACGAGCCGATGAGCCAGCGCAAGCGCTACGTATTGGTCGAGGCACAGATCGAGCCCGGGCTCGTCGGCGGCAAGGTGGCACGCGACATCGCGACCCCCGCCGCGACCGCCCTCGAAGTCGCGCGCGGGCTGCGCGTGCACCTCGCTCCGCAGGGGATCACCGGCACGAACTACCTCGAGCTCGATTACGTCGAGAGTCCGCCGCCGGTGCTGCCGATCGACTGGACGCCGGAGAACATCTACATCCCGAGCACGCCGTCGACCGTCGAGACTTTCGTCGCCGCCGCCACCGAGATCGTCGATCGGCTGCATCGTCTCGACATCGAGGGCACGATCGCGAACCTCAACCGGTTGATGACCACGGCGAACGAGCGCATCGCGGCGATCGACACCGGCGCCCTGTCCGCGCACGCCGACGCGACGCTGGGCAAGCTCGACCGCACCCTCGACGGCATCCAAAGCCGGAAGATCTCGGACGAAGCCGTCGGGCTCATCGGCGAGCTTCGCACGACCAACGGCGAACTCAAGACGCTGCTTGCGAGCGATGCACTGCAGAAGCTCCCCGAGAACACGACAGCGACGCTCGCCAGCGTGCGCGCGCTCGTCGACAATCCGAAGCTCGCCCAATCGATCGCCCATCTCGAGCGGACCCTCGCGCGCCTCGACCAGATTTTCGGCGGCGGCGATGCCGATCTCGGTGCGACGTTCCGCAATCTGCGCGCGATCACCGACAACCTGCGCGAGCTCACCGACGACGCCAAGCGCTACCCGTCGAATCTGCTGTTCGGCGCGCCACCTCCGCCGCTGCAGTTCGGTCCCGCTCCGCGCGCTCCGGGGACTCATCCATGACGATTCCGATCACCCGACGCGATCCGGACCCGGCGAACGCCGGCCCTGCACAGGCAACTCGCGGCACAAGCGCGTCGCGTGTCGCGCGCGCGTCCGGAATGCTGCGCGCAACTGCGGTCGCCGTCGCGCTCGCCATCGCCGTCGCGGCGTGCTCGCCGTTCTCGCGATCCGCGGCGGTGCGCGAGACGTACCTCCTGCAGCCGCCGCTTCCCGCCGCATCGGCTGCGACGCCGCGCGCGGGCAGCCTTGGCGTCGGCACGGTTCGCGTCGCCGCGCCCTACCGCGGGCGCGAGTTCGTGTTCCGCACCGGTGCGCTCAGGTTCGAATCGAACTATTACTTCCAGTTCCTGGTCGATCCCGCGGCGATGGTCACCGACGGAACGGTGCGAGCGCTCGAAGCCGCGCAGCCATTCGCCGAGGTCGTGGGGCCGGGTTCGGGCCTCGACGCCGACTGGCGTCTCGACGGTTTCGTTTCGGCGCTCTACGCCGATGTGCGCGATCCTGCGCAGCCCGCCGCCGAGCTCGACGTGACCTGGTACCTCACGCCGGCCGAAGGCGGCGCGCGCACCCCGGTCTGGACGCGCGAATACCGGCAGCGGACGCCGATGCGCGACGCGACGCCGCAAGCCTACGTGGCGGCGCTCAACGCAGGTTTCGGGGCGATGGTGAGCGGGCTCGCCGGCGATCTCGCGCAGGCGAAGCTTCCCGCACGCTGACCGGCCTTGCCTCGAGATCGTGCGCGTCGGAGCCGGTGACGACGACGCGTACGAACGAGCCCGGCTCGCACGCCGAGCCGTTGCGGACGCGAACGACGCCGTCGATTTCCGGTGCATCGGCTGCCGAACGCGCGATCGCCATGCCGTCGTCGACGCGGTCGACGAGCACGTCCTCGATCCGCCCGACTTTGGCGGCGAGGCGCGAGGCGCTGATCTCCTCCTGGAGCGTCATCAGCCGCCCGCGGCGCTCCTCGCGCAGCGCATCCGGAACCGCATCCGGCAGTGCGTTCGCCGCCGCACCTTCGACCGGCGAGTAGGCGAAGCAGCCGACGCGATCGAGCGCCGCCTCGCGCAGGAACAGGAGCAGCTCGTCGAACTCTGCCTCGGTCTCGCCGGGAAAGCCCGCGATGAACGTGCTGCGCAGCACGATGCCCGGCCGCGACGCGCGCCACGCGCGGATGCGGTCCAACACCTTCTCTGGCGCGGCCGGCCGCTTCATCAGCCGCAGGATGCGCGGGCTCGCGTGCTGGAACGGGATGTCGAGGTAGGCGAGGAGGCCGCGATCGGTGGGCTTCTCGCACATCAGCGGAACGATATCGTCGACGTGCGGGTACGGATAGACGTAATGGAGCCGCACCCACGCATCGTGGGCGCGTGCGAGTGCGGCGAGCTCGCGTGCGAGCTCGGCTGCGCGCGTCTTCATCGGGCGGCCCTGCCAGAAGCCCGTGCGATAGCGCAGGTCGACGCCGTATGCGCTGGTGTCCTGCGACACGACGAGGAGCTCGCGCACGCCGGCACGGAACAGCCGCTCGGCTTCGCCGAGCACGTCGCCGAGTGCGCGCGACACGAGGTCGCCGCGCAGCGACGGGATGATGCAGAACGTGCAGCGGTGGTTGCAACCCTCGCTGACCTTGAGGTACGCGTAGTGCGCGGGTGTCAGCTTGACGCCGATGCCGGGTGCCCGCGGAACGAGGTCGACGAACGGGTCGTGAGGGATCGGCAGGTGCGCGTGTACCGCGCGCATCACCTCCTCGGTCGCGTGCGGGCCGGTGACCGCGAGCACCTTCGGGTGCGCCGCGCGGACGAAGGCGCCATCGTCGCGCGCGCCGAGGCCGCCAGTGACGATGACCTTCCCGTTCTCGGCGAGCGCCTCGCCGATCGTGCCGAGCGATTCGGCGACCGCGGCGTCGATGAACCCGCAGGTATTGACGACGACGAGATCGGCCCCGGCGTACGAGGGCGACATTTCGTAGCCCTCGCTGCGAAGCTCGGTGAGGATGCGTTCGGAGTCGACGAGCGCCTTCGGACATCCGAGCGACACGAATCCGACCCGCGGCGCGGGGGCCGCGCGGCGCGACGTACGCACCGCCATCAGCGCGAGCTGTCGTCCGGGGACGCTGGAGGCGCGAAGCCGGGGAACGGGAATGCCGAGAAGATGCCGCGCGTCTGGTCATGCATGCGCTGCTGCATGTCCATGAACACGCGCGCGCTCTGCTCGAGATAGTTGCCGAGCATGCCCTGCATCGCAGGCGCCTGCATCTGCATGAACTGCTTCCACAGCTCCGGCGTCAGCATCATCTTGTCGCCGTAGACCTGCTTCGCCTGGTCCTGCAGCTTCTTCTGGATGGCGAGAAACGCCTGCACGTTCTGCTCGATGTACTGACCGATGATCGTCTGCTGGGCGCTGCCGTAGAAGCGGATCATCTGGATCAGCATCTCGGAGCTGAACATAGGCACTCCGCCGGATTCCGCTTCCAGGATGATCTGCAGAAGGATCGAGCGCGTCAGGTCTTCGTTGCTCTTCGCATCGACGACGCGGAATTCGATGCCATCCAGCACCATCTGCTTCACGTCGGCGACGGTGATGTAGCCGCTGTTCTCGGTGTCGTAGAGCCGGCGGTTCGGGTATTTCTTGATCGTGCGTACTTCGGAGGGCATTGCGGGCTCCAGCGAGGTCGAGGGAGGATTTTAACCCTCTGATTTATAGGATGTTTGGAAAGTTCACCGGGACTTTGATGCGCTGCACAAAAAAGTGCTTGACTTACCGTTGCGTCGTCCCTACAATGGGTTTGTGCGGTGCAGCAATCGACGGATTCCGAAGGCGGAACCGAAGAAGGCTCGAGCACCGATCGGGCGGGAAGCGGCGTTTCGACCGGGTCCTGCCACCAGGCAACGTCGGGGTGTTCCCGACCATTGAAAGGACTGATCATGTACAACGCTGCCGAACAATTCTCCGCCCTCAACCAAGCTGGCGTCTCGAACGCGATCAAGCTCGCGTCGCTGTCGATCGAAAACGCCGAGAAGCTGGTGCAACTCAACATCAATGCCGCCAAGACCGCGGTTGCACACGCTGTCGCAAGCGCGAAGGCGGCCGCTGCGGTGAAGGACGTGCAGGAACTGCTCGCGCTGCGCGCCAAGTTTGCCGAAGCCGGTGTCCAGAGCGCGACCGGTTACTCGCGCAACCTCTACGAGCTGTCGTCGGAAGCGCAAGCCGGCTTCTCGGCGTTCGCCGAGGAATCGTGGGCGTCGTACACCAAGGGCGTCGCGTCGTGGGTCGAGAACGCATCCAAGGCTGCCCCGGCAGGCTCCGACGTCGCGGTCAACGCGCTGAAGTCGACGTTCGCCGCTTCGACGGCCGCGTTCGACCAGTTCCAGAAGGCGACGCGCCAAGTCGTCGATCTCGCCGATGCCAACATCCGCGCCGCGTCTGCCAACGCGACGAAAAACGGAAGCAAGGGCAAGCGCGCGTAAGCGCTACGCACCATCGCGGTTCCGGCAGCGCCGGGGCCGCGTAACAAGCTCCACTGTATCGATCTCCTCCTCCTGGTCGATACAGCCTCCAGACCCCACGGGCACCGCTCGCGGGGTCTTTCTTTTTGCGTGCGCCGCGCGCGCCGCGCATCGCGTCCGCAGGGCTCGCCGTGCCACCCGCCGCTACTTGGCCGCAGCGAGCACGTACGTTCCGGGCGCCGGCCCGAGTGGCGGATACGCGGCATTGCCCGCTGTCGACGGCGCCGCGCGCTTGCCGCCCTTGTGCTTCGCAAGCCATGCCTGCCAGTCGGGCCACCAGCTTCCGGGGTGACTGGTCGCGCGGGCGAGCCAAGCGTCGGCGTCGAGATCGGCCGTCGGCCGCGGACCCGTCCAGTAGTTGCGCTTGCCCGTCGCCGGCGGATTGACGACGCCGGCAATGTGGCCCGACGCGCCGAGCACAAAGCGCGGCTGCGTCCCGACGAGTCCGACGGTGCGCCACGCCGAGCGCCACGGCACGATGTGATCCTCGCGCGAAGCGTAGACGTACATCGGCATCGTCAGGCGGCGCAGGTCGATCGGCTGACCGAGCATCGTCAGCGCATCCGGTACGCGCAGTCGGTTGCCGATGTACATCTCGTTCAGGTAATACCAGTACATCGGTCCTGGCAGGTTGGCAGAATCGCCGTTCCAGTAGAGGAGGTCGAACGCCGGCGGCGTGCGTCCCTTCAGGTAGTTGTTGACGACGTAGTTCCAGACGAGCTCATTCGGACGCAGGCTCGCGAACGCGCCGGCGAGCTCGCTGCCCGGCACGCGCTGGCCCGCACACAGGAGCGGCTTGCGCGCGTCGAGTGAGGCGGCCGAGATGTATACACCGATCTCGCCGGGGTCGGCGAAGTCGAGCATCGTGGTGAGGAAGGTCGCGCTCGTCACGCTGCGGTCGCCACGCGCGGCGAGCACCGCGAGCGCACACGCGAGCAGCGTGCCGCCGACGCAGAAGCCCAGCGTGTTCACTTCCTTCGACGTCGAGATCGACTGCACCGCCGTGAGCGAGGCGAGTACGCCTTGTTCGAGGTAATCGTCCCAGGTGAGCGTCCCGAGTTCCTCGGGAATGTTGCGCCACGAGACGATGAACACCGTGTGCCCTTCGGCGACCGCGTGGCGGACGAACGAGTTGGCGGGCGTGAGATCGAGAATGTAGTACTTGTTGATGCAGGGCGGAATGACGAGCAGCGGGCACTTCGCGACCTCGCGCGTCGTCGGCGAATACTGGATCAGCTCGATCAGCGGATTGCGCAGCACCACGGTTCCCGGCGTCACCGCGAGATTGCGGCCGATCGTGAACGCCGACTCGTCGCTCATCGTGATGCGACCCTTGGCGACGTCTTCGGCGAGGTTGTGCAGGCCCTGCACGAGGCTTGCGCCCTCGGTCGCGATTGCGCGGGCGATCACGTCCGGGTTCGTCGCGGGAAAGTTCGACGGTGCCATCGCGTCGACGAACTGGCGCGTGGAGAACTCCAGCCGGCGCTTTTCCTCGGGAGGCAGTTGCGCGAGCGAAGAGAGTTCGGTCAGGTACTCGCCGTAGAGTTGCCACGCCTCGCGGACCCATGCGAACCACGGCTGCTCGCGCCACGCGGGCGAAGCGAAGCGGCGGTCTTCCGGCGCGGGACGCGGCGCATTGGAGGCGCGAGGCGCTCGATCGGCCGGGCGCGCCGCCGTGGCCGAAACACCCAAACCACTCGCGGCGCCTGCCCAGAGGCCGGCAAGGCGCGACGAGTAGCGCTCGTGCAGGCGCTTCAGCTCGTTGGCGTCGAACGGCGAGGGCTGCGCGGGCGCGACGCGCCGCTGCTCGCTCGAGGCGCGCGCGTGGCGTTCGTCACGATGTTCGCGCTGCGCAGCCGGCGCAGCGCCCACGGCGCCGGCCCACCACGCCGAGCACTCGGCGAATGCGCGTTGCCAGTCGAGCGCGAGCTCGGTCCACGACTTGATCGACCACGGATCGGCGGATGCGGTGGATGCGGCGGGTTCGTGCTTCATTCCGGCACCGCGCCGAGCGCGCCTCCGGCCGTCAAGTCACGAGCGATCCAGATCAGCGCCGCCATGCGGCCGTGCGAGCGCTCGCGGCGCCACGAATAGAATCGCGCCGAATCGCGGTTCGTGCACATTCCCCCTCCGAAAACGTCACTGACGCCGGCGCGCGCGAGGCGCCGGCGGGCGAGGACCTCCAGATCGGCGTACCAGCGTGCGGAGCGCCCCGGCACGAACGCTGCCGCCGCACCGGCATCGCCTGCGGTGAACGCCTGCATCACCTCGGCCCCTACCTCGAACGCATCGCGGCCGATCGCCGGCCCCATCCACGCGAGCACGTCGCGCGGGTCGCAGTCGAGCGCTGCGACGGTATTCTCGAGCACGCCTGCAGCGAGCCCCCTCCATCCGGCGTGCGCAGCACCGACGACGGTTCCCGCGCGGTCGCAGAAGAATACCGGGAGGCAGTCGGCGGCGCGGACCGCGAGCACGACCTCGGGCGCGCGCGTCACCGCGGCGTCGGCGCGAGGCGCGTGCGGCGAGGCCGTCGATGCCGTCGATGCAACGACATCGGGGTCCATGTGCACGACGTCGGCGCCGTGCACCTGCTCGAGCCAGCGTGGCTCGGCGGGAACGAAGCGCGCGAGCCGCGCGCGGTCGGCGCGCTCGGCGGACGCCACGGCCGGGTCTGGTGCAACGACGTGGCCGCCCGGGTCGAAGGTCGTGACGCGCCCTGCGTCGTCGCGCGAGTTCCGCGTCGTGACAAACGCCTCCACGGTGTCCGGTGCCGGCCAGTCGGGCACGATCCAGTCGAGTCGCGCCGTGGCGATCCGCACCGCTGCGCCCGTCGCGGTGGTCATCGCACTGGCGCCGGGTGCAGGGAAGCCACCGCGCCGCGGGCGCGCAGCGCATCGATCAACGTTGCGAAGTCGGCGGGGACGGGCGCGTCGAAACGCATCGGCGAAGCCGACACCGGATGGTCGAATTCGAGGCGGATCGCGTGGAGCGCCTGGCGGGCGAACGTCGGGGCAATCGCGTGCCTGCGGTGGGAGCCGTAGGCGGGGTCGCCGATCAGCGGGTGTCCCGCGGCCGCGAGGTGTACGCGGATCTGGTGCGTCCTCCCGGTTTCGAGACGGCAGCGAACGAGCGTCGCGTCCCCGAAGCGCTCGACGACGTCGACGTGCGTGCGCGCCGGCCTGCCGCCTTCGATCACCGCCATCGTCGTGCGCCGCGTCGGATGGCGTCCGATCGGCGCGTCGATCACCGCCGCACGCGCGAGATCGCCGTGCACGACCGCGGCGTACGCGCGGTGAACGCTGCGCGCGGCGAGCTGACGCACGAGGTGCGCATGGGCACCGAGGCTGCGCGCGACGACCAGGAGACCGCTAGTATCCTTGTCGAGACGATGGACGATGCCCGCGCGGGGGATGGACGCCAGCGACGCGTCGTGAGCGAGGAGCGCGTTTTGCAGCGTGCCGTCGCGGTTGCCGCTGCCGGGGTGGACGACGAGCCCGGCCGGTTTGTCGACGACGATGATCGACTCGTCCTCGTAAACGATGGCAAGCGCGATCGGCTGCGCCTCCACGCTCCCCAGCGGGGGCTCTTCGACGATCGTGATCGTCAGCGTCTCGCCGCCCTGCACGCGCCGCTTCGCCACCCACGCTGCGCCATCGACGTCGACGCGGCCCGAGTCGATCCACGCCTTCAGGCGCGCGCGCGAGAGCTCGGGAACGAGGCGGGCGAGCGCCTGGTCGAGTCGCAGGCCCGCGTCGCCTGCCGGCACGACGCGACGGATCGCGCGCGTGTCGGATCGCGTTCCCGCGCCACCGGTGGTCTCAGGGTTGCGCGCGGTTGCTCGGCTATAATCGGCAGCGTTCACGAGAGGTGCCGAAGATGATGTCGCGCGCGCGAATCGGGCGGTGCGGAGTGCTGGTGGCGGTGATGGCGGTGATGCTGGCCGGCTGCAGCCTGCTGCCGGCCGTCAAGGACGAGACCGCCGGCTGGTCGGCCGAGAAGCTGTATCAGAACGCGCACGAGGCGATGCAGGACGGCAATTATACGCGGGCGGTCAAGCTGTTCGACACGCTCGAGGCACGCTACCCCTACGGACGCTATGCGCAGCAGGGAATTCTCGAAAGCGCGTACTCGAGCTGGCGCGACAGCGAGCAGGCGACGGCATCGGCGGCCTGCGACCGCTTCATCCAGACCTATCCGAACAATCCGAACGTCGATTACGCCTATTACCTGAAAGGGCTGATCTACTTTCGCGAGGATCAGGGACTGTTCGGCTACATATACGAGCTCGATCTGTCCGAGCGCGACCCGAAGCAGATGCGGCAGTCGTTCGACGCCTTCAAGGAACTGGTGCGCAAGTTTCCGAACAGCCGCTACGTCGAGGACGCGCAGGACCGGATGCGCTACCTCGCGAACGGTCTCGGCGCATACGAGGTCCACGTCGCGCGCTACTACTACGACCGCGGTGCCTACATCGCCGCCGTCAACCGGGCACAGGCATCGCTCGTCAACTACCCGCGCACGCCGTCGAACGCCGACGCGCTCGAGATCATGGTCGAGAGCTACCGGAAGCTCGGCATGCCGGGCCTCGCCGACGACTCGAAGCGCATCCTCGTCAAGACCTTTCCCGACAGCCCCTACGTCGTCGGCGCAGCGTCGAAGCCGTGGTGGAAGTTCTGGTAACCGGCACGGCTCCGCGGATCGCACGCATCCGTTCGGTCACGCCGCCTTCGCGGCGTCGCTGAAGAACATCTCGACCTCGGCGAGCTCACGCGTGCGGCGCATTTGCGGCAGGCTCTGCCAGATGCGCCTGCCCCACGCGCGATCGACGAGCCGCGGATCGCAGAGCATGAGGACGCCGCGGTCGGTCTCGGCGCGGATCAAGCGCCCGGCTCCCTGCTTCAGGCTGATCGCCGCCTGCGGGAGCTGCCACTCGATGAACGGATTGCGTCCGGCCGCAGTGAGCTTCGCGAGGCGCGCCGCGAGCAACGGGTCGTCGGGCGGCGCGAACGGCAGCTTGTCGATGACGACGACCGACAGCGCGTCGCCCGCCACGTCGACGCCCTCCCAGAAGCTTGCGCTGCCGAGCAGCACCGCATTGTCGGTCGAGCGGAAGCGCGCGAGAAGCTCGGATTTCGACATGTCGCCCTGGACGAGGAGCACGAGTTCGAGGGCTTCGCGTGCGATCGCCTCGGCGAGGCGCTCGCGGGCCGCGCCGAGGGCCCGCAGCGTCGTGAACAGCATGAACGCGCGTCCGCGGCTCGACTTCAGCACCGGCAGCGCGAGGTCGACGACGGCGCAGGTGTGCTCGGGCGTGTTCGGCAGTGGCAGTCCGCGCGGGACGTAGAGAAGCGCCTGGTTCGCATAGTCGAACGGGCTCTCCCAGCTTCCCGTCGTGGCGTCGCCGAGGCCGAGCTGATTGGCGTAGTGCGAGAAGTCGCCCGCGACCGAGAGCGTGGCCGACGTGAGGATCCAGCTTTTCGCGCCGGCGTCGACCTGCCGGCGAAACACGTCGGCGACCGACAGCGGCGATGCGTGAAGCTGGAAGCCCTGCACGCCGATGTCGACCCAACGGACCCATTGTTCTGCGTTCTCTCCTTCATCCCCGGCAGCATCGGCTTGCCAGCGGGCGAGCCGCTGCGCCGCCTCGCCGGCACGGCGTGCGATCGCAGCGAGATCCTCGCTGCGCTCCGCCTGCGCAGCAAGCTCGGTGTGCAGCCGATCGAGTGCCGCTGCGAGCACTCCCAGCGCCGCGCCGAAGTCCGGACGCGTCGCGACGGCCGCGCGCGTCGCCCGGCCCGGCGCGTCGCCGAGTGCCAAACGGAGGCGCCGCAACGCCGGCAGGAGGCCCGCCGCCGCATCGGGCAAGCCGGGAACGTCGCGGACCTCGGTGCGCGCGAGCAGTTCGGCATCGCGCGCGAGCTCGGTGAGCGCACCCGACGCGGTCTGCTCGCCGAAGAACATCGTCGCAGTTTCGGGGAGCTGATGCGCCTCGTCCAGGATCACCGTGTTGCATGCCGGCAACAGTTCGGCGAGCCCTTCGTCGCGCAGCGCCACGTCGGCGAAGAACAGGTGGTGGTTGACGACGACGACGTCGGCGTCGAGCGCTTCGTGGCGCGCCCTCATCACGAAACACTCGTCGAAGAACGCACACTTCGAGCCGAGGCAGTTGTCCCGCGTGGATGTGACGAGTGGCCAGATCGACGCCGTCTCCGGCACGCCGGCGAGCTCGGCGCGGTCGCCCCGGCTCGTCGCGCGGGCGAACTGCGCGATGCGGGCGAGGTGTCGCGCGTCCTCGCGCGCGTGCAGCAGCCCTTCGCGCTGCGTTCGTTCGAGGTGATGAAGGCAGACGTAGTTCGAGCGGCCCTTCAGAAGCGCGAGGGTCGCCGGCACGGCGAGCGCGTCGCGGACCAGCGGAAGGTCGCGCTCGAAGAGCTGATCCTGCAGCGTCTTGGTTCCGGTCGAGACGACCACCTTGCCGCCATAGAGCAGTGCCGGAACCAGGTACGCGAACGTTTTGCCGGTGCCGGTGCCGGCCTCGGCGAGGAGCGGCTCGCCGCCAGCGATCGCCGCGGCAACCGCCTGGGCCATCGCGAGCTGCTGGGGACGCGCACGGAAGCCGGGCAGCGCGCGTGCGAGTGCTCCGCCGGGCCCGAAGAGCGCGGCGAGTTCGGCGTTGCGGGAGCCTTCCGTCCCTTCCGGCGCGGAACCGTTCAGTTCGCGCTCGCCTCGTGCTTCGGCGCCGCGGGGCGCCGTTCGGTCGCAGGCGGCGCGACGTGGTGCGTCGTGCGGCGCTTGCGCGCCGTGTGCTCGGGCGTAGGCGCGTGCATCGCGACCGCCATGTACGACGCCCGGATGCCGGTGATCCGGTCGTCGAATTCCTGATAGGGCTGCACGACACGCGACTTGTAGGCGGTGTCCGATTCGCCGTGCCGCCATTGCAGGTTGGCGAGCGCGGAAAGCCACGTCTGCTGCAGTGCCTTCAACGCTGCCTCGGCCTGACGCGAGATCTTCGCCTGCTTAAGCGCCTCGACGAATGGCTTGCGGATGTTCTCCTTCTGCTTGTCGAGGCAGTACTCGGTTTTCGCCCCGTTCGTGCCCTCGGTCGATTTCTGGTAGCCGAATTCGATGTTCTCGATCGCCTTCACGTCACGGCACATCGTGTAGAGATGCACGATCGCGTCGAGATAGCAGTCGAGGGCGGGTCTGCCGTCGGCGTGCGGGCAGACGTAGTTGTGGGCGGGGCCGGGATTGCCCCCGATGGTCTCGGCGCGCGCGAGCGGCGCCGCGAAAAGTACGGCCAGCGTTGCGAGCATCCCGGCGAACATTGCGAGACGCGCGGTGATGGAAGACCCTGGCGCGGCGCAGGTGCCCGCAGGGGCTGGGGGGTACGAAGCAGGTAAGCTCATGATCGGACCGGCGCACTCGGACCCCCGAATCGTATCTAACCTCGGGGAGCGTCTCAAGGCGGATCGTGCGGGTGGCACACCCATTCCGCTCACGATAGAATGGCCGCGTCGCGCCCGCAGAAGGCGCCCATTGCAGGATCCGGAGGGAATCGATGACAGCTCATCTTGTTCGCAGCGTGGATCGGCGCAGGTTTCTGCAGATGGCCGGGGTGGCCGGCGCAACTGGGCTTCTTCCGCTCCCGGGTTCGATCCGCCGCGCCTTCGCCGCCGACGCGGCGCCTCTGGCATCGACCATCATCGCCGGCAAGAGCGACAAGATGATCGTCCACAACGCCAAGCTCGGCGTGATGGAGACTCCGCTCGACCTTCTTCGCGACCACCCGTTCACGCCGAAGGAGATCCTCTACAACCGCCTTCACTTCCCGATCGATCTCAATGGCGGCTGGGTCGCGACGACCGCGCCCGCGAGCGCCGAGACGACGGGCGACTGGACCATCCTGGTATCGGGGCTCGTGCAGCGGCCGAAGACGATCAAGGTGACCGATCTCGAGAAAATGGACCAGGTGAAGCGCATCTCGGTCATGCAATGCGCGGGCAACGGCCGCTCTTACTACTGGGCGAAAGGGAAGACTGCGGGCTCGGGCTGGAAGCACGGTGGCATGGGCAACCTCACGTGGGAAGGCGTGCCGTTGATGCCTCTTCTGAAGAGCCTCGAGCTCGGTCCCGACCCCAGCGTCACGTTTCTTTCAGCGAACGGCAAGGACGTGCCGCCGGTCGCCGGCGGCGCCGACCTCATCAAGAGCTATCACCTTTCGGCGCCGCAGCTCCAGAACGCGATCCTGGCCCTCAAGATGAACGGCGAGCCGATTCCGACCGTTCACGGCGGCCCGGTGCGGCTCATCATCCCCGGTTACTACGGCAACATGAACGTCAAGTGGCTGACTGACCTGATGCTGATGGACCGCGAGAATCCGAGCGCGCTGATGCAGAAGACCTACCGGATGCCGTTCGAGCCGGTCGAGCCAGGCAAGTTCACGACGCAGGACATGACCCAGCAGAACACGGTGCCCACCTACGGCTTCGCGATCATGAGCGTCGTCTTCGCGCCGCTCGCAGGGCAGACGGTCAAGGCCGGCAACGTCGACCTCAAGGGCGTCGCGTGGAACGACGGCGTCGTGCCGATCACCGAGGTCCGCGTCTCGGTCGACCAGGGCCGCTCATGGATCTCCGCAGAGGTCGATTCGTCCGATGGCGCGACCGCGTGGCATCACTGGCAGGCGCGCGCCGCGCTCTCCGCCGGTGCGCACGAAGTCTGGGTGCGCGCGACCGACGCCTGGGGCCGATCGCAGCCGATGGACGGGCTCACGACCTGGAACCCCGGCGGCTGGAACTGGCACGGCGTCGACAAAGTCGCGTTCCAGGTTGCCTGACGGGCAGACGGGTGCCGTTCGTGCACGCGCGGCTTCGCCGCGCCGTGCATTGAACCGCGCGATCGCGTTGCGGGACTGTGCGGCACGGGTCGCCCTCGCCGCCGCGCTCGCGTGGCCGGCCGTGGCACAGGCAGCCGGGATCACGCTTCCACCGGGTCCGGGTGCGAACCTCGTCTACGCGCGCTGCCAGACCTGTCACGACCTGCAGTACGTCGTCGACGCGAAAGGACTCCTCCCAGCACAGTGGAAGTCGACGCTTGCCGGGATGAAGGACTACGGACTCACGATTTCGGCCGATGACGAGGCGGCGATCCTCGCTTACCTGACGACCTACCTTGGTCCCAACCCGCCGCCCGCCACCGCCTTGGCGCCCGCGGGTCCGGGCGCACAGGCGCCGGGTGCGGCGGCGAACGGCCGCCACGTGTTCGAGGAGAACTGCTCGGCCTGCCACGGCCCCGAAGGTGCCGGTCAGGCGGGGATCTATCCCGCCCTCGCGGGAAACGCGGATCTTGCGAAGGACGCCGGCCTGCCTGCGCGCGTGGTGCTGTTCGGCCTCGCCGGTCCGATCGAGGCCGGCGGCGCGAGCTATTCAGGGACGATGCCGTCGTTCGGGCATCTCGGCGACGCCGAGATCGCCGCAGTGGTCAACTACGTGCGTTCGGCCTGGGGCAACGCCGGAGGTGCGGGATCGATCGACGCGAAAGCGGTCGCCGCGCTCCGCGCCCATCCGCTGTCGTCGGCCGACGTGCACGCGTACCGCGCGGCGCTCGTCTCGGCCAACTGATCGTTAAATCGTGCAGCCGCCCGAGACTTCGATGACGGCGCCGTTGATGTAGGACGCTTCGTCGGAGGCAAGCCAGGCGTAGGTGTTGGCGATTTCCTCGGGCTTGCCGAGACGGCCCATCGGCACCTTGTCCTCCATCAACTTGATCACCTTGTCGGGGATCGACGAGAGAATCGGCGTCTCGATGAAGCCGGGGCAGATTGCGTTGGCACGGATGCCCTTGCGACCGAGTTCGCGTGCCCAGGTCTTGACCATGCCGATGACGCCGAACTTGGTCGCCGCGTAATTGGTCTGGCCGAAGTTGCCGTAGAGGCCGACGATCGACGACGCGTTGAGGATCACGCCCGAGTTCTGCTCGAGCATGATCTCTACCACTGCCTTCGTGCAGTGGTAGACGCCTTTCAGGTTGACGTCGATGACGCGCTCGAACTGCTCGTCGGTCATCTTCTTGAACTGTGCGTCCTGGACGATGCCTGCATTGTTGACCAGCGTATCGATGCGCCCCCACTTCGCCATCACCGCCGCAACCATCCTGGCGATGCTCTCCTTGTCGGTCACATCGACGGTGAAGCCTGCGGCCGCGCCGCCATCGTCCAGGATCGTGCGCACCGTATCCTCGATCGCCGCGGAGTTGATGTCGCACAAGGCCACCTTGGCTCCCTCGGCGGCGAACTTGAGGGCCGTCGCGCGACCGATCCCCTGACCCGCACCGGTGATGATCGAGACTTTATCCGCAAGACGCATGGGTGGTTTCCTTCGGGCGGTGTGCCGGTCGGCTGGCGTTGGTTCAGCGAGGGGGAAGAGGACGGGAAGCGTGGCGCGGAGCGGCAAAAATGCGCATGTAATCTAGCGCAATATATTGCGTCGCACAAGGAATATGCCACTTCTGGCCGTCCGTTGTTGCATCGCCGCCACTCTTTAGACTTTCGTTGGTTAGCTATTGTTTTTAGGCGTATTACATAGTGAGCTTGATGTATTGCGGTGCAGAAATAGGCATGGAGGAGCGCCGCAAGAGATCGGATTGGCGGCACTTTTATGCCGCATGGCAATCGAGAATCACGAGCTGGACACGGGCGGAACCGTTCCAGCGGTTGAGTTCCGGTCGATAGACGGCTCGGATCCGCGGCGGAAGCGGCAACGGCTGCCGGAAGGCGATCGCTTCGCAGCGCTCGCCGCCTCGGCCGAGCTCGAGCTTCGCGTGCCCGGCGCCAACGCTGCGCTGGGCAAGCACGTCGAACACGCCGTCGAATGCCGGCGGAGGAAACGAGCGCCCCCAGACGTCGTCGCGCAGCGCCACGCACAGCTCGGGCGTGATCTCGCCCGGGGCGAGCTCGCCATCGCTGTCGAGCTGGCGCTGCAAGCCTGACGACTCCAGGAGCTCGCGCGCGACGGTCTCGAACGCGGCCGCGAACGCTGCGAAGGCTTCGGGAACGATCGAAAGACCGGCCGCAAACGCGTGTCCGCCGAAGCGCAGCACGGTTCCCGGCGCGCGCTTCGCGACGAGGTCGATCGCGTCGCGCAGGTGGAAGCCATCGATCGAACGTCCGGAGCCGCGCAACTCGCCGTTCTGCCCCTGCGCGAAGATCAGCGTCGGACGGTGGTAGCGGTCCTTTAGGCGTGACGCGACGATGCCGATCACCCCCTGATGCCACTGCGGCTGGTGCAGGCAGAGCGACCACGCATGGTCGGCGATCGGCCCCATCGCGGCGACGAGCGCCTCGGCGTCCTCCTGCATCGATGCCTCGACGTCGCGACGCTCGCGATTGAGACGGTCGAGCTCTGTGGCAAGTGCGCGCGCTTCGCCGGCGTCGTCGGCGAGGAGGCAGCGGATGCCGAGCGACATGTCGGCGAGGCGGCCCGCAGCATTGAGCCGCGGTCCCACCGCATAGCCGAGGTCGCCAACGCAGGCGTCGCGAATGTCGCGCCCGGCTGCGTCGAAAACCGCCGCGACGCCTGCGCTCGCATTTCCCGCGCGCATCCGATCGAGCCCCTGCCGGACGAGGATGCGGTTCACGTGGTCGAGCGGCACCACGTCGGCGATGGTGCCGAGTGCGACCAGATCGAGCAGCGCGGCGAGACTGGGTCCGCCTCGCGCGGGCAGCGCGCCCGACGCGCGCAGCCGCGCACGCAGCGCGCACAGCACATAGAACATGACGCCGACGCCGGCGATGTTCTTCGACGCGAACGTGCAGCCGGGCTGATTGGGGTTGACGATGATCGCCGGGATAGGCAGCGCCGCTCCGGGCAAGTGATGGTCGGTGACGAGCACGTCGATGCCGAGCGCGGCGGCCGCGGCAACGCCATCGAGGCTCGCGATGCCGTTGTCGACGGTGATCAGCAAAGCGGGGCGCTTCTGCGCTGCGACGGCGACGATCTCGGGCGTCAGTCCGTAGCCGAACTCGAAGCGATTCGGCACCAGGAAATCGACATCGGCGCCGAGCGCGCGCAGCCCGCGGACGCCGACCGCGCAGGCGGTCGCGCCGTCGGCATCGTAATCGGCGACGATCACGATGCGCTCGGCGCGTGCAATGGCACATGCAAGCCGCTCGGCCGCGCGATCGATACCGAGGAGGCCGGTGAAGTCGGGGAGCGCGCGAAGCGCGAGGTCGAGCAGCGCGGGCGAAACGATGCCCCGGGAGGCGTAGAGACGCGCGAGTACCGGCGGCACACCGGCGGACTCGAGTGTCGCCGCCGCAGCGCCCGGAGTGCGGCGGACGACGTTCACGGACGCATGAAGCGCGTCTCGCGCAAGTGCATGCCGAGGCGACGCAAGAGGCGGGGCGGACGAGCCCGCCACGTTGCTGCATGGCCCGCTCCGTCGGCGATGACAACGAGCTCCTCGATCCGATGTTCGTCGAGGGCGGATAGCGCCGCGCCGAGGACATCCCGGCAGAATGCCGCGAGGTCGTTATCGTTGCGCAAGGGGTTGGCGACGGTCACTGCAGTGTGGCGCCCGTCGTGCCGGTCGCACGCGACGGTCGCGAGCCCTCGCGCGAGGTCCCCGGCGCGGCCGGGGCACGCATCGACCGCGAGCGGACCGATCGCGTTCGTCCCGACCGCGAGCCGCCCACCGCCCCAGAGCCAGAGGTCGTCCGCCGAATCAGCGCCGCGCTCGCTGCGTGCGCGGTTGATCGGGTGATCGTGAAGCAGCATCTCGATCTCGCCGCGCATCCGCGCGAGCGGGCGCGCGCCTTCGCCGCGACTGAGCTCATTCAGCAGCCCGCGCCCGATCATCGCGTCGACGCAGACGGTTTCGCTGGCGACATCGTCCGTCGACAGCGCGAACCAGCGGTCGGGACGCCTGGGCTCGAGGCGCAGCCCTTCGCGCCCGATCAATTCGCCGATGTCGGCGGCGAGTGCGCGTGCCTCGTCGGCATCGAGATCGTCGACACGGCCGCGGACGAGCACATCGGACGCGCCGACATCGACGTGCAGCAGGTCGGCGTGCATGACCCAGGCGCCGGCCGGATCGATTCCCGCACCGAGCGCCGTCAGCGGCGCAGGCGCGTCGCGCCATCCGACCGCCGTACTCGTCGCGGCGTCGATTCCCGCTGGATCCACCGATGGATCGGGGGACAGCGCGGCAAGACGCACGAGGGCGGCCGGTCGGGCGAGCACGGCATCGGGCAGCGTGAGCAGTCCCGGTGCGACCACCACGAGCGTCCGTTCGGCAACACGGGAGCGAGGATTGGACACGATGGAGCGCAATCCGTGAACCGGGCGGACGGCCGGTGCGTGGCGCCGTCCGCGCCGATGCGCGGGTAGCCTGCATTCTCGCAGAATGCGGATGTACGGCAGGCGCGAAAGACGCATGCGATAATCGCCGCGCTTCGCCACCATCACGTGTCGCCCTACGAACTGGCCGTCGGCCTCCGCTACACGCGCGCTCGCAAGGGCTCGGGCCGCAACACGTTCATCTCGTTCATCGCGCTGATCTCGATCGCGGGCATCGCGCTCGGTGTCGCCGCGCTGATTGTCGTGCTGTCCGTGATGAACGGCTTTCAGCAGGAGCTTCGCGATCGGATCCTGTCGGTGGCGGCACACGTCGAGATCCGCGGCTTCCCCGACCTCACCGACGCACCGGCCATCGCGGCGGCCGCCCGCCGCAATCCTCACGTCGTCGCGACGGCGCCCTACGTCACCGGCGAGGCGATGCTCTCCGACGGCGACGTGAATCGCGGTGCGCTGCTGCGCGGCGTCGATCCGGCACAGGAAGATCGCGTCGAGGACATCGCCACCCACATGCGGCGCGGGACGCTCGCATCGCTCACTCCCGGCAGCTTCAATATCGTGCTCGGCGCGGAGCTCGCGCGCGCGCTCGGCGTCGAGGTCGGCGATAGCGTCGTCGCCATTACACCGCAGGGATCCGTCACTCCGGCGGGAACGCTGCCGCGTGTCAAGACGTTCAAGGTGAGCGGGATCTTCGAGATCGGCATGTACGAATTCGACAGCGGCCTCGCGCTGATCAACATCGAGGACGCCGAACGGCTCTACCGACAGCCGGGTGCGACGGGCGTGCGGCTGAAGCTCGACGACATGTTCCTCGCGCCCGAGGTTTCGCGCGCGCTGCAGGCGAGCCTGCCCGGCGATGTCGAGGTGCGCGACTGGACGCAGAACCACGCCAACTTCTTCCGTGCGGTGGCGATCGAGAAGCGCGTAATGTTCATCATCCTCACATTGATCGTTGCGGTCGCCGCCTTCAACATCGTGTCGGCACAGGTCATGGTCGTCACGGACAAGCGCCCCGACATCGCCATCCTGCGCACGCTCGGCGCGGCGCCGTCGTCGGTGATGGCGATCTTCGTCATCCAGGGCGCGCTGATCGGGCTCATCGGCACGCTGAGCGGCGTCATCGGCGGTGTCGCGCTCGCGCTCAACATCGAGACGGTCGTGCCGTGGATCGAGCGCACGTTCCATATCCAGTTCCTCGACAAGAGCGTCTACTACATCAGTGACTTGCCGTCGCATCTCGAGCGCGGCGACGTGATCACGATCGCGGTGATCGCGCTGGTACTCGCGCTGATCGCGACCCTCTACCCGAGTTTTCGCGCGGCTCGCGTGAACCCTGCCGAAGCGCTGCGCTATGAGTGAAGGTTCCGCCGCCTCCGTGGCGGCGGGCGTGGCCGCGTCGGCGGCTCCATCCGCAATCGTCGCCTGTCATGGCCTGCGCAAGACCTACGCCAATGGTCCGCTCGACGTGGCGGTGCTGCTGGGGGTCGATCTCGCTGTCGCTCCCGGCGAGCGCGTCGCGATCGTCGGTGCCTCGGGCTCGGGGAAGAGCACGCTGCTGCACTTGCTCGGGGGACTCGACGCACCGAGCGGCGGCAGGGTCACCGTCGACGGCTGCGCCTTCGCGTCGCTGTCCGAGGCGGCGCGAGGGCGGCTGCGCAATCGCGTACTCGGCTTCATCTACCAGTTTCATCATCTGCTGCCGGAATTCACCGCCCTCGAAAACGTCGCGATGCCGCTCGTGATCCGCAGGCTCGCGCGGGCCCAGGCGAACGAGCGCGCGCGGGCGATGCTGGAACGCGTCGGCCTCGCGCAGCGTGCTCGCCACCTGCCGGGAGAGCTTTCGGGTGGCGAGCGGCAGCGCGTTGCATTGGCGCGCGCGCTGGTCACCGAGCCGCGATGCGTGCTCGCCGACGAGCCTACGGGAAACCTCGACCGCGGGAACGCGGAAGCGGTGTTGGAGCTGATGCTTGAGTTGAATCGCGAGCACGGCACGGCGCTCGTGATCGTGACCCACGACGCCGATCTCGCCGCACGTACCGACCGCACGCTGCATCTTCTCGATGGCGTGCTGCGCTGATCGCGCCGCACTTCGGCGCGACGTCGCTCAATGCGACGCGGCTCGTTGCGCCACCCCCGACGGCCGTCGCGCGAACTCGCCCCGCAACGCCCGCCGCCGCCGATCCTGCGTACTCAGTACTCCACCGGCACCGGGTCGAGCGAGCGCCACAGATACCACGTCGCGACGCTGCGGTAGGGCTGCCACCGTTCGCCGAGTGCGCGGAGCGCGTCCTTCGAAGGTCGCTCGCCATCGAAGTAGTGCACTGCGACGGCCTTCTGCAGTCCGAGGTCGTCGACCGGCAGAATGTTCGGGCGCAGCTCGTGGAACATCATGAACATCTCGGCGGTCCAGCGTCCAATTCCCTTCACCTCGACCAGCGCCTCGATCAGCGCCTCGTCGTCGAGCGCGGGCCAGGCTGCGGGGTCGAGCCGCGCGGTCGCGAAGTGGCGGGCGAGGTCGCGGATGTAGCTCGCCTTGCTCGCCGAGAGGCCGCAGCGGCGCAGCGAGTCGAGGCGCTTGCGCTGCACGCGCTGTGGATCGAGGTGGAGCGAGTCGACGCGCGTTGTGCTGCGCTCGGTACAAGCGCTGACGACGCGTTCCCACACCGACTGCGCGGCCTTGACGGAGATTTGCTGGCCGACGATCGATCGCGCGAGCGTCGTGAACGGATCGCCGCGACGTGTGAGATGGATCTCGGGAAACGCGGCGATCAGCCCGGCGAGCACGCGGTCGCGCGCCGCGAGGTGGCGGATCGCGTCGTCCCAGAATTTCGGCTTGGTCATCGCGAATGCATCGACCCGGCAGTTGGAGCGCGGAGCCGCGATCGTATCCCAACTGATGTGCGCTGGCGCCGCCTGCGCGCTTGCCCCACTCCCGACGCGTGCCCTATTCTGCCGCCCATGCACCTGGCCGCGACGCGTCGAGGCTCCGGACGGAATGCGCGGTGGGCCATCGCGGTGGCGCTCGCTGCTGTCGCGGTGTCGTCGATTCCGGCACTTCCCGCACGTGCCGCCGATCCCGCGAAGGTGCTGCACCTCATGTTCCCGGTCGCCGAAACCGGCTTCGATCCGGCGCGCGTTTCGGACAACTACTCGGCGACCGTCGACGAGGCAATCTTCGACCGCCTCTACACCTACGACTATCTCGCGCGGCCCGCGAAGATCGTGCCGATGACGGCCGAGTCGATGCCGGAGATCTCCGATCACGGGCGCATCTACGTCATCCACCTGAAGCACGGCATCACCTTCACGCCCGATCCAGCGTTCGGCGGCAAGCCGCGCGAGCTCACCGCCGAGGACTACGTGTACACGTTCGAGCGCTTCGCCGACCCGGCGAACCATTCGCCGTGGGCCTTCCTCGTGCAGGATCGCTTCGTCGGGCTCGACGGCGAGATCGCCGCGGCGAGGAAGAGCGGGAAGTTCGACTACGACGCGAAGATCCCGGGCATCCGGGCGGTCGACCGCTACACGTTGCGCTTCGAGCTGAAGCGCCCCGACTACCTGCTGCTCTACACGCTCGCGCACACGTCGTTCGGTGCGGTCGCGCGCGAGGTGGTCGAGAAGTATGGCAGCGACATCGAAGCGCATCCGGTCGGCACCGGACCGTACATGCTCGCGCAGTGGCGCCGTGCGGCGAAAATCGTGCTCGAGGCCAATCCGCACTACCGAAAGGAGGTCTGGAACTTCCAGCCGAGCGGCGAGGCGTGGGACACGGCGGTGATCGCGGCGATGAAGGGCAAGACGATCCCGCAGATCGGCAAGGTCGAGATCTCGATCATCGAGGAGAGCCAGTCGGCGTGGCTCGCCTTCCAGCGCGGCGAGCTCGACCTGCTCGCGGTGCCGGCGACGTTCCGCGCGCAGGCGCTCGATGCCGAAAGTCGCCTGCTTCCGCAGTGGACGGCGAAGGGTGTTGCGCTCTACCGGATGGTGCTGCCGTCGATCACCTACGTCGCGCTCGATTTCCGCGATTCGCTGCTCGGCGGCTTCTCGAAGGAGAAGATTGCTCTCCGGCGCGCGATCATCATGGGCTACGACATTCCCGACGACATCCGCGTGCTGCGCAAGGGCCAGGCCGTGCAGGCGCAGATGCCGATCCCGCAGGGTGTCGTCGGGTACGATCCTGCCTGGCGCAACGTCAACCAGTACGATCCCGAGCTCGCCAACGAGCTCCTCGACTATTTCGGCTATCGCAAGGGCTCCGACGGTTACCGGACGCTTCCCGACGGCAGGCCGCTGACGCTGCGGATGGCGACCGGCACGTCGGCGATCGATCGTGAAAGCGACGAGCTCTGGAAGAGGTCGATGGACGCGATCGGGCTGCGCATCGTGTTCGAGCAGGGCAAGTTTTCCGACCAGCTCAAGGCCGCCCGCGCGTGCCAGCTGATGATGTGGGGCCAGGCCTGGTCAGCCGACTATCCCGACGGCGACGATTTCATGCAGCTTCTGTATGGGCCGAATACCGGACAGAGCAACAACGCCTGCTACCAGTCGAAGTCGTTCGATGCGATGTACGAGAAGTCTCGCGAGCTGCCGCCCGACTCGGCCCAGCGCGAGCGCCTCTATCTCGACATGACGCGCCAGGCCGAGGTCGACGGCGCGTGGAGCCTCGAGGTCTCGCCGATCAGCAACGTGATGGTCCGGCCCTGGGTGCTGGGTTACAAGCGCCACCCGATCCTGAACGCGTCGTTCGTCTACATGGACGTTCTGCCGAAGCACTGAGACGCGGGGCGCGGCCCACCGGGCGGCTCAGCGACGCGCACCCGAGGTGGTACAGTACGGCCCGATTTTCGGACGACGGAGGACGCCGGAGTGTCGATGCGCGGTGCGCGGGCGAAGTCGTGGGTGGGTGTCGCCGTCGCGGCGCTGGCGATCGTCGTTGCCGCCCCCGCGGTGAAGGCGGCAGATCCGTCGAAGGTCCTGCACATTGCGTTTCCGGTGGCCGAAACCGGCTTCGATCCGGCGAAGGTCTCCGATCTTTACTCCAGCACGGTGATCGAGGCGATTTTCGAGCGCCTCTATACGTACGACTACCTCGCGCGCCCGGTGAAGATCGTTCCGCTCACGGCGGACGGCATGCCCGAGATCTCCGACGGCGGACGCACCTGGACCATTCACCTGAAGCACGGCATCTTCTTCGCCGCCGACCCGGCGTTCGGCGGCAAGCCGCGTGAACTGACCGCGCAGGACTATGTGTACAGCTTCGAGCGCCACGCCGATCCGGCTAACCGCTCGCCGTGGGCGTTTCTCGTGCAGGATCGCTTCGAAGGCCTCGACGCGCTGGCCGAGTCCGCGGCGAAGCGCGGGAAATTCGATTACGACACGGCGATTCCCGGGATCGCCGCGGTCGACCGTTACACGCTGCGCTTCAGGCTGAAGCGCCCCGACTACCTGCTGCCGTACACGCTCGCGCACACGCCGTTCGGCGCCGTCGCGCGCGAGGTGATCGAGAAGTACGCGAGCGATACCAACGCGCATCCGGTCGGCACTGGGCCTTACATGCTCGGCGACTGGCGTCGCGGCGCGAAGATCACGCTCGTCGCCAACCCCGATTACCGCAAGGTCATCTGGGATTTCCACGCCGGCGATGACCCGTGGGACCAGGCAGTCGTCACGCAGATGAAGGGCAAAACGATTCCGCAGATCGGCCGCGTCGAAATCTCGATCATCGAGGAGTCGCAATCGCGATGGCTCGCCTTCAACGGGCGCGAGCTCGATTACCTCGGCCTCCCGGCGACGTTCAAGGGGCAGGCGTTGGACGACGCCAACCGCCTGCTGCCAAAGCTCGCCGCGCGCGGTGTGAAGCTGGACCGCACCGTCGACCCCAGCATCAGCTACGCGTTCTTCAACTTCCGCGATCCGCTGGTCGGCGGCTTCTCGAAGGAAAAGATCGCACTTCGCCGCGCGATCGTCATGGGCTACAACTTGCCGCAGGAGATCGCCGTCGTCGAAAAAGGGCAGGCGGTGCAGGCGCAAATGCCCATTCCCGACGGCATCGTCGGCTTCGAGCCCGGCTACCGCAGCATCAACCAGTACGACCCCGAGCTTGCCAACGAGCTTCTCGACTACTTCGGATACCGCAGGGGCCCCGACGGATATCGTTCGCTCCCCGACGGCAAGCCGCTTACGCTGCGCCTCTCGCTCGGCACGGCGGCCATCGACCGCGAGCGAAGCGAACTGTGGCAGAAATCGATGAACGCGATCGGCATTCGCATGGCGTTCGACCAGGGCAAGTTCGCCGATCACCTGAAGGCTGCCAAGGTCTGCCAGCTGATGATGTGGGATGCGGCGTGGATCGCCGACTACCCCGACGGAGACGACTTCCTGCAGCTCCTCTACGGTCCCAACACCGGCCAGAGCAACAACGGCTGCTATCAGTCGAAGGCCTACGATGCGCTGTACGAGAAGTCGCGCACGTTGCCGACCGATTCGGTCGAGCGGCAGCACCTGTTCCTCGATATGACGCGGCAGATGGAGGTCGACGGCGCGTGGGTGCTCGAGAGCTCGCCGGTGCGCAACGAGCTGATCCAGCCGTGGGTCATCGGCTACAAGAAGCATCCGATCCTGACCGCGGAATTCGTGTATCTTGACCTCGCCGCGCGGCAGTGAGGCAACGCCAATGACGACGCGACGCACGTAGACGAAGGAGGGCGGCGATGGGTGGCTATATCGTCCGGCGCTTGTGGCAGATGATCCCGACGATGCTCGGGGTGGTGCTGCTGGTGTTCGTCCTGTTCAACTGGGTCGGCGGCGATCCCGCCTACGTGCTCGCCGGCAAGATCAGCAGCCAGGAGCAGATCGACAACATCCGCCGGCAGCTCGGCATCGACCAGCCGTACTACGTTCAGCTCGGCATCTTCGTCAAGCAGATCGTCACCGCCAACTTCGGCTCGAGCTGGAGCACCAACGAGAAGGTCTCGCACATCCTGCTGACGCGCCTCGGGCCGTCGCTCACCGTGCTGGTGCCGCTCCTGATCCTCGGCACGCTGATCTCGATCGGACTGGCGCTCGCTGTCGCCTACGTGCGCGGCTCGCTCACCGATCGCCTGGTGATGATCGTGTGCACGGTCGGACTGTCGATCTCGATCCTCGTCTACATCATCGTGTTCCAGTACGTGTTCGCCTACAAGCTCGGCTGGTTCCCCGTGCAGGGGTGGGGCGACAGCTTCTGGGAGAACCTCGTCGTCTACGCATCGCTGCCGATCCTCATCGCACTCGCCGTCAGCATCGCGCCCGACCTGCGCCTCTACCGGACGTTCGTGTTGGACGAGATCAACCAGGACTACGTGCGCACTGCGCGCGCGAAGGGCGTCTCCGAGAACCGCGTCATCTGGGTGCACGTGCTGCGCAATGCTTCGATTCCGATCATCACCTATCTGATGGCCGGCCTTCCGGGCCTGCTTCTCGGCTCGTTCCTGATCGAGCGCTTCTTCTCGATTCCGGGAATCGGCCGCGAAGTCCTCCTCGCAGTCGAGCGCTCCGACTTTCCGGTGATCAAGGCGATCACCGTCTACGTGGCGTTCGCCACGATCTTCACCAACCTGCTCGCGGACCTGACCTACAAGGCAGTCGACCCGCGCGTGCAGTTGAAGTAACGCGACCAATGGCGACACCTTCGGTGACGCTCGGTGTTCCGGTTGCGCGGACGTCGCGCGAGGTCCCGCACACGGTGTCGCCCGGACTGTGGACACTCGCGTGGCGGCGGCTCAAGTCCGACAAGGTCGGGATGGTGTCGCTCGTCATCGTGATCCTCTATCTCGTGATGGTCGTTCTGTCGGCGCTCGGCCTGATCGCGAAGGACTGGCAGAAGGAGGTCGGTGTCAACTACGCACCGCCGTCGTTCCTCGGTGCCGAGGCAGTCGTCGCGGCTCCCGGCACGACGCCGAACGCGCCGGCGGCCGGCGCCGCACCCTCGGCACCCGCGTACCAATCGACAATCGTCGACCCGATCGGCGACGTGATCGCGAAGCTTCGCGCCGGCAAAGTTCCCGCCGGCGGTCTGCCGCCCGAGACGACCGAGGAGCAGAGCGTCGATCCGCTGGCAAAGGTGATGGCCGAGATCCGCGCTGATCAGAAGCTGGCGAAGGCGGAGAAGCACGAGACGCGGCTCGCGACGTTGCCGTTCGGCGGCGACAAGTGGGGCCGCGACGTACTGAAGAAGACGATCAAGGGATCGGAGACGTCGATCTTCGTCGGCATCGCCTCGGCGACCGTCGCGACGCTGATCGGCACGCTGCTGGGCGCGCTCGCCGGCTACTACGGGCGCTGGGTCGACGACTTCCTCAACTGGTTCTACAGCGTCTTCAGCTCGATGCCGGGGCTCCTGCTGATCTTCGCGGTGGCCGCGGTGCTGCAGCACAAGGGTGTCATGACGATCGTGCTGATCCTCGGACTCACCGGCTGGACCGGAGTGTTCCGGCTGATCCGTGCCGAATACCTGAAGCACAAGGCGCGCGAGTACGTACAGGCGGCGGACGCGATCGGCGCATCCAATTCGCGGCGGATGTTCATCCACATCTTTCCCAACGTGTCGCACGTCGCGCTGGTGCAGCTTTCGATCCTCGTCGTCGCGTTCATCAAAGCCGAAGTCATCCTCTCGTTCCTCGGCTTCGGCGTCCCCGTCGACGTCGTCTCGTGGGGCTCGATGCTGAACGAGGCGCAGAACGAGCTGATCCTCGGCAAGTGGTGGCAGCTCGTGGCGGCGGGAACGGCAATGGCGGTGCTGGTGACGGCATTCTCGATCTTCACCGACTCGCTGCGCGACGCGCTCGATCCGCGACTCAAGGGGAGGGCAGGCGCATGAGCGCGCTGGTACAGGTGAAGAACCTCCGCGTGTCGTTCCGGCTCGACCGAAGCAGCACGTTCGAAGCGGTGAAGGGAATCACGTTCGATATTCCCGAGGACAAGACGGTCGCGCTGGTCGGCGAGTCGGGCTCGGGCAAGTCGGTGACGTCGCTCGCGATGCTGGGCCTGCTGCCCCCCGAGAACTCGATCGTCGATCCGGCGAGCGAGATCGTCTACGAGGGGAAGAACCTCGTCACGCTGCCGCGGCCCGAGCTGAGGCGCCTCCGCGGAGCCGCCATCTCGATGATCTTCCAGGAGCCGATGACCTCGCTGAACCCCGTGTTCAGTGTCGGCTGGCAGCTCGAGGAGGTCCTGCGGCTGCACATGGGCCTCTCCGGGCGCGCATCGCGAAAGCGCGCGATCGATCTGATGCACGAGGTCGGCATCCCCGAGCCCGAGCGGCGGATCGATTCCTATCCGTCGCAGCTCTCCGGCGGGCAGCAGCAGCGCGTGATGATCGCGATGGCGATCGCCTGCGAGCCGAAGCTTCTGATCGCCGACGAGCCGACGACCGCGCTCGACGTCACGATTCAGAAGCAGATCCTCGACCTCATCGCCGAGCTTCAGCGTCGCCGGCGGATGTCGGTGCTGTTCATTACGCACGATCTCGCCGTCGTCGGCGAGATCGCCGACTACGTCGTCGTGATGAGGAACGGCGAGATCCGCGAGCAGGGCCCGGCGAAATCGATCTTCGAGGCGCCGAAGGACAGCTACACGAAGGCGCTCCTTCGCTGTCGCCCGCAGCTCGACCGCCGTCCCGCGCGGCTGCCGGTTATCGACGACTACATGGAGGGCAGCGGGCCGAAGCACATGGAGGAGCGCGTACGCGGCGTCCGCGCCGGCGACCCGATCGTCCTCGAAGTGAAGAACCTCGGCAAGAGCTTCGTCTCGCGCGAAGGACTCTTCGGGAAGCGCGAGTTCAAGGCGGTCAAGGACGTCTCGTTCCGCCTTCCCAAAGGCAAGACGCTGGGGCTGGTGGGCGAATCGGGCTCGGGGAAGACGACCGTCGGTCTCACGTTGATGCGCCTGCACGAAGCGACATCAGGCGAGGCGTTCTTCGAGGGCCGCGACCTCCTGTCGATGCCGGCGAGCGAGTTCATGCACTACAAGCGGCGCATCCAGATCATCTTCCAGAATCCGTACGCGTCGCTCAATCCGCGTTTCACCGTCGGGCAGATCCTCGTCGAACCGATGCAGATTCACTCGATCGGCGCGAACTCGCAGGAGCGCACCGACATGGCCTTCGAGCTCCTTGCGAAGGTCGGACTTCCCGAGGTGTCGTTCTACAAATATCCGCACGAGTTCTCAGGCGGCCAGCGCCAGCGCATCGCCATCGCGCGCTGCCTGACGATGAAGCCCGACATCCTGATCTGCGACGAATCGGTGTCGGCGCTCGACGTGTCGGTACAGGCGCAGGTGCTGAACCTGCTGCAGGACCTGCAGGACGAGTTCGGCATGTCGTACATCTTCATTTCGCACGATCTCGCCGTGGTGAAGTACATCGCCGATCAGGTGATGGTGATGAACGAAGGCGAGATCGTCGAGATCGCGAACTCCGACGACATCTACCGCGATCCGAAGATGCCTTACACGCAGCGGCTCCTGGCGTCGATCCCGAAGGGGTGGCACGGCGCGGCAACCGCTGCGAACGACTGACCGTTCCGGCGCCAGGGCGCGCGCCGCGTGGGACTCGAGTGCGGACGTCACGCGGCCGGTGGATCGGAGCCGGTAAGCCGGTCGTGCGCGCTGTGCGCGGGCTCGAGCCAACGACGTGGCTTGCCCGACGCGGGCGCCGCGATATCTTCGTTGCTGGCTTCGCCCCGAGCGCTCTCGTCGGTCGCCGTGCCGAGGATCGCGTCGGCGCCGCCGGCCTCCTCCTGCGCGCCACCGAGGAACCCGCCGCTCTGGTGCGCCCACAGCCGCGCGTAGAGGCCGTCACGCGCGAGCAGTTCCGCGTGCGTGCCTTCCTCGACGATGCGGCCGCGATCGAGAACGATCAGCCGGTCCATCGCCGCGATCGTCGAGAGCCGGTGCGCGATCGCGACGACCGTCTTGCCCTCCATCAGCCGGTTCAAGCTCTGCTGGATGGCCGCCTCCACCTCGGAGTCGAGTGCCGACGTCGCCTCGTCGAGCAGCAGGATCGGTGCATTCTTCAGCATCACGCGCGCGATCGCGACCCGCTGCCGCTGGCCACCCGAGAGCTTGACTCCGCGCTCGCCGACGTGCGCGTCGTAGGCGTGGCGTCCGTGGGCGTCGGCGAGCCCGACGATGAACTCGTGCGCCTCGGCACGCTTCGCCGCGGCGACCATGTCGCCGTCGTCGGCGTCGGGGCGGCCGTAGAGGAGGTTGTCGCGCACCGAACGGTGCAATAGCGACGTGTCCTGGGTCACCATTCCGATCTGCGCTCGCAGGCTCTCCTGCGTGCAGTGGGCGATGTCCTGGCCGTCGATCAGGATCCGTCCGCGCTCGGTGTCGTAGAACCGCAGCAGCAGGTTGACGATCGTCGACTTGCCCGCGCCCGAGCGTCCGACGAGGCCGATCTTCTCACCCGGCCGGATCACCAGTGAAAGATCGTCGATGACGCCGCGCTTGGCGCCGTAGGCGAAGCTCACGTGCTCGAAGCGGATCTCGCCATTCGAGACGACGAGCGGCCTGGCGTCCGGGCGGTCGACGACGGTATGCACTCGTGCCAGCATGTTGATGCCATCCTGCACGGTGCCGATGTGCTCGAAGAGCGCGGCCATCTCCCACATCACCCAGTGCGAGATGCCGTTCAAGCGAAGCGCCATCGCGGTCGCCGCGGCGACGGCGCCGACCTTCACCTCGCCCAGCGTCCACAGCCACAGCGTGACGCCCGCCGTGCAGATGATGAGCGCCATCGAGAGGATGTGGTTGACGATCTCGAAGCCGGTGACGAGGCGCATCTGGCGGTGCACGGTACCGAGGAACTCCTGCATCGCCGACCTCGCGTAGCCCGCCTCACGGCGCGCGTGCGAGAAGAGCTTGACCGTTGCGATGTTGGTGTAGGCGTCGGTGATGCGACCGGTCATCAGCGAGCGAGCGTCGGCCTGCTCGCGCGCAACGCGTCCGAGGCGTGGCACGAAGAAGCGCAGCGCCACCACGTAGAGCACGACCCACACGACGAACGCGCCGAGAAGCCGCAGGTCGAATCCCCCGAGCACCGCGAGCAGCGTGACGAAGTAGATGACCACGAAGACGAGGAGCTCCGCGAGGATCAGCCACACGTCGCGTACGGCGAGCGCGGTCTGCATCACCTTGGTCGAGATGCGCCCGGCGAACTCGTCCTGGTAGAAGCCCATGCTCTGCGCGAGGAGCAGCCGGTGGAAGTTCCAGCGCAGCAGCATCGGGAAGTTGCCGGCGAGCGCCTGCTGTTTCAGCGTCGATTGCAGCGCGACGAGGAGCACGCTCGCGATGAGCACGCCCGCGAGCAGGAGCAGTGTCGGGCGCTGGGTCGCCCATAGCAGCGCCGGTTTCACTTCGGCGAGCCAGTCGACGATGTGACCCATCATGGCGAAGAGAAGCGCCTCGAACGCGCCGATGACCACCGTGCACAGCGTCATCAGCGCGACGTAGCGGCGAAGCCCCGCGGTGCACGCCCACAGGAATGCGAAGAAGCCACGCGGCGGGATCGGCGGCGGTGCGTCGGGGTAGGGCTCGACGAGTCGTTCGAACCGGGCGAACATGGGAACGCGGAAACGATGCGGCTGCGGGAGCGTGAATGATCGCACGCCGCCGGCGCGGCGGGCGCCGAGCGCATTCCAGGTTTCGGCGCCCGCGCGGGCGCCTGCGCGAGCTCCGAGCCCGCAGCCTGACGCGCGCTATGTCGCGCCGAGTGCGCCCTGCCTGAGCTTCTTCCCGACGTCGAGCAGGAAACGCAGCGTGTCCTGCGATTCCGGGTCGCGCAGCAGGCGCCAGAGGCCGCCGAAGCCCCCCGTCGACGGCTGGGCAGCTCGGCTCGCCGCCGCCGCGTCGTCGACGGCCTGCAGCAACGTTTGCACCATGCCGAGCCGCTCGAGGAGCTGCGGGAGCGTCGCGGCGAGCCGCTCGAGCGCGCCGCTGGCGTTCAGCGATTCGAGCATCGTGATGACGCGGTCGGCGCCGCCGCGGCTTGCACGATCGAGCAGCAGCAGGCCGTTGCCGATCGTCTCGGCCATCCGTCCGACCATCTCGTCGGTCAGCGCGTCCTGCGCCGAGCTGTAGACGCGCGCGAGCTGCGCGATCCGCTCGAGGTCGCCGTTCTCGACGAGGCGCGCGAGCGCCGGAAGCGCGCGGCCGATGCCGGCGCGATTCGCCTGGTCGATCATCGTGATGGCGTCGCCCCAGGTCGCCGCGAGCCGCGCCACCATCTCGTCGGTCAGCGCGTCGTGCGCCGCGTTGACGATGCGCTCGACGTCGTTGCGCGCGGGGTCCATCTGTTCTGCCGGTGCGTTCATCGTCGGCCTCCGATCACAGGAGCCCGCGCGCGGACACCCAGTAGAGCTTGTTGTAGGCCATCTTGAACCAGTGGATGGCCTTCGTCGGCGCCTTCGGGTCGGGCGGATTGAGGTAATCGAACATCGCGTAGGTCGCGCGATCCTTGCCGGCCTCGATGAAGCAGAACACCTTGCCGTCGTAATCGCGCACCGGGACGCCGAGTTTCACCATCGCGGCGATGTTCTCGCCGAGCGCCTCGGCCTGGAAGTGCGCGGTGGAGCCCGCCTTGCTGATCGGGAGATTCGTGGTGTCGCCGAGGACGAAGACGTTCTTGCGTCCCTCCATGTTGAGCTGGTTGCGGTGCGTCGGAATGAAGCCTCCGGTGCCGAGCTTGTTCTTCTCGATCACCTCCATCCCGCGGTGCGCGGGAATCGAGATCAGCAGGTCGTAGGGCGTCTCGCTGCCTTCTTCGCTTTTCACGACGCCGGCCTTGCCGTCGACTTCCTTCATGTTGAATAGCGTCTCGCTGGTGATCCCGAGCCGCTCGAATTCGGGAAGCGCCCAC
>JAICXH010000048.1 GCA_025981645.1 Burkholderiales bacterium
AACGCGGCGCTCGACTTCATGCTCGCCCGGGCGGGCCTGCCGCGCGGATCGCGCCTATGGACGTTCGGGTCGCAACGTCACGCCGACGACGACGGCTGGCGTGCCGACATCGGATACGCCGTGGCCGGCCCGGGCCGGCTCGCGCTGATCCCCGACGACTCCGGACGCGTCGGGCTCGTCTCTCCGCGGGGCATCCATCTCGATGCCGCGCGCGGGGTGACGGTCGTCGCAGGTGTGCCTGCCGGGGCGTCGATTGCATCGATCGTGGTCGGGCTCGTCGGCGAGGATGGCGTGCCATGGCCGCCGTGCGTGCTCGACGGCGCCGGTGGGAAGAGCCTGCATCGCACCGCCGCCGGGATCGTCGTCGCCGTGGCGCCGCCGGTGCCGGCGAATGCGCAGACACCGCTACGACACGTCGACGGGTTCCGGATCGAGCTTCAGTTCGCCGCGCAGGATCCGGTGGGCCTCGCGCGGATCGCGATCGTCGCACTACCCGAGTAGCGCCGCGCGTCGCACCGCCACCGGCGTCAGCGATCGTCGAGCTTGTTCTCGACGTAGGTGCGATCGCGGAGCTGGCGCACGAATTCCTCCCACTGCTCGTCGCTCTTGCGCTGCTGGATCGCGCGCCGCGCGTCCTCGCGCTTCTTCTGCTCGGTGATGTCTTCCTTGCGCCGCCCGAGCACCTCGATCAGGTGCCAGCCGAACGGCGAGCGTACCGGCTCCGAGAGCTCGCCGACCTTGAGCTTGTCCATCGTGTGCTCGAAATCCGGAACGGTGTTCCCCGGCGACAGCCAGCCGAGATCGCCTCCGCGGGCAGCCGATCCGTCCTCCGAGTTCGCGCGCGCAACGTCCTCGAACTTCGCGCCTGCGACGATCTGCTCGCGCAGGCGCTCGATCTTCGCCTTCGCCTCGGCCTCGGACATCTGCTCGTTGACCTTGACCAGGATGTGCCGCGCATGCGTCTGCTCGACGATCGTTCGCTGGTCGCTGTCGCGCACGTCGACGAGCTTGACGATGTGAAAGCCGCTCGGACTCTTGAGAATGCTCGAGACCTCGCCCGCCTTCAGCCCGGTGACGACGTCGGCGAAGATCGTCGGCAGTCGCGCGGGCGTGCGCCAGCCGAGATCGCCGCCCGACGAAGCGTCAGGTGCTGCCGAGTAGTTCGCCGCGACCTCGCCGAAATCCTTGCCCGACTTGATGGCGTCCATCGCCTGCTCGGCGCGCTTGCGGCTAGCCTCGATCGCCTGCGGCGTCGCCTGCTCGGGAACGGGAATGTAGATGTGAGACAGCCGGAATTCGCGATTGCCGCCGGCCTGCGCGGCCGCGGTCGCGAGGTAGTTCGCGACTTCGCCGTCGGTGACGATGATCTTGCTGTCGACCTCGCGCTCGCGTACGCGCTGAATGATCACCTGGCGGCGAATGTCCTCGCGATAGTTGTCGTACGTGACCCCCTCGCGCGCGAGCACTTTGCGAAACTCCTCGGGAGTGAGCTTGTTCTCCTGCGCGATGCGCAAGATCGTCCGCTCGACGGTCGTGTCGTCGACGCGAATGCCGTTCTCCTTCGCGTACTGGAGTAGTGCCTTCTGCACGATCAGGCGCTCGACCACCTGCTTGTCGAGCACGTCCTCGGGCGGCGCCGGGATGTTGGACGCCTTCAGCTGCTCGAGAAACACACGCCGCGCCTCGTTCATGTCCCACTGCGTGACTGCCTCGTCGTTGACCACGAGCAGGACACGATCGAGCGAGACGACCCTCGCGGACGTGGCGGCAGCGGCGGGCGTGGCAGAAGCGGCAGGAGCAGGAGCAGCGGCGGGAGTGGCCGTCGCCGGAGCGACGGACTGCGCGAGCGCAGGTACGGTGGCGAGCCCCGCGCAGACGGCGAACGCGAGGTGCGCGAACCAGGCAACGAGAATGCGGCAGCGTGCCATCACAGAACTCCAGAAGAACGCTAGTACTCGGGAAGCGGGGCCGGGCCGCCTTCTGGCGGCAGGGGCTCGTTGGTGGGCCGGTAGCCCGGAACGCTGCGGCGCAGAAGATCGAGCGGACTGGTTCCGACCCGTGCGAGGCCGTTGAGTTCGAGCTGCACGAAGATCGACGTGGTCGCCTGCTGCGTCGTCGTCGTGAGCCGCTGGCCGACGACGCGCAGCACCCAGCAGTCACGATTGTACTCGATGCCCGCCACCGCTTCGAGCGTCTTGCGGTCGTGCAGCGAGTAGTTCCAGCGCCCGATCAGGTTCCAGCGCGGGTTGAGCGGCCACTGTCCGGAGAGATCGACTTGCTTGATCTGGGTCGGCAGGCCAGTGGGGTCGGTGAGCGAGCGCGTGTAACGCCAGGTGAAATTGAGCACGTGGCCGATCGACGGCGTGTAGCGGAACCCGACGTTCAGCCGCTCGACCTCGCTGTTGTCGAAGTTGTACTGCAGCAGGCTTGCGAGCGACCAGGCGTCGGAGAGCTTTCCCTCGGCGGAGGCGAGGAAATCCGACGTTGCCGCCGAGCGCAGGGGCTCCGAGAGACTCACGCGCTGATCCTCGAAGTAGAAGCGCTGGCCAACGGCGAGACGCAAGCGTTCGCCGCCGGTTCCCTGGTCGAGGAAGCGCGAAGTGAGCGCCAGTGTCAACTGGTCGGCGTCGCCGATGCGATCGCTTCCGATGTAGCGGTTGTCGGAGAAGAGCTGCGAGAAATTGAAGTCGTCGAGCGCGGTGTCGAATACCGGGGCATCGTCCTGCCGCCTGTAGGGGACGTAGACGTAGTAGGCACGCGGCTCGAGCGTCTGCGTGAGCGGGGTGCTGCCGACTTCGAGGTTACGCTCGAAGTACAGCCCCGCGTCGACGCTGGTGATCGGAATCGTGTAGCTCGGGTGTAGATCCGGCAAGGTCGGCGTCGCCTGATCGAGCGAGTACTCGCGCAGGTGTACCCCCGTGCGCGCAGTGACGAACCACGCCGGTCCCTGACGGCTCCAGGCGACCGTCGGGTAGAGGACGAGCCGGTCTCCGGTCGGGACCAGTGCCGGCTGCGTGAAGCGCGCGAACTCGGCGTTCCCGCTGAAAGTGAGCCCCATCCAGTCGGTATCGCGCAACGTCGCCAGCACCTGCGGCACGCGGTTGTACGGTGGCGTCACCGGTGCGTTCGGATCCTGCAGCGTCTGGAAGCTCTGCGCGCGGGCGAGGATCGTCCACGGCCCGTCGGTCGCCTGCAGGCCGGCGTCACGCGGCAGCGACTTCTGCGACGTGATCGCGATGCGGTCGCCGAAATCAGCGAAGTAGGTGTCGTCCGAGACCTTCTGCACATTGACAAAGCCCGCGAGCCACGGCGCGAACTGCTCGTTGTGCTGCCAGGCGATCTGATAGCGGTTGTCGCCGGTCACGTGGTCGTGCGGGAGGTACTCGGCGTCGATTTCGCCGGCCGCGTGTCCGTCTGCTGCCGCCGGATCGCCGAACAGATAGCGGAACTGCGTGCCGAGCATCAGCCCGCGCTTGCTCATCAGCCGCGGCGTCAGCGTCGCGTCGTAGTTGGGCGCGAGGTTGAGGTAATACGGAACGGTGATCTCGAACCCGCGCACTCCGGTCGAGCCGAGCGCCGGGGTGAGAAAGCCCGACTTGCGCGCGTTGGACAGCGGAAAATCGAGCCACGGCGCGTAGAGCACCGGGACATTCAGGAAGTGCACGGTCGCGTCGTGTACCGTACCGATCTTGCGCAGCTTGTCGACCTCGAGCTCCTCGCCGCGCAGGTACCAGTCCGGATCGGTCGCGACGCAGGTCGTGTACGTCGCGTCCGACGCCTCGTAACGGCCGGGGCCCGCGAAGCGGATCTCTTTCGCGACGCCGTGGCCGTCGGCCTCGGAAACGAAGTAGCGCGGCTTCCTGAAGAAGCCCGTCTCCGTGTCACGCTTGTATTCGAGCTCGGGCCCGCTGATCCAGTCCGCACCGCGCCGCAGCAGCACGTCGCCGACACCGTGGATCACCTGCGTGTCGGGGGAGTACGAAAGCCGGTCGGCGAGCACCGTCTCGTTGCGGGTGCGCAGTTCGACGTGGCCCTCTGCGGTGACTCGATTCCGGTCGCCTTCGAGCCGATCGGCGCGCAGGAACAGCGCCCCCCGCGGCTCGTTGCCGGGCGAGATCGCACTCGACGCGACGCGACCGGGTGCCGGCGCCGCAGCGGGAGACGCGATCGAGAGCGACGGCTCGAGAACGAGTTCCTCTGCGGTGCTCGCTCGCGCGGCAGTGAGCGCCGCGAGCGCAACGACCGCTGCGGCAGGCACGCCGGCAGGGAGCTTCATCGACGGAATGCAGTCAATCGGCTTTTGCTAGAATCCGCGCATTCTAGCCCCGGCGCCGGCGGCTTCGCTGCTCCGTCACTGCGCGCGAACTGCGCTCCCGCGCGCAAGCAACCCGATGCCCGACGCTTCTCCCGCCGACCCACGGCTCGACACGCTGCGCACCTGGGTCGCGGCGACGCTCGCGACGCGCGACTTCGCACTCACCCCGGCGTCGTCCGATGCGAGCTTCCGGCGCTACTTCCGCGTGCGCTTCTATGCGCCTGGCGCGGCATCGCTGATCGCGATGGACGCGCCCCCGGACCGGGAAGACTGCCGGCCGTTCGTGCGCGTCGCCGGCCTTCTCGCCGAGGCCGGCGTCCATGCGCCGCAAATCGTCGCATCCGACGTCGGCCAGGGCTTCCTGCTGATGAGCGATCTCGGCGACCGCACCTATGCCGACGTCCTCGACGAGACGAACGCCGATGGCCTCTACCGCGATGCCCTCGACGCACTGGTGCTCTGGCAACGATCGACGCGCGAAGGCGCGCTGCCACCGTACGACGACGCGCTGCTGCGCAGGGAGCTCGCGCTGTTTCCCGACTGGTATCTCGCACGGCACATCGATGTCGTCCCGACGCCGGCCGAGCGCGAGACGCTCGGCGCGGCGTTCGACCTCCTCGTCGCCAACAACCTTGCGCAACCGCAGGTCTTCGTTCACCGCGATTACCACTCGCGCAACCTGATGGTCTGCACGCCCAACCCCGGCGTGCTCGATTTCCAGGACGCGGTGACCGGCCCGGTCACCTACGACCTGGTATCGCTGCTGCGCGACGCTTACGTCGCGTGGCCCGAGGAGCGCGAGCTCGACTGGGCAGTCCGCTACTGGGACCGTGCGCGCGCCGCCGGCCTCCCGGTCGACGGCGATTTTTCCGCCTTCTTTCGCGATTACGAATGGATGGGCATTCAGCGCGAGCTCAAGGTGCTCGGGATCTTCGCTCGCCTCAGCCATCGCGACGGCAAGGACCGCTACCTCGCCGACCTGCCGAGGGTGATGGGTTACCTGCGGCGCGCAGTTTCGCGCTACCGCGAGTTCGACCCGCTGCAACGCGTGCTCGACGCGTTCGAGACGCGCGCGAGGCGCGTCTGATGCGCGCCGTGCAGGCACGCGCGATGATCCTCGCGGCCGGGCGCGGCGAGCGCATGCGCCCGCTCACCGACACGATGCCGAAGCCGCTGCTACCGGCCGGCGGCCGGCCGCTGATCGTCCGCCAGATCGAGGCGCTGGCACGTGCGGGCTTCGATTCGATCGCAATCAACGTTGCGTGGCTTGGCGACCAGCTCGTCGAGGCACTCGGCGACGGCGGGCGCTGGGGTGTGACGATCGCGTGGTCGCGCGAACCCGAGCCCCTCGAAGTCGCCGGCGGCATCGCGAACGCGCTGCCGCTGCTGCGCCCGGGCCCGGTCGTCGTCGTGTCGGGCGACGTCTGGACGCGCTACGACTATCGCGATCTGGCCGGGCGCATCGCGGCGATGGAGCGAAGCAGCGCGCCGCCGCGCGCGCATCTCGTCATGGTGCCGAACCCGGTCTGGCATGCCGGTGGCGACTTCGCGCTCGAATCCGGCCGCGTCCGCCTCGACGGAGCAGCGCGCTGCACCTACGGCAACATCGGCGTTTACGACAGCGCGCTGTTCGACGCGGTCGTCCCGGGCGCGAAGGCTGCGTTGCTGCCGCTCCTGCGCGACTGGATCGGACGCGGGCTGGTCTCGGGCGAGCGTTACGACGGCGCGTGGGTCAATGCGGGAACACCGGAGGACCTCGAGGCACTCGACGCGAGGCTCGCCACCACGTCGTACGGCGACGATGGGCAGGACCGGGCGATCGACACGACACGATGAGCACCGAGACCCTGCAGCACGAAGCCGCGAACCCGCTGCTCGATTTCTCCGGGCTGCCGCGGTTCGACGCGATCGAGGCGCGGCACATCGAGCCTGCAATCGACGCGCTGCTCGCGCGGGCGCGCGCTGCGCTCGCCGCGGTCGTCGACCATCACGGCGCCGCCGACTGGGCGAACGTCGTCGCGCCGACCGAAACGGCGTTCGACGAGCTCGACCGGGCATTCGCGATCGCCGGTCACCTCAACGCCGTGGCGAGCACGAAGGCGGTGCGCGCGGCCTACAACGCGGTGCTGCCGCGCGTCACGGCCTTCGACAGCGAGGTTGCGCAGGACCCGAGGCTCTACGCGCGCTATCGGGCGCTCGCCGAGGGTCCGTCGATGGCCGCGCTCTCCACCGCACAGCAGCGCGTCGTCGTGCAGGCGCTGCGCGACTTCCGGCTCGGCGGCGCCGAGCTCGAAGCGCGAGCGCGGGCGCGGCTCGAGGAGGTGCACGAGGAGCTCGCGATGCTCGCTGCACGCTTCGACGACAACGTGCTCGACGCCGAAGACGCGTGGTCGCATCGCGTCACCGACGAAGCGCAGCTCGCCGGCGTGCCGGAAGACGTGAAGGCTGCTGCACGCGAGGCCGCCCGGGCGGAAGGCATCGCGGGCTGGAAGCTCACATTGCGCGCACCGTGCTACCAGCCGGTGATGCGCCACGCGGAGAACCGGGATCTGCGCGCGCGAATGCATCGTGCCGCGGTCACCATCGCATCGGAGCAGGGCGACGCACCGCAGCACGACAACAGCGAGGTCATCGCGCGGACGCTGGCGCTGCGCAACGAGGAGGCGCAGCTCCTCGGCTACGCGAGCTACGCCGGGCTCTCGCTGGTGACGAAGATGGCGGGCTCCCCGGCCGAGGTGCTCGATTTCCTGCAGGATCTCGCCCGCCGCGTTCGTCCGTTCGCGCTGCGCGAGTACGCCGAGCTCACCGCGTTCGCACGCGACACGCTCGGGATCAGCGAGCTCGCCGCCTGGGACGTCGCGTGGGCGTCCGAGAAGCTCCGCCGGCATCGCTTCGCGCTCTCCGAAGAGGAGGTGCGCGCGTGGCTTCCCCTCGATCGTGTGCTCGCCGGCCTGTTCCGGCTCGTCGCGATCCTCTACGACGTTTCGATCCGCGAGGATCGCGCAGCCGCGTGGCATCCGTCGGTCCGCTTCTACACGGTCAGCGATCGCGACGGCGCTCCGCTCGGGCACTTCTATCTCGATCTCCACGCGCGCGAGGGCAAGCAGGGCGGCGCGTGGATGGACGAGGCGATCAATCGCCGCCGCATCGGCGCATCGCTGCAGCGCCCGGTCGCATGGCTCACGTGCAACTTCCCCGCTCCGCTCGCGGGGGCCGTGCCGCACCTGACGTACCAGCAGGTGCTCACGCTGTTCCACGAGTTCGGCCACGGGCTGCACCTGCTGCTGACCCGCGTCGACGTCGCGGAAGTGTCCGGATTGCAGGGTGTCGAATGGGACGCCGTCGAGCTGCCGAGCCAGCTGATGGAGAATTTCTGCTGGAACCGCGACGTGCTGGCATCGATCAGCGCGCACACAACCGCCGCAGGAGTGCTGCCGCGCGAGCTCGTCGATCGAATGCTCGCCGCGCGCAATTTCGGCAGCGGGATGACGCTCGCGCGACAGCTCGAGCTCGCACTGTTCGACCTGCGCGTGCACAGCGGCAGTGATGACGCGTACGCCGTCCTCGATACCGTGCGCGCCGAGATCGCCGTCGAGCCGCACCCGGCATGGGATCGCTTCGTCCACCGCTTCGGCCACGTGTTCGCAGGCGAGTACGCGGCCGGGTACTACAGCTACCTGTGGGCCGAGGTGATGGCCGCCGACGCGTTCGGCCTTTTCGAGGAGGCCGGTGTCGTGTCGCCCGCGGTCGGCGCCAGGTTTCGCGACGCGATCCTCGCGGTGGGCGGCACGCGCCCTGCGCTCGAATCGTTCGTCGCCTTTCGCGGGCGCCCGCCGCAGCTCGACGCGCTTCTGCGCCATAATGGCCTCGTCGAAGCGTGAACCCGCTGCCGAGGTTGCCATGATGCTCGTGCTGATGATCGCAGTGTCGATGATGTCGGTGCCCGCGGCGTCGGCGCAGACGATGTACCGCTACGTCGACCCCGCCGGGAACGTCGTCTACTCCGACCGGCCGCCTCCTCCATCGGTGAAGAACGCGGCACAGCGCGAGTTGACCGCGAACGTCATCGACACCGATGCGCTGCCGTTCGCGACGCGCGAGGCGGTGAAGCGCCATCCGGTCACCCTCTACACGTTCGACTGCGACGTCTGCCGCAGCGCCGAGGCGATGCTCGCGAAGCGCGGCGTGCCGCACGCGGTCGTGATCGTCACCAACGAGGACGGTGCTGCGAAGCTCAAGGCCCTGACCGGCGGGCAATCCGCGCCGGTGCTGCAGGTCGGTGACCGCGATGTGGCGATCGGCTACAACGAGGCACGCTGGCAATCGATGCTCGACGTCGCCGGTTACCCGAAGGACGCACCGCCGTTGCGCCCGAAGGCACCCGGCGGGGCCGCGAGCAGCGAGCCCCCGGCGAGAGCTTCGCCGCCGGCCGCGCCGAAGGCGGCTGCGCCCGTAGCGCCGCCGGGAGCACCACCCGCAGCGTCGCCGTCCGCACCCGCGCCGCCCGGGCCAGGGAGCGGATACCCGCAGTGATCGCCGCAATCGCGCGCCCCGATGAAACTGGTCACCTGGAACGTCAACTCGCTCAACGTCCGCCTGCCGCGCCTCCTCGAATGGCTCGCCGCCCATGCGCCCGACGTCGTGTGCCTGCAGGAGACCAAGCTCGTCGATGCGCGCTTTCCGGTCGACGCGCTCACCGCCGCCGGATACGCCGCCGTCTATTCGGGGCAGAAGACCTACAACGGTGTCGCGATCCTCGCGCGCGAGGGGTTCGCCCTCGAGCAGCCTGAGCACGGCATCGACGGCTTCGATGACGAGCAGAAGCGGGTGATCGCAGCGACCGTCGACGGCATACGCGTCATCTGCGTCTACGTTCCCAACGGGCAATCGGTCGATTCAGAGAAGTACGCCTACAAGCTGCGCTGGTGCCGCGCTGCGGCCCGGCACCTGCGCGAGGCGGTCGAGCATCACCCGAAGCTCGTGATGGCGGGCGATTTCAACGTTGCCCCCGACGATCGCGATGTCCACGATCCGCGGCTATGGGAGGGGCAGGTGCTCTGCTCCGAGCCCGAGCGCGCTGCCTTTCGCGCCTTTCTCGCCGCGGGGCTCGTCGACAGCTTCCGCCTGTTCGATCAGCCGCCGAACGTCTACAGCTGGTGGGACTATCGCCAGCTCGCCTTCCCGAAGAACCTCGGCCTGCGCATCGACCACATCCTCGTGTCCGACGCGCTCGCGCCGCGCTGCACGTCGTCGACGATCGACCGCAACGCGCGCAAGGGCGAAAAGCCCTCCGATCACGCACCGGCGATCGTCGAGCTCGCTCCGGCTTGAATCCGGGTGGCCACCGGCGTCTGCCGGCGCGCCTGCGCGCCTACTTCAGCCAGCGGTCGGAGATGCTTCGAAAGCTCCCGTCGGCAAGCATGAGGTGCAGCCACTGGTCGACAAAGTTCTGGTACGCGGCGTCGCCCTGCGGCATCAGATAGCCCTTCTCCGAGAACGTGAACGGCTTGTCGGGGTGCACGGCGCAGAGCTCGGGATGGAGCTTGTGCTGCAGCCGCGTCTCGGTCGCATCGGTCACCATCAGGTCGGCCCTGCCGTCGACGATCTCTTTGAAGATCGTCACGTTGTCGGGATAGACGGTGATCGTCGCGTGCCTCAGGTGCGCGCGCGCAAAACTTTCGTTGGTTCCCCCCGGATTGACGATCACGTGCACGCCGGGCCGGTCGATCTCGGCGAGGGTCTGGAACTTCGATGCGTTCTCGCAGCGGGTGATCGGCGCCTTGCCGTCGACGAGATAGGGGATGCTGAAGGAGCCCTTCCTCTGCCGCGGAAGGGTGATCGAGATGCCTCCCATCGCGATGTCGCAGCGGCCGTCGGTCGCATCCTCGAGCAAATGGCCCCACGTGGTCTTGACGAAGACGGGCTTGACCCCGAGCGCCTTCGCGAGCGAACGCGCCATGTCGATGTCGATCCCTTCGAATTCGTGGGTCCTCGAATCATGGTAGGTGAAGGGCTTGTAATCGCCGGTCGTGCAGATTTCGAGCGTGCCGCGCTTCGCGATCGTCGCGAGACGGGATGAATCTGCCCCGGGGGCGGCGCTCATCGTCGCGCAGCCGGCGAAGGCGAGGCAGACGGGCACGACAAGCGCGAGGAGCCTGCTGAGTACGTGTCGTTCGATGTGCGGCATGGCAGGTTCCTTCCGGTGACGGAAAGCGGCGGAGCCTAGCATAGTGAGCATAGTGGGGTCAGGTCTCGCCTTTTGCCTCGGCGACGGCCGAGGCAAAAGGCAAGACCTGACCCCATATCCCCATATCCCAAATTGTTGCTATATTGCTCGGGATCGCGCGGCGTGGCAGCGCGTTCGAAAAGGGGATCGACATGTATCGTGAAGCACTGCACGCCCTGCGCGCAGGATCGATGGCCGTCGCGCTCGGTGTCCTCATATTCGCGAGCGCGCCCGCGATCGCAGCCGACCAGCTCATCCACTACGATTCGAGCAACAAGGCGTTCTGGGACCATCCTCCCGCCGACTGGTTCATGGGCGACGAGAACACTGCGCAGAAAGGCGAAGACTACCGGCTGACGAGCGGGCCCGCGACCGGCATCTCGGGCGACGAGCTCGCGGCGAATCTGAAGAAGATCAAGCTCCCGAAACACTTCCACATTTCGGTCTACGCCGACCACGTGTTGTCGGCTCGGCAGATGGCGTGGGGGGACAAGGGGACGCTGTTCGTCGGATCGTTCAGCCTCGGCGTCGTCTACGCAATCACCGACCACGGCGGCAAGCGCGAGGTCAAGACGATCCTCAAGGGGCTCACGATGCCGACCGGCCTCGCGTTCCGCGATGGAACGCTCTATGTCGGCGACGTGAGCAAGATCCTTGCGTATCCGGACGCAGAGAATCATCTCGACCAGATGCCGGCACCGAAAGTCGTCTACGACGATCTGCCGAGCTACGGCCCGCACGGCTGGAAGTACCTCGCGTTCGACGCGCACGGCTGGGTCTACACGGCGATCGGACCACCGTGCAATGAATGCCTGCCGCCTACCAGCACCGCCCAGGTTCGCCGCATCAACCCGGCAACCGGCCAGGCGGAGATCGTCGCACTCGGCGTTCGCAACAGCGTCGGCGGCGACGTCGATCCGCGCAGCGGCGACTACTGGTTCACCGAGAACGCGCGCGACTGGCTGGCTGACGACAAGCCGTCCGACAAGCTCGAGCACATCACGCGTATGGGCCAGCACTTCGGCTTTCCGTACTGCCACCAGGGCGACATCCCCGACCCGGTCTATGCGATGGGGCACAGGTGCTCGGAGTTCTCGCCTCCGGCGGCGCTCCTCGGTGCGCACGTCGCGCCACTGGGGATGAAGTTCTACACCGGCAAGCAGTTCCCACGCGTCTACCGGAACAACATCTTCATCGCCGAGCACGGCTCGTGGAACCGCCATTCGTACAAGGGTGGCCGGATCGTGCGCATCGTCACCGATCCGCAGGGAAAGGACCTGACGCAGGTGGTGTTCGCAGAAGGATGGATCCAGGGTCCGACCACGTACATCGGACGGCCGGCGGACCTGATCGTCGCGAAGGACGGGTCGCTCCTCGTCGCCGACGACTTCTCCGGTGCAATCCTGCAGATCTCGTACAAGAAGTAGCACCAAGCCGCGCGTGCGCAGCGCCGACCCCGCGCGTGCGCGGATCCTTCCAGCAGCGCTGCGGACACTGCTTGGTGCCATCGCGCTCGCGGGCACCGCGGTGACTCCAATCGCCGCGGCTGCGGCCGACCTCGCGGCCGGCAAGGCCGCGGCAGGCGCCTGCGCGGTCTGCCACGGCGCCAACGGCGTCTCGGCGATGACCGGCGTGCCGTCGCTTGCGGGTCAGACCGATGCGTTCCTCGAATGGCAGCTCGTCTACTTTCGCAGCGGTGCACGCCGCAGCGACGCGATGGATCCCGTTGCGGCGAAGCTTTCCGACGCCGACATCCGCAATTTAGGCGCGTGGTTCGCTTCGCTGTCGCCCCCGGCGCCGCCTGCCGGCGCGCTCGACGGCGCGCGCATGGCCGCCGGAGTCAAGGTGATCGAGAAATACCGTTGCGGATCGTGCCATCAGCGCAACTTCGCCGGCCTCGACCAGGCGGCGCGGATCGCGTCGCAGCGCGAGGACTACCTCGAGAAGTCGCTCGGTGACTTCAAGTCGGGAACGCGTCGCGGCGGCGGCGCAGCCGGCGCGATGCCTGACGTCGCATTCCCGATGACGCACGAAGAGATCGGCGCGGTCGCCTACTATCTGTCGCGCCACCCCTGAGCCGTCCGTGCGGCCGCGCGCCGGCACGATTTGCGCATTCAGGTTGCCATGACGTAGACCATCCACAGCACGCCGAAACGATCGGTGACCATCCCGAAGCACGGCGAAAAGAAGGTCTTCGCCAGCGGCATCCGCAGCTCGCCGCCGTCGCCGAGCGACGCGAATATCCGCTTCGCCGTTGCTTCGTCGGTGGGCGTGATCGAAAGCCCGAAGCCCTCGAACGCAGGCTTGCCCCCGCAGTGGCCGTCCGACGCCATCACCAGCGTATCGCCGATCTTGAAGCTCGCGTGCATGATCTTGTTCTCAGACCCGGGCGGCAGCGTGCCCGGAGGCGGGGCCTCAGGCGATTCGCGATTGCGCATCAGCATCGACACTTCGGCGCCGAGCGTGTGCTTGTAGAACTCGATGGCTTCCTCGCAACGTCCGTCGAAGAACAGGTACGGTGTGACTTGCATGACCTCTCCTCAATTGACGCACCAGCGTCGCGTAAATGCGCCGCGACTCGTCGCGGTAAACGGCGTCGATCTGCTCGGCGACCTGCACGACGGCGGTGGTCGGAGCAACGGCCTCGCGCTCAGCCGCAAGCTGGCTTCGACGGCGCGGCTGCCAGCTCGGCCGCCTGCACGCGCAGCTTCTCTTCCTGTGCGCGGAGCTCGGGCGTAAGTTCGCCGCCGAAATCCTCGGCCTCGAACACCTGGCGGATCTCGATTTCGGACTCCTCGCCGGGCATCGGATCGGGACACCGGCGCGCCCAGTCGATCGCTTCGCCGAGCGATTGGCAGCGCCACAGCCAGAATCCGGCGATCAGCTCCTTGGTTTCGAGAAACGGGCCGTCGACGACGGTCCGTCTGCCGCCGGCAAATTTCACCCGCGCGCCTCTGACACTCGGCTGCAGGCCTTCGCCTGCCAGCATGACGCCAGCTTTCGTCAACTCTTCGTTGAACTTCATCATGTCGGTCAGCAACTTCTCGCTGGGCATGACGCCCGCCTCGGTACCAGGGGGGCCCGAACCATCATCATGAATCGCATGCCGATCTCCTCAGGGTCGCGAACGCCGCGCGCTCATCGATGGTCGAACCGCACCCCTCGAATTCGACATCGACGATCAGTCGATCAGTTGCGATGCGAACCGAGCTCGGCGGCGAGCCCGAGCTCCTGAATCCTGCGCGTCAGCGTGTTGCGGCCCCAGCCGAGCCAGGCCGCGGCCTCCGACCGGTGGCCGCCGGTGTGCGCGAGGGCGCGCCGGATCAGCGTGCACTCGAACTCGCGCTTCAGCCGCTCGCCCACCCCGCGCTCGCCGCGCGCGAGCGCCGCGCCGAGCTCGCGATCGAGCGCATGCTGCCAGCCCGCATCGCCACCCGCCGCCGTCGCCGTGCCGACGCGCACCTCAGGCGGCAGATCGGCGACGTCGACCCGCTGGCCCGGTGCCATCACGGTGATCCAGTGGCAGATGTTCTCGAGCTGGCGCACGTTGCCGGGAAACGGGAAGCGCGCGAGGAGATCGAGCGCGGCATCGGTGAGCGCCTTCGGCTCGACGGCGAGCTCGCGCGCGCTCTTGTGCAGGAAGAAGCGGGCGAGCGGCGCGATGTCGCCCGCGCGCTCGCGCAGCGGCGGCAGGCGCAGGCGTACGACATCGAGCCGATGCAGCAGATCCTCGCGGAAGAGGCCGCGCGCGACGCGGGCTTCGAGATCCTGGTGCGTCGCCGCGATGATGCGCACGCTCGCTCGCTGCGGGGCGTGACCGCCTACTCGGTAGTACTCGCCGTCGGCCAACACGCGCAAGAGGCGCACCTGCAGCTCGGGCGGCATGTCGCCGATCTCGTCGAGAAACAGCGTCCCGCCCTCGGCCTGCTCGAAGCGTCCGTGGCGGGTCGTCTGCGCACCGGTGAATGCCCCGCGCTCGTGGCCGAACAGCTCGGACTCGAGAAGATCGCGCGGAATCGCCGCGGTGTTGATCGCGACGAACGGACCCGCCGCGCGTGGGCTGTGCCGGTGCAGCGCGCGTGCGACGAGCTCCTTGCCGGTTCCCGATTCCCCGGTGATCAGCACCGTCGCCGAAGACTGCGACAGCCTCCCGATCGCGCGGAAGACCTCCTGCATGGCCGGCGCCCGCCCGAGGATCTCGGCGGCGGGCGTCGCCGCGCCGTGGGCGTCCGGAACGCTCGTCGCTTCGGCCGCCGCGCGCCGGATCAGCGCGAGCGCGTGCTCGATGTCGAAGGGCTTCGGCAAATACTCGAATGCCCCGCCCTGGAATGCGGCGACGGCGCTGTCGAGATCCGAGTACGCGGTCATCACGATGACCGGTATCTGCGGATGACGCTCGCGCATCTCACGCAGCAGGGACAGCCCCGATTCACCGGGCATGCGGATGTCCGAGATCAGCACCTGCGGTTGCGTGACCGACAGCGCCTGCAGCGCCTCGTACGCCGACGCGAACGACTGATGCGCGATCGCTTCGCGGGTGAGCACTTTCTCGAGCACCCAGCGGATCGACCAGTCGTCATCGACGATCCAAACGACCGCAGCTTCCGCGGCAGCATCGGACCTCGCGATGGATTCGGGTGTATGGGTCACGTCCACGCCCGAGAGCCTTCAGTCGCGCGCCGCTGCGAGCGGAAGCAGAATCCTGAAGACCGTGCGCCCAGGCGCGCTCTCGCACTCGATCGTCCCGCCGTGCTGCGATACGTAGGTCTGGGCAATCGTGAGGCCGAGCCCGCTCCCGCCGTCGCGCCCGGAAACCAGCGGAAAGAAGACACGTTCGCGAAGTTCGGCGGGGATGCCGGGCCCGTTGTCCTCGATCGCGATCGACAGCGCCGTGCGGTGGTGCCGCTTCGCGAGCGTGACACCGCGGGCGACCCTTGTCACGAATCCGATCGCCGGCGCCGGCTGCGCCGCAGCGGACAGCGCCTGCGCGGCGTTGCGCGCGATGTTGAGCGCCGTCTGCACGAGCTGGCCCGGATCGGCGTCGATGTCGGGCAGGCTGGTGTCGAAGTCGCAGACCACCGGAATGGCCGGAAACTCGGCCTGCACGAGCCCTTTCACGCGCACCAGCACCTCGTGCACGTTGGTCCTCCGATACGCAGGCGCGCGATGCGGCGAGAGCAGCCGATCCACGAGTGCGCGCAGGCGATCGGCTTCGGCGATGATCACCTCGGTGTATTCGATGAGCTGCGGGCGGTCGAGCTCGACCTGCAGGAGCTGCGCGGCACCGCGGATGCCGCCGAGCGGATTGCGGATCTCGTGCGCGAGGTTGCGGATCAGCTCGCGATTGACTTCCTGCTGCTCGAGCTGCCGCGCTTCGCGCGCGACCTTCAATTGCTGGTCGATCCGCCTGAATTCGAGCACGAGCGCGGCACCGGGCGCATCGACCGGCGAGGCGGTGCACGCGAGGTGCAGGCGGCTCCTGCCCGGCGGCTCGAGCGCGAGCTCCTGCTCGGCGCAGGGCGCACCCGTCGCCGCCGCGCGTTCGACGAGCTCGTCGAGTCCTGGCGCGCGCCCGAACACGGCATCGAGCGGCTGCCCGCGAAGGCGCGCGATCGACCATTCGAACAGGTTCTCGGCAGCGGGATTCGCCCACACGACGCGGCGCGCCTCGTCGACGACGAGGACCGCCGTCGCGATCAGCTCGAGACCGCGCTCGAGCAGAGCAATCGGACCTTCGTGCGGCAGCGGCGGCGGCGGTGACGACGGCGGGACGATTCGCAGCATCAGCCGCCCGCTCCTGCAGGGTCAGCGCGTCGCCGCGATCTCCTTGCGCAATGCATCGATGTTGCGCTGATGCAGGACGACCGCCTGGCGCAGGCGCTCGATGCGCTCGCGGTACTTCTCGGCATCGGTCTTCTCGTCGGCGAGTGGCTGCGGTGCGCCGTTGCCATATTCCTGCTGGGCGGACGCCAGAAGCTTCTGCTCCTTCGCGAGCTCATCGTCGAGGATCTTGCGCCGCATGTCGTCGCGGCTCTTCTGCACGCCGGGCTCGACGCGAGGGAAATCCGCCGGCGATGCCGTCCGCGCGCCCTTCTCGGGTGAGCGCCGCGGAGACTCGTCGACGATGTCGCAGGAGAGCTTGCGCAGTCCCTTCGGCGGTGCGACGTTCGAATAGACGATGTTCCCGTCGGCATCGAGATACTTGCAGATCGCCGCCCGCGCCGGCGCGGCGATCGCGAGGACGGCAGCAAACGTCGCGAGCCAGGCGAGGCACACGAGCTTCGCGTTCGCGCGAGGTTCACGTTGAGCCATCGTCCCGAAGTTTAACCAACCCGACCGTGGCGCGTCTGCCAGCGTGACAGGATGCCGCCTGTGCGCAGGTCGTGCACGGCCGGGCCGGGTCGTGCGCGCTCAGAGACTGAAGTACATGTCGTATTCGATCGGGTGGGTCGTCATGCGGAAGCGCGTCACCTCCTCCATCTTGAGGTCGACGTACGCGTCGAGCATGTCGTCGGTGAAGACGCCACCGCGCGTCAGGAACTCACGATCGCGATCGAGGCTGTCCAGCGCTTCGTCGAGCGACGCGCAGGGATGGGGCACCTTCGCCGCCTCCTCGGGCTCGAGGTCGTAGAGGTTCTTGTCCATCGGGTCGCCCGGATGGATCCGGTTCTGCACGCCGTCGAGCCCCGCCATCAGCATCGCCGAGAACGCGAGGTACGGATTGGCCGTCGGGTCGGGAAAGCGCACTTCGACGCGTCTGCCTTTCGGATTGCTGACGTACGGAATCCGGCAGGAGGCCGAGCGGTTGCGTGCCGAATAGGCGAGGTTGATCGGTGCCTCGAATCCCGGAACGAGACGCTTGTACGAGTTGGTGCCGGGATTGGTGATGGCGTTCAGCGCCTTCGCATGCTTGATGATTCCGCCGATGTAGTAGAGGGCAAACTCCGACAGGCCCGCGTAGCCCTCGCCGGCGAACAGGTTCTTCCCCCCCTTCCACACCGACTGGTGCACGTGCATGCCCGAACCGTTGTCACCGACGATCGGCTTCGGCATGAAGGTCGCGGTCTTGCCGAACGCGTGCGCGGTATTGTGCACGCAGTACTTGAGAATCTGCAGCCAGTCCGCGCGCTGCACGAGCGGAGCGAAGCGCGTGCCGATCTCGCACTGACCCGCGGTCGCAACCTCGTGGTGGTGCACTTCGACCGGCACGCCCATCTGCTCGAGCGCCGTGCAGATCGCCGATCGGACGTCCTGCAGCGAGTCGACCGGGGGAACCGGGAAGTAGCCGCCCTTGACGCTCGGCCGGTGGCCCATGTTGCCACCCTCGATCCTGTCGCCGCTCGACCACGCCGCCTCGCTCGAGAACACCTTGCAGTAACTGCCCGACATGTCGACCGACCACTCGACCGCATCGAAGATGAAGAACTCGGGTTCGGGCCCGAAGTACGCGACATCGCCGAGACCGGTCGATTTCAGGTAGGCCTCTGCCCGCTTCGCGAGCGAGCGCGGGTCGCGCTCGTAGCCCTTTCCGTCCGACGGCTCGATCACGTCGCAGGTGAGGAGCAGTGTCGTGTCCTCGGTGAAGGGATCGAGATTGGCCGTTGCCGGATCGGGCAGGAGGAGCATGTCCGAAGCCTGAATGCCTTTCCACCCGGCGATCGACGAGCCGTCGAACGCGTGCCCGGACTCGAACTTGTCCGCATCGAACGCCTTGACCGGGACGGAGACGTGCTGCTCCTTGCCGCGCGTGTCGGTAAAGCGCAGGTCGACGAACTTGACTTCCTTGTCCTTGATCAGCGTGAGCACATCGGCGGCGGTCGTCATGCAGAGATCTCCTGATAGTGAATAAAGCGCGCCGCGCGCGATCGCGGCTTCGCCGTGGTTCGGTCCAGCGGTAACTTAGCGATCAGCGTGCCATCGAGTGATGGCTGTCCAAGTCATTGATTCAAAGCGATTCATTCATTCAGTCCGGTGGCGCGCCAAGCCGGAATGCACATTTTTGGTGCACACAAATTATCGCGATTTACAGAATGGTGCAAACATTCGGGCCGGCGCACCCGAGTCGTGCGCCATCGTCGGTCATGGATAGAACAGATAGAGGCGATAGCCCGCCTGACGCGTGGCACTGGCGTCGACGAACAACCTGACCTGCTGCTCGCTGTGACCGGCGAGTCCGGTCGGGCGCGCAGCCGCGGGAACGTATTCGTCGGGCGACAATACGCGGCGTACGACCGCCTGATCGGAGGAATCGGTCAGCGTGAGTTCGAGATCGGGCCACGCGACAGGCCGGCCCGCACGGTTTCGAAGCGTCGCCGTCAGCACGAGAAGGCCACGATGGCCCGGATCGGCCTGCAGGTCGGAGCCTTCGATCGACAGCGCTCCCGCGTCGCGGCGGGGGCCGGTCCGGCATTCGAGCGTCCGACACAGCGCGTCCAGCGCGTTCGCTGCCCGGGGCATCCGCGCGACGATGTCGTCGCGAAAGAACGCCGCCGACTGAACGACAATGCCGGCAACCAGCACGAGGATCGCGAACACGTAGAAGGTGTTGCCGCTGCGCGAGCGGCGCCGCCGCGGACGCAGTGCAGCGCGTGCCGCCGCCAGTTCCGCCACATCGAGTGGCGGTTCGGCCGCCGTAGACTCCCCGACGGTGGAACGCCCCTCCCGCCCCTCCTCCTCGGCGTTCTCCTCCGCTTCCTCGTCCGCCTTTTCGTCCGCTTTCTCTGCTGCCTCCTCTTCCGCTTTCTCGTCTGTTTTCTCTTCCGGCTTCGCGTCCTCCCGCTCCGCCTCCGGTGCAGGCTCGAGCGCGCGCGAGTCGCGCAGCGTGACCGTTGCGCGCCCGCGCGCGAGCTCGTCGTCGACTTCGGTCGCCGCCGAAGATGGCGCCGGCGGAGCGAGATCGACGCGATGCGCGGAGGCATCGAACACCGCACGGCAGTGCCCGCAGCGCACCTGCCCCTCGCGCAGCGCAAGCTGCGCCGCGGTCACGCGATAGACGGTCGCGCAGCCGGGACAGCGGGTAAATTGCGAGTCGCTCACGAATCCCTTCGCTCACGTTCGCCGGCGAGCAGCGTCCAGCCGTCGCAGGCCTCTTCGCGTCGCATCGTAAACCAGCGCGAGTAGGTATCGACGACTTCGCCCGCCTGCGATTCGAGGATGCCCGCGAGCGCGATGCGGCCACCCCGCCGGCAGCGGCGCGCGAGGAGCGGCGCGAGTACGCGAAGCGGATTGGCGAGGATGTTGGCGACCACGATGTCGAAGCGCGACGGCTGCGATGTGCGCTTGCCGCTGGCGAGGCGGAAGCGCGCCTCGACACCGTTCGCACGCGCGTTGTCGATGCTCGCCTGCACCGCCTGCGCGTCGACGTCGATCCCATCGACGCGCGCGGCGCCGAGCTTCGCCGCCGCGATCGCGAGGATCCCCGATCCACAGCCGTAGTCGAGGACCGTGTCACCAGCCTTCACCGTGCGCGCGAGCCACGCGAGGCATATCCGTGTCGTCGGGTGCGAGCCGGTTCCGAACGCGACGCCCGGATCGAGGACGACGTTGACCGCTCCGGGATCGACCGGGCGGCACCAGCTCGGCACGATCCACAAGCCGGGAGCGGCCTCGATCGGGCTGACCTGCGCACGCGAGGAGGCGACCCAGTCGCGATCGGCGACGTCGACGAGCTCGCTCGCGGGCACCGGACGTTCGAGCGCCCGCGCCGCAGCGGCGAGCGCAGTGCCGGGATCGTCGCGGTGGCCGAACAGCGCCACGAGGCGCGACACCGGCCAGAAGCCTCGCTCGCCGGGGACCCCTTCCGCATAGACCGGCGTCTCGCGCGCCGTCCCGGCTTCCGGATCGGCGACGTCGACCGACATCGCCCCCGCGTCGACGAGCGCATCCGACCACGCGTCGGCGTCGTGCGCCGCGATGTCGATGCGCAGCGCACGGTACGTCGGCTGCGGCGTACGGGCCACGCGACTACGCAGCCTGCGCCCGCTGCGCGAGGCGCTCCTCCAGGTAGTGGATCGACGTTCCGCCGCGGAGGAATTTCTCGTCGGCGAGGAGCTCCTGGTGCAGCGGAATGTTGGTCTTGATTCCTCCCACCACCATCTCCGACAACGCGACCCGCATCCGCGCAATCGCCTGCTCGCGAGTGTCCCCGTACGCGACGACCTTGCCGATCATCGAATCGTAATTCGGCGGGACGAAGTAGTTCTGATAGACGTGCGTGTCGACGCGGATGCCGGGACCGCCCGGCGCATGCCACGCAGTGATCCGCCCGGGCGAGGGCACGAAGGTGAACGGGTCCTCGGCGTTGATGCGGCACTCGATCGCGTGTCCGCGGTAGGCGATCTCGCGCTGGCGCAGCCGCAGCTTCTGACCGGCCGCGATGCGAATCTGCTCCTGCACGATGTCGAGGCCGGTGATCATTTCGGTGACCGGGTGCTCGACCTGCACGCGGGTGTTCATTTCAATGAAGAAGAACTCGGTGCCCTGATAGAGGAATTCGAAGGTTCCGGCACCACGATAGCCGATCTTGCGGCACGCCTCGACGGCGCGGTCGGCGATCCGCGTGAGCACGCGCGGGCTGATTCCCGGCGCCGGAGCCTCCTCGATGATTTTCTGATGGCGGCGCTGCATCGAGCAGTCGCGGTCGAACAGGTGCACGACGTTCTTGTGCGCATCGGCAAGCACCTGGATCTCGATGTGCCGCGGCGCGACGAGGAAGCGCTCCAGGTAGACGCTGGGGTTGCCGAAGGCCGCCTGAGCCTCGGACTGCGTGAGATTGACGGCGGGCAGCAGCGCCGCCTCGGTATGGACGACACGCATGCCGCGGCCGCCGCCGCCGCCGGCCGCCTTGATGATCACCGGATAGCCGACCGCCCGCGCGATCTTCACGATTTCACGCGGATCGTCGGGCAGCGCAGCTTCGGAGCCGGGAACGCAGGGCACGCCGGCCTTGGTCATCACGGCCTTGGCGCTGACCTTGTCGCCCATCATGCGGATCGTCTCCGGCTTGGGGCCGATGAACACGAAGCCGGAGCGCTCGACC
>JAICXH010000094.1 GCA_025981645.1 Burkholderiales bacterium
GGCGCGGCGCGCAACATCGAGGAGGGCGGCTCGCTGACGATCATCGCCACCGCGCTGATCGACACCAGGTCGCGGATGGACGACGTGATCTACGAGGAATTCAAGGGCACCGGCAACATGGAGATCCACCTCGATCGCCGGATGGCCGAGAAGCGCATCTACCCGGCGATCAACGTGAACCGGTCCGGGACCCGGCGCGAGGAACTGCTACTGAAGCCCGAGATCCTGCAGAAGGTGTGGATCCTGCGCAAGCTCCTCTATCCGATGGACGAGCTCGAGGCGATGGAATTCCTGCTCGACAAGATCAAGGCGACGAAGAGCAACGCCGACTTCTTCGACTCGATGCGCCGGGGCTGAAGCCGTACGCGATTGCATGGATTGCTTCGTGCTGCGATGCAGCATGCCGTCCAGGTGAACCAGCATTGGGATTCTCCCGAGCTTCAGCAGCAGCTTCGCGAGAGCGTCAACGGGGGAGATTCAGCCCCCTGAGGGGTGCCGGACACCGCCGGTCATGACCCGGCGGCGCCAGAAAGTAATTCCTTAGTAATCAAAACGTTAGTGCGTTCATCTTGGCGCCGGACACCGTCGTACCTTGCGTCGCAACGAACGGTAACGGATAATCTCGACCCAGCTAGGGCGCCCCGTGTCGCAGGACCGATCGCTCCACGGGGCCAGTCGGTCGCGGCACCCGTGAAGCGGCCGGACGTTCCCCGAAGGCGCTGTCGACCCCTTACCCAACGGCGCTTCGTGCTTGCAGCGAGCCGCCGGCACACGAGGTGCGCAATGAAATCCGACATCCATCCGAAGTACGGCGAAATCCAGGTGACCTGCAGCTGCGGCAACGCGTTCACGACGCGCTCGACGATCAACAAGCCGCTGCACGTCGAAGTGTGCTCATCGTGCCACCCGTTCTATACGGGCAAGCAGAAGATCGTGGACACTGCCGGACGCGTCGAGAAGTTCCGCCAGCGCTACGGCAACAAGACGGCGACCCCTGCCGCCTGACGCTTCCGACGCGACGGTTTGCCGCGAAAGGCAGCTTCGGCTGCCTTTTTCGTTGCCGGTCGCGCCCGATGACGCCATGCTCCCGCCCATGCTGAGCCCGCGCCCGATTTCCGACCCTGCCGCCGACCCGACGCGCCTCAGCCCATCGGAACCGTGGCGACGCTGGAAACAGGCGGGACTCGTGCTGCTCGCCGCCGTATGGATCGCGCTCGGCCTCGTCGGTCACGATCCGTGGAAGTTCGACGACGCGGTCAATTTCGACCTCGCGTGGCAGATGAACGTGCACGGCGATTACGTGGTGCCGCGCCTTGCCGGCGACGTCTACCTTGCGCGCCCGCCGCTTGTTCCGGCGATCGCCGCGGTCAGCCAGCGGCTGCTCTCGCCGCCGCTCGATGCCTACGATGCGGCGCGCGTCGCCGCGGGTCTGGCACTCGCCGTCACGCTCTTGTTCACGTCGCTCGCCGCGGTCGAGCTCGCCGGCCCCGGTCTGCGCTGGCTGCCGATGCTGATCCTGATCGGCACGGTCGGCCTCTGGGACCGCGGCCACGTCCTCTCCGGCGAACTCGGCGCGATGACCGGCGTCGCGATTGCGCTCTACGGCCTGGCGCTCGCGCTGCGCCGGCCACTGGGCGGCGGTGCCTGGCTCGGTCTCGGGCTGGCGACCGCGTTCCTGTCCCAGGGTCCGCTGACGCCGGCGTGGATCGTCGTCGCGACGCTCCTCCTCCCGGCCTGCGGCCGCGCATGGCGTCGCCCGGCGTGGGCGCTCTCGCTCGCGGTCGCCATCGTCGTCGGCGTCGCGCTGGTGCTGCCGTGGATCGTCGCGCTCGGCCTTCGCGGTCACGGTCTCCTCGCCGCGTGGGTCGCCGGACAGCGGGCCGGCAACTTCATTGCCCTCCACGGTGGAGCCGACGGCGCCGACCCGCTCTACTATCTGCGCAACATCCTCTGGTTCGGCTGGCCTGCCGTGCCGCTCATCGCGTGGACGCTGTGGACGCGCGGGCGCGGCTTCAACGGCGGCCTCGCCACGCCCGCCGTGCAGCTTCCGGGCCTCGTCTCGATCGTCGTGTTCGCGAACCTGCTCGTCATTCCGGATCCAAAACTGATCGACGGCCTGCCGCTGCTCGTACCGCTCGCGCTTGTCGGCATGCTCGAAGTCGACACGCTGAAACGCGGCTACTCGGCGGCGCTCGACTGGTTCGGCATCCTTTCGTTCGGCCTGCTCGGCCTCCTCGTCTGGGCGGCGTGGATCGATGCACGGCTGTTCGGAATGCCGCGCACCGTCGCGGCGCTGTTTCGCGACGCCGAGTCGGGTTATCGGCCGAGCTTCCACTTCGGCGCCGTCCTGACTGCGGTACTGCTGTCGCTCGCCTGGGTGGCTCTGGTCCGGCCTGCGCGCCGGAGCAACCGGCGTGCGATCCTCAACTGGGCGGTCGGCATGACACTGATGTGGTGCCTTTACTCGACGATCTGGCTCCCCTATCTCGACTCGCGACGCAGCTACCGCCATCTCGCGGAGAGCCTCGCCGCGCACCTCCCGTCGACCGGCTGCGTCGCGAGCCGCAACCTCGGCGACGCGCAGCGCGCACTCTTCCAGTACTTCGGCAAGTTCACCACACTTCGCGAGGAGACGCACCCCGACGCCGCGTGTGCGGCGCTGCTCGTGCAATGGGGTCCGGAGCCCGGCGTGCCGCCGCCCGGCTGGCACGCCGAATGGGGCGGTAGCCGCTCGGGCGACACGACGGAGACGTTCGTGCTCTACGTCAAGGATCGCACGTGAAATTCATCGACGAAGCGTTGATCGAAGCCGAGGCTGGCGACGGCGGCAACGGCGCCGTGTCGTTCCGCCGCGAGAAATACGTACCGCGCGGCGGCCCCGACGGCGGCGATGGCGGGCGCGGCGGCAGCATCTGGGCACTTGCCGACCGCAACATCAACACGCTGATCGACTATCGCTATGCGCGCATCCATCGCGCGCAGCGCGGCGAGAACGGCCACGGCGCCGACTGCTATGGACGCGGCTCTCCCGACATCACGCTGAGGATGCCGGTCGGCACGGTCATCACCGACGCCGACAGCGGCGAGCTCGTCGTCGATCTCGACCACGACGGCGCGCGCGCCATGATCGCCCGCGGCGGACGCGGCGGACTCGGCAACATCCATTTCAAATCGAGCGTCAACCGCGCTCCGCGCCAGTCGACACCCGGCGAGCCCGGCGAGCGCCGCCGCCTGCGGCTCGAGCTCAAGGTCCTCGCCGACGTGGGCCTGCTCGGCATGCCCAACGCCGGCAAGTCGACGCTGATCCGCGCCATCTCGGCCGCGCGTCCGAAGGTCGCCGACTATCCGTTCACCACGCTCGCCCCGCAGCTCGGCGTCGTGCGCGTCGACGTCGGGAAGAGCTTCGTCGTCGCGGACATTCCGGGTCTGATCGAGGGAGCGTCGGAGGGCGCGGGGCTTGGACACCGATTCCTGCGTCACCTGCAACGCACTCGGCTCCTGCTTCACGTGATCGATCTCGCGCCGCTCGACCCCGACGCGAATCCGGTTGCCGACGCGCGCGCGATCGTGCGCGAGCTCCGCAACTTCGATCCGGCGCTGCATGCAAAGCCGCGCTGGCTCGTGCTGAACAAGCTCGACCTGATTCCCGCAGACGAGCGCGACGCGCGCGTCGCCGCGTTTCTGCGCAGCTATCGCTGGAAGGGCCCGTGGTTCGCGGTGAGCGCGATCGACGGCGGCGGCTGCCCCGCACTCGTCATGGCCATTCAGCGGTGGCTCGAATCGCATCCGGCAGCGACCGGCGGCGGTCCCGCGGTCGAGCCTCCCGCCGTCACCGGCGACGACGCCGCACCGCTGGTCATTCGGCCGCGACCGGCGAAGCACCGGAAGGCGCCTTGACCCGGGGCATCGAATGAACGCAGGCATCGTCGACACCGCGCAGCGCCTCGTCGTGAAGTTCGGCTCGACCCTCGTCACCGACGAGGGACGCGGCCTCGACCACGCTGCCGTCGCGCGCTGGGCGGGCGAGATCGCCTCGCTGACGCGGATCGGCAAGGCGGTGGTGCTCGTCTCCTCAGGGGCGATCGCCGAGGGCATGCGGCGCCTCGGCTGGAGCAGGCGCCCACACGCAATCCACGAGCAGCAGGCCGCGGCCGCCGTCGGCCAGATGGGACTCGTCGAGGCGTGGGAGCATGCGTTCGCGGCGCACGGTCTCAAGACCGCGCAGGTCCTGCTCACCCACGAAGACCTCGCCGATCGCAGGCGCTACCTCAATGCGCGCTCGACGCTCACGACACTGCTCGGCCTCGGCGTGATCCCGGTGATCAACGAGAACGACACGGTGACGACCGACGAGATCCGCTTCGGCGACAACGACACACTCGGCGCGCTGGTGACCAACCTGATCGAGGCGGACGCGCTCGTGCTGCTCACCGATCAGGCGGGCCTCTACACGGCCGACCCACGTTGTGACGCGCGAGCGACGCTCGTGCTCGCCGCACAGTCCGACGACTCGGCCCTGCAAGCGATGGCCGGGGGCGCCGGCAGCGCCATCGGACGCGGCGGGATGCTCACCAAGGTGCTCGCCGCGCGTCGCGCGGGACGGTCCGGGGCCTCGACGGTGATCGCGAGCGGCCGCGAGCCCGACGTATTGACTCGCCTCGCCGCCGGTGAGCGGATCGGCACCCATCTCTACGCCGAGCGCAGCGCGCTCGCCTCGCGCAAGCAGTGGCTCGCCGATCACGTAAGGCTCGCCGGCTCTCTCTCGCTCGATGCGGGCGCGGTACGCGCGCTCGTGCACGACGGCAAGAGCCTGCTCGCCATCGGGGTCACTTCGATCCGCGGCGAATTCGAACGCGGCGAGGTGGTCGGCTGCATCGGTCCCGACGGACGCGAATTCGCGCGGGGCCTCGTCAACTACGGTGCGCAGGAAGCCGCGCGGATCCTCGGCCATCCGTCGTCGGAAATCGAGGCGATTCTCGGCTACGTCGACGAGCCCGAGCTCATTCACCGCAGCAACCTCGTCCTGTTGTGACGGCCGTGCGCCGGGTCGACAGCGCCCCCGGCGTCGCCTAAACTTGGCCGCCGCTCGGCCCGACCGGCGCGCGCAATGCCAGGCATGGAACCCCCGCCACAATTCGCCGACCGCGTGAAAGGGATCCTGTTCGCGCCGCGCGACGAGTGGCGGCGGATCGCCGCCGAACCCGCGAGCATCCAGTCGATCTACAGCGGGTGGATCATGCTGCTCGCGGCGATCGGCCCGGTCGCCGTGCTCGTCTCGACCCACTCGCTTCGCCTCGCCGTCGCCGAGTACATCCTGTGGCTGATCATCACGTTCCTGCTCGCACAGGTCGTCGATGCGCTCGCGCCGACGTTCGGCGGCAGCCGCGACTTCGTCGCGTCGCTGAAGCTCACCGCCTACAGCCTGACGGTGGCCTGGCTCGCCGGGGTCTTCAACCTTTTCGGAGTGCTGGGATTCGCGCCGTGGCTCGTCGCGATGGCCTACGCGTTCTACACGTTGTTTCTCGGCGCGTCCGTATTGAAGAAGGCGAGTCCCGACCGCGCGCTGCCGTTCACGCTGGTGATCGTGCTGTGCGCGTTCGTGCTCGGCTACCTCGCGAGCGTGATCGTCGGTGGCATGCTCGGCACTCCGCACTCGGGTTCCGGCATGCGTGCCGAGGCGGCATGGGTGGAACCGGTCACGCGAAGCAGCGACGAGGACGTGACCTGCACGCCGTCAAGCGCGGGTTGCCTGCCGAGACTCTGACGAACGCGGTCTGGGCGCCACCGTCGCGCGCGCCGCGGGAATCGGCGGCTCACTCAGGCGGCTCGGTTCCTGCCGGCGAATCGGCCTCGGCGCCAGCCGACGCCTGCGCGGCGGTCGCAGCTTCCTCGCCGTACGACGTCGGCATCTCGGGCCGCACGCGCCCGTAGAGTCGCTCGCGGCGGGTGTGCGGTCGCGCGCCGAGAAAGCGCTCGAGCTCGCGCAGCCCGCGCCGGTAGACGTCGCGCTTGAACTCGATCACCGATTCGAGCGGCACCCAATAGTCGTGCCAGCGCCATGCATCGAATTCGGGATGGCTGGTCGCACGCAGGCTGACATCGCTGTCGCGCCCGGTCAGGCGCAGCAGATACCAGATCTGCTTCTGTCCCCGGTAGCTTCCGCGGAACTCACGCCTGATCCAGTGCCGCGGAACGTCGTAGCGCAGCCACTCGCGCGTCCGGCCGAGAATCCTGACGTGGCACGGCTCGAGGCCGACTTCCTCGCGCAGCTCCCGGTACATCGCCTGCTCGGGCGCCTCACCGGGATTGATGCCTCCTTGCGGAAACTGCCACGAGTGCTCGTGAATCCTCTTGCCCCAGAAAACCAGGTTCCTGCCGTTGACGATGACGATGGCGACGTTCGGGCGATAGCCGTCACGGTCCAGCATCGCAATCACCCCGATGCAAAGTTCTTTGCAGTCATTGTTGCATACGGCGGCGGGGATTGACTAGTGTGCGGCCACGCGGTATGCCGCCACGCACGTGCGCTCGATGGTCCGCGAGGTCAGCGGTAGCGCTCGATCGTGAGTCCCGTCATGTCGATCGCGGGCTTCTTCGACGAGATGATGTCGGCGAGCACGCGGCCGGTGCCCGCCGACATCGTCCAGCCGAGCGTGCCGTGGCCGGTCGCGAGGAAGAGATTCGGATAACGCGTCGGACCGAGAATCGGCGTACCGTCGGGTGTCATCGGGCGCAGACCGGTCCAGAACGTCGCGCGCGACACATCGCCTCCATCCGGAAACAGATCGCGCACGACGTGCTCGAGCGTCGCCCTGCGGCCGTCGCGCAGGCGCCGCGAGTAGCCGGCGAGCTCGGCGGTTCCACCGACGCGAATGCGGTCGTCGAGGCGAGTCACCGCGACTTTGAACGTCTCGTCCATCACGGTCGACTGCGGCGCCGCCGCGGGATCGGTGATCGGCACGGTGATCGAATAGCCTTTGACCGGATAGACCGGCAGGTCGATCCCGATCGGCTTGACGAGGAGCGGCGAATAGCTGCCGAGCGCGACGACGTATGCATCGGAGGTCAGTGCTCCGCTGCCGGTGACGACGCCGCTGACGCGGTCGCCGGCCGTCTCGATGCGCGAGATCGCCGTGTCGAAGCTGAAGCGTACGCCGAGCGCCTGCGCGATCTTCGCGAGTGCCGTCGTGAACTGGTGGCAGTCTCCGGTCTCGTCGCCGGGCAGGCGCAATCCGCCGACGAACTTGCCGCGCACTCTCGCGAGCGCGGGCTCGGCGCCGACGCAGCCGTCGCGATCGAGCCGCTCCCAGCGAACGCCATGGCGGTCGAGGATCGTCGTGTCGTGATGCGATGCGTCGAGGTCCCTCTGCGTGCGGAAGAGCTGCAGCGTGCCGAGACTGCGCTCGCTGTAGCGGATGCCGGTCTCGGCGCGCAGCTCGCGCAGGCAGTCGCGGCTGTACTCGGCGAGTCGCAGCATGCGCGTCTTGTTGACGTCGTAGCGGGCCGACGTGCAGTTGCGCAGCATCTGCAGCACCCACCGCCACATCGCGGGGTCCGGCAACGGCCAGATCACAAGCGGGCGGTAACGCATGAACGCCCAGCGGAGCGCCTTCAACGGAACGCGGGGGCCGGCCCAGGGCGCCGCGTAACCCGGCGAGATCTCGCCGGCGTTGCCGAAGCTCGTCTCGAGTGCGGCGCCCGGTTGCCGGTCGACCACCAGCACCTGGTGACCGGCCCGGGCAAGGTGGTAGGCCGTCGAAACGCCGATAACGCCGCTGCCGAGGATCGTAACGTTCATGGAATGCGTGGCGCGCGATGGAATGGCGGCGAGTATGCCAGCAGTAGCCGCAGCGGGGATAGCGTCCGCCGGCAGCGCGGGAACCGCGCAGGCATAATGCCGGAGCGTCGCCGTTGCCGCGCTGCAGGGAAACTTCCACGTGCCGACCTCCGAGAGCCTCCGCTATCTCGCCGCCCTGACACCAGCGATCGCGGGCGGTCTGCTGCGCGGTGTCGAGCGCGAAGGACTTCGCGTGCGCGGCGACGGCTCGCTTGCGACGACTCCGCACCCCGCCTCGCTCGGCGCAGCGCTGACGCATCCGCACATCACGACCGACTTCAGCGAGTCGCAGCTCGAGCTCATCACCGGCGTGCACGCGCAAGCTTCCGCGTGCGTCGCCGAACTCACCGAGCTGCACCGGTTCGTCTATGGCGAGATCGGCGACGAGGCGATCTGGACGAGCAGCATGCCCTGCCGGCTGCCGGACGACGGCCTGATCCCGATCGGCCGCTACGGAACCTCGAATCTCGGGCGCCTGAAGACCGTCTATCGCACCGGCCTTTCGTATCGCTACGGCAGACGGATGCAGACAATCTCGGGCATCCACTACAACTTCTCGCTGCCCGTCGCGGCGTGGCAACGCCTGCAGGACGCCGGCGCCAAATTCGGCTCCACCGGCGTGACGGGTCTCGCGCCCGACGACGCCTGGCGAAGCGCCGCTTACTTCGGGCTGATCCGCAACTTTCGCCGCGAATCGTGGCTGCTGCTCTATCTCTTCGGCGCCTCGCCCGCGGTGTGCCGCTGCTTCGTCGAAGGACGGACCCACGACCTCACCCCGCTCGGCGAGCAGACGCTTCACCTTCCGTACGCAACTTCGCTGCGGATGGGCCCGCTCGGCTATCAGAGCCAGGCGCAGGCGTCGATGCGCGTCAGCTTCAACAGCCTTGCCGACTACGCGAGGTCGTTGCTGCACGGACTGACCGAGCAGTGGCCGGCCTACGAACGGATCGGCATCCGCGACGGCGACCACTATCGCCAGCTCGCGACGACGCTGATCCAGATCGAGAACGAGTTCTACAGCGCGATCCGGGCCAAGCGCAGGATCCGCCGTGGCGAGCGACCTCTGCATGCGCTGATGGATCGCGGCGTCGAATACATCGAGGTGCGCAATCTCGACGTCGATCCGTACACGCCGGAAGGCATCGGCGCGACGACGATGCGCTTTCTCGACGCGTTCCTCCTGAAGTGTCTGCTCGCGGCGAGCCCGGACGACGAGCCCTCCGAGATCGCCGAGATCGCCGGCAACCAGTTCACCGTTGCCGAGCGCGGGCGCGAGCCCGGCCTCGCACTGCGGCGCCGCGGCCGCGAAGTGGGTCTCGCCGAGTGGGGCACGGCGGTCGTCGACGAATGCGAGCCGATTGCCGCCGCACTCGATGCGGCGGACGGCGGCCATGCACATCGCGACGCGCTCACCGAGGCGCGCCGGCGCCTCGCCGACCCCGGCGAGACGCCGTCGGCGCACGTTCTTCGCGAGGTCCGCGGCGAGCATCGCGATTCGCTTCACGGATTCGCGTTGGCGCGCTCGCTCGCCAATCGTGCCGCCGTGCTCGCACTGCCGGCGAACGCGGCAGCGCGCAGCCGCTACGAGTCGATGGCACGCACGTCGCTCGACGCCCAGCGCGAGATCGAGGCGTCCGACCGCTGCGCGTTCGAGGAGTATCGCGTCGCCTACCTCGCCCAGGATCTGCTCGCCGGGCGAAGCTTCGCTCCGGCCGGCCCGTCGCCGGCGTTGGCAGGTCATGGAAGCTAACGGACAGGTCGTCGCGATCACCGGAGCAGCCGGAAATCTCGGCCGCGCCGTCGCGACGGCGTTCGAAGCGCGCGGAGCGATCGTCGCACTCTTAGCACGCACCGAGCGGGCCCTCGCGAACGCGTTCGGCGCGCCGACGGCGCAGCGTATCTCCGTGGCGGCCTATCTCCTCGCCGGCGCCGCCGTCGAGCGGGCGGTCGCGACCGTCGTCGCGCGCCGGCGGCGCATCGAC
>JAICXH010000035.1 GCA_025981645.1 Burkholderiales bacterium
ATAGCGCGCGCGCTCGGCACGCGGCCCCGCTTCATCCTGGTCGTCGAGCCCTTCGCCGGCGTCGTTACGATCGACGTCCTCGACATCCAGAAGATCATCGGGTTCCTGAATGAGCGCGGCATCGGCGTGCTGATCACCGACCACAACGTGCGCGAGACGCTCGGCATCTGCGACCGCGCGTACATCATCAACGAAGGGCGGGTGCTCGCCTCGGGAGCGCCGGGTGAGATTGTCTATAATGAGGACGTCAGGAAGGTGTATCTCGGAGAGCATTTCCGACTCTGAGCGACGCACGTGCAGCGTGGATGCCGGTGAAGCAGACGCTCCAACTCAAGTTATCGCAGCACCTCACGCTGACGCCGCAGCTGCAGCAGTCGATCAGGCTGCTGCAGCTCTCCACGCTCGAGCTCAATGCCGAGGTCGAGCGTATGCTGCAGGAGAATCCGCTGCTCGAGCGCGCCGAAGGCGAAGGTGACGACGAGCATGTGCCGCTCCCACTCCCGCTCGCCGGCCCGGGCCGGGTCGAGACCGACGCCGGAGACACCCGCGGTAGCGCCGCCGACGACGACCGCGCAGCGCCTTCCAGCGACGATTCGCCCCTCGTTGCCGAATATGCGGAATACGGCGGCTCCGATGCCGACTGGGGTGGTGCGGGCCACGGCGACGACGACGATTTCCTGCCGCAACAGGTCGCGTCGAGCACGCTGCGTGAACACCTGCTCGGCCAGCTCGCGCTCCTCAACCTGCCGCTACGCGATCGGCGGCTCGCGACCGCATTGATCGACGCTCTCGACGATGACGGCTACCTGCCGACCTCGCTCGAGGAGTTCGCGCGACTCTTCCCCGACGAGCTCGAGATCGAGCCCGAGGAGCTTTCGATCGCGCTCAAGTACGTGCAGAGCTTCGAACCCGCCGGCGTCGGCGCGCGCGACTGCGCCGAATGCCTCGCGCTGCAGCTGAAGGCGGTGCCCGTCGACACGCCGCACCGCGACGACGCGCTGAAGGTCGTCGGTGGCCACCTGGCACTCCTCGCGAGCCGCGACTTCACGAAGCTGAAGCGGCTCCTGCGCACCGACGATGTCGGCGTGCGGCAGGTACGCGACCTGATCCGCAGCCTCAATCCGAAACCCGGCGCGGCGTTCGCCAAGACCGAGGCCAACTACATCGTTCCCGACGTCATCGTGCGCAAGGTCAAGACACAGTGGGTGGCGACGCTGAACGAGGCGGCGATGCCGAAGTTACGCTTGAATCGCATCTACGCCGACATCCTCACGCGCAACCGCGAAAGCTCGAACCAGCAGCTCGCGGCGCAGCTCCAGGAAGCGAAGTGGCTGATCCGCAACGTCCAGCAGCGCTTCGACACGATCCTGCGCGTCGCGCGCGCGATCGTCGAGCGTCAGCGGCGCTTCTTCGAGCACGGCGAGGTCGCGATGCGGCCGATGGTGCTGCGCGAGATTGCCGACATGCTGTCGCTGCACGAGTCGACGATCTCGCGCGTCACCACGCAGAAGTACATGCTGACGCCCCGCGGTACGTTCGAGCTCAAATACTTCTTCGGCAGTCATGTCGCCACCGACACCGGCGGGGCCGCCTCAGCCACCGCGATCCGGGCACTCATCAAGCAGCTCATTGCCGCCGAGAATGCACGCACGCCCCTGACCGACAGCCGGATTGCCGAGCTCCTCGGCGAACAGGGTATTCTGGTGGCGCGCCGCACGATCGCAAAATACCGTGAGGCGCTGCAGATCCCGCCCGTGAACATGCGCAAGGCCCTTTGACGCTCCGATCCCGGACCTGCCGCAGCACCGCATCCCGAGCGGCCTCGCCTGCGCTGACTGCGCAGTCCACCAGGAGAGCCTGATGAATCTGACCCTCACCGGCAATCACCTCGAAATCACCCCGGCCATCCGCGCGTACGTCATCGCCAAGCTCGAGCGGGTCAACCGGCATTTCGACCACGTGATCGACGTGAGCGTCGTGCTTGCCGTCGACAAGCTGCGGCAGATCGTCGAAGCCAACGTGCATGTCCGCGGCAAGGACCTCCACGCCGAGAGCGTCGATGCCGATATGTACGCGGCGATCGACCTGCTCGCCGACAAGCTCGACCGCCAGGTGCTGCGGCACAAGGAGAAGCGCCGGATGCACCGCGTCGAGGCGGTGCCGCTTGCACACACTGCGGCACGCGGCGAGGGCGGCGGCGCCGCGTAGGCCGCGCGCCGCGGCACGGATTTCCGCGATGGGCGAGATCGCGAAGCTGCTGCCGCGTGCCAACATCGTCACCGACCTCGACGTCGCCGACAAGGCGCAGTTCTTCACTGCGATCGGCGCGGTGTTCGAGCACGGTTCGGGCATCGCGCGAGCCGGCGTCGCTGCGAGTCTCGCCGCGCGCGAGAAGCTCGGCTCGACCGGCCTCGGACAGGGCGTGGCGATTCCGCACGGCCGCATCAAGGGATTGCGCGAGCCGGTCGGCGCCTATGCACGGCTGCTCCACCCGATCGGCTTCGACGCCCCCGACAGCAAACCGGTGATCCAGTCATTCGTGCTGCTCGTCCCGGCGGAAGCGACCGAGCGCCACCTCGAGCTCCTGTCCGAACTCGCGCAGATGTTCTCCGACCGCTCGTTTCGCGAGCGTCTCGCCGGTGCTGCGGGCGTCGACGACGTCGCGGCACTGTTCGAATCATGGGGTCCCCAAACCGCATGCGCCAGCTCTCCGTCGGCACGCTGATCGAGCACAACCGGGAGCGCCTCGGGCTCGTCTGGATCGCGGGCGGGGGCGGCGGCGACCGCGTGCTGGTCGGCGAGAGCTCGCTGCGCCCGACGATCGGCCAGGTCGGGCACATGAACCTGATCCACCCGTTTCGCGTGCAGATCGTCGGTGCCGCCGAGACGGCGTGGCTCAATGCGCTCCCCGAAGACGAGCTCAGGCATTCGATCGACCGCCTGTTCACGAGCGAGCTCGCCGCAGTCGTCGTCGGCAACGGCGAGCCTGTGCCGCCGCATCTCGTTGCGCGCTGCGAGCAGCACGGCATCGCCCTCGTCACCTCGCAGGCGCCGTCTCCGCACATCGTCGACGTCTTCCGCATCTACCTGCAGCGCGTGCTCGCCGAGTCGACGACGCTCCACGGCGTGTTCCTCGACGTGCTCGAGCTCGGCGTGCTGATCACCGGCGCCTCGGCAATCGGCAAGAGCGAGCTCGCGCTCGAGCTGATCTCGCGCGGCAACGGTCTCATCGCCGACGACATCGTCGAGCTTTACCGAATCTCGCCCGACACGATCGAGGGGCGCTGCCCGCCGGTGCTCCGCGATTTTCTCGAAGTGCGCGGCATCGGCATCCTCAACATCCGCACGATCTTCGGCGAAACCGCGGTGCGGCCGCACAAGCTGTTGCGCCTGATCGTTCATCTCGAGGACCACGGCAACGAGGCGTTCACCGATCTCGACCGGCTGCAGGTCAATGCGACGTTCCAGGAGGTCCTTTCGGTGCCGATCCGCAAAGTCACGATCCCGGTCGCCGCGGGGCGCAACCTCGCCGTGCTGGTCGAGGCGGCCGTACGCAATTTCGTGCTCAACCAGCGGGGCATCGACAGCACGCGCGAGTTCATCGAGCGCCAGCAGAAGCTGATGGATGCCGAGCCGGGGAGCTGAACCCGCCGGACGGCGGACGACAGCGATGGACGTTCTTCTGATCGGCGGCGTATCGGGCTCGGGCAAGAGCGTGGCGCTGGCGGCGTTCGAGGATTCCGGGTACTACACGGTCAACAACCTGCCGGTGCCGCTCGTCGTGGCGACGGCCGACTATCTCGCCGCTGCCGGACGGGAGCGCGTCGCGCTCGCCCTCGACGTCAAGACCGGCCCCGGGCTGCCCGGCCTCGGCGAAGCGATGCACGCGCTCGAAGCACGCGGCTGGCAGGTGCGCTTCCTCTACCTCGACGCATCGGCGGAAGCGCTTGTGAAGCGCTTCTCGGAGACACGCAGGCGCCATCCGTTCTCCAACGACGAGCGTACGCTCACCGAGGCGATCGAGTACGAGCGCGCGCTCCTCGCCGCCGTGCGCGACCTCGGCATCGTGTTCGACACGAGCGAGCTTCCCGCCGCGGGGCTGCGTGCGTGGATCAAAGACTTCGTCTCGGTCGATCCGTCGAAGCTCACGCTCCAGTTCGGCTCGTTCGGATTCAAGCACGGCGTTCCGCTCGATTCCGACCTCGTCTTCGATGTGCGCTGCCTGCCCAACCCGCACTACGAGCCGGCGCTCGCGCCGCTGTCGGGTCGCGACATGCCGGTGGTCAGGTTTCTGGAGACCATCCCCGAGGTCGAGCGGATGTATGGCGACATCTACCACTTCGTCGCGAGCTGGCTGCCCGACTACGCGCGCGACAATCGCAACTACCTGACGGTGGCGATCGGCTGCACCGGCGGGCGGCATCGCTCGGTCTACCTGGTCGAGCGCCTCGCGCGCGCGTTCTCGCCACGCTACCAGGTGCTGGTCCGCCACCGCGACCTCGCCGAGGCGGCATGAGCGCGAAGCGCCGGATCACGCTTGCCTTCACCGGCGCCTCGGGCATGCCGTACGGACTGCGCCTGCTCGAATGCCTGCTGGCGGCGGGCGCAGAAGTCAGCGTCATCTACTCCGTGGCCGCGCAGATCGTCCTGCACGAGGAATGCTCGCTCACGCTGCCTGCGCAACCGCGCGAGGCCGAGCGCGTGCTCGCCGCGCACTGCGGCGCGACCGCGGGGCGAATCGTCGTCTACGGGCGCGACGACTGGCTCGCGCCGATGGCCTCGGGCTCGAATCCCGGCGACGCCATGGCGATCTGCCCGTGCACGATGGGAACGCTCGGCGCGATCGCCGGCGGGCTCGCCGACAACCTGATCGAGCGCGCCGCCGACGTGATGTTGAAGGAGCGCCGGCCGCTCGTGCTGGTGCCGCGCGAGATGCCGCTCTCGGCGATCCATCTCGAGAACATGCTGAGACTCGCGCGCGCCGGCGCAGTCGTGCTGCCGCCCTCCCCCGGGTTCTACGCACGCCCGCAATCGATCGACGATCTCGTCGATTTCGTCGTCGCGCGCATCCTCGACCATCTGGGTGTCGCCAACGCACTCACGCCACGGTGGGGGGACGAGCGCGGCCGCGACGAGGCATCGGCATCGGGGCCGCTATAATCGGCCGCGGCGATCCGGTGAACGCGATCCGGCGAACGCCATGACCATCGACGACGCCTAGCGCGGACGCGGACCCGACCGCCGCCCGGCGCCAGGACCTGTTCCGGGGAACCCATGGCCGGCCACAGCAAGTGGGCGAACATCAAGCATCGCAAGGCTGCGACCGACGCGAAGCGCGGCAAGATCTTCACGCGCCTGATCAAGGAGATCACCGTCGCGGCGCGACTCGGCGGCAGCGACATCACGGCCAATCCGCGCCTTCGCCTCGCCGTCGACAAGGCGCGCGAGCAGAACATGCCGAAGGACACGATCGAGAACGCGATCCGGCGCGGCTCGGGTCAGCTCGAAGGAGTGACCTACGAGGAGGTGCGTTACGAGGGCTATGGCATCAGCGGTGCGGCGGTGATCGTCGACGCGATGACCGACAACCGCACGCGCACGGTCGCCGACGTCCGCCACGCGTTCTCCAAGCACGGCGGCAACCTCGGGACCGATGGATCGGTAGCGTTCCTGTTCAGGCATTGCGGGCAGATCGTGCTCGCGCCCGGCACTGACGAGAACAAGGTGATCGAGGCGGCGATCGACGCCGGTGCCGAGGACGTCGTCACGCACGACGACGGCAGCATCGAGGTGACGACCGGTCCCTACGATTTCATCGCCGTGCGCGATGCGCTGGCCAAAGCCGGCCTGCACCCCGAGTTCGCCGAGGTCGCGATGAAGCCGCAGAGCGAGGTCGAGCTCGCCGGCGAGGACGGCGAGCGGATGCAGAAGCTCCTCGACGCGCTCGAGGCGATCGACGACGTGCAGAACGTCTATACGTCGGCGGTGATCGTCGCGCCCTGACCCGCAGGGCGCCGGTGCCGCCGTGAATCGCCGTCCGTGAATCGCGGCTCGAGCCCCGCACCGCGCCGCATCCTCGGCATCGACCCTGGATTGCGCGTCACCGGCTTCGGCGTGCTCGACGCGCACGGCAACACGCTTGCCTACGTCACCAGCGGATGCATCCGCGCGACCGGCACGAGCCTGCCGATCCGCCTCGGCGTGATCGTGCGCGACCTCGCCCAGGTGATCGCCGAGCAGAACCCGACCGAAGTGGCGATCGAGCGCGTCTTCGTCAACATGAATCCGAGCACCACGCTGCTGCTCGGGCAGGCGCGCGGCGCAGCGATCGCTGCCGCGGTGGTGGCCGGGCTGCCGGTCAGCGAGTACACGGCCGGGCAGGTCAAGCAGGCGGTCGCGGGCGTCGGACGCGCGCCGAAGACCCAGGTGCAGGAGATGGTGCGCAGGCTCCTGCTGCTCCCGGGACGGCCAGCGGTCGACGCGGCCGACGCGCTCGCCGCGGCGATCTGCCACGCCCACGCGTCGACCGGCCTCGGCGCGCTGACGCAGCGCCGAGCGCGCGGCGGACGCGCGCGAAGCGCGGCGTGAGTGCGTTCGACGCGCTGCGACAGGTGCGCGCGGCGATCTTCGACATGGATGGGCTGCTGCTCGACAGCGAGCGGCTCGTCATGCGCGCGTGGTCCGAAGCGGCGCAAAGGCTCGGCATCGTCTTCGATGCGGATCTCGCGCTCGCCTTGATTGGCCGCAACGCCCGCGACTCGCGGCGCATGCTCGCCGAGCGATTGCCGTCGGACTATCCGCTGGACGCGCTCCTCGCCGCCTCCCGAGAGATCCGGGAGGACATCGCGGCACGTGAAGGCGTGCCGGTCAAGCCCGGGGTCCACGCGCTCCTCGACTGGATCGAGCGCCGGCGCTGGCCCTGCGCGGTCGCGACGTCGACCGCGCGCGAGCGCGCGCGCGCCCAGCTCGCGCGGGTCGAGCTGATGCCCCGCTTTCACGCCCTCGTCGGAGGCGACGAGGTGGCCCGCGGCAAGCCCGCGCCCGACATCTACCGGGAGGCAGCGCGCAGGCTCGGCATCGCCGCTGGCGAATGCGTCGCCTTCGAGGACTCGGAGCCCGGCGTGCACGCGGCGATCGCCGCCGGCATGCAGGTGTTCATGGTGCCGGACATGGCCCCGGCGTCGAGCGCAGTCACCTGCCTTCCGGTGTCGATCGTCGCGAGCCTCGACGTGGCGCGCACCCGGCTCGAGGCACTGCACGGGTACAATCCGCCACCATGATCGGCCGTCTTTCCGGCGTCCTGCTCGAGAAGAACCCGCCGCAACTGCTGCTCGACGTTCAGGGTGTCGCCTACGAGGTCGACGTGCCGATGAGCACCTGGTACAACCTGCCTGCGAGCGGCGAACGCATCACGCTGTTCACCCATCTCGTCGTGCGCGAGGATGCGCAGCTGCTCTACGGATTCGGTACTGACGACGAGCGCCGGGCGTTCCGCCAGTTGCTGAAGGTCAACGGCATCGGAGCGCGGATCGCACTCGCCGTCCTGTCGGGGCTCTCGGTGGCCGAGCTCGCGCAGGTGGTGACTCTGCAGGAGGCGGCGCGGCTCACGCGCATCCCCGGCATCGGCAAGAAGACCGCCGAGCGCCTGCTGCTCGAGCTGAAGGACAAGCTCGGAGCCGATCTCGGCCGTGCCGGCGCGGCGAAGCGCGACACGCCGAGCAGCGTCGACATCACGAGCGCGCTTCTCGCGCTCGGCTACAGCGAGCGCGAAGCGCAGGCGGCGGTGCGTCAGCTGCCGGACGACGTCGCCGTCGCCGACGGCATCCGCCAGGCGCTGCGCACGCTCGCGCGCGGATGAGCGCTAGGCGCTGATGGCGATCGAAAGCGACAACCTCGCCCGCGTGGTGACCGCCGCGAGCGCCGGCGAACCCGAGGAGGTGATCGAGCGGGCGCTGCGCCCGCGGATGCTCGCCGAGTACGTCGGGCAGCGCAAGATCCGCGATCAGCTGTCGATCTTCATCGAGGCGGCGAAAGGGCGCGCCGAGGCGCTCGACCACGTGCTGCTGTTCGGGCCTCCGGGCCTCGGCAAGACGACGCTCGCGCACATCCTCGCGCACGAGCTCGGCGTCAATCTGCGCCAGACGTCGGGGCCGGTCCTCGAGCGTGCCGGCGACCTCGCTGCGCTGCTCACCAACCTCGAGCCTCGCGACGTGCTGTTCATCGACGAGATCCATCGGCTGCCGACCGTGGTCGAGGAGATCCTCTACCCGGCGCTCGAGGATTTCCACATCGACATCATGATCGGCGAGGGGCCCGCGGCGCGCAGCATCAAGATGGACGTTCCGCCGTTCACACTGGTCGGCGCCACCACCCGCGCAGGCATGCTGACCAATCCGCTGCGCGACCGCTTCGGGATCGTCGCGCGGCTCGAGTTCTACACGCCTGACGAGCTGTCGTCGATCGTCGTGCGCTCGGCGCGCCTCCTGTCGATCGGCATCGACGCCGAAGGCGCACTCGAGATCGCGCGGCGGGCGCGCGGGACGCCGCGCATCGCGAACCGCCTGCTGCGCCGCGTGCGCGACTACGCGCAGGTGCGCGCCGAAGGCGGCATCTCGCGCGCGGTCGCCGATGCGGCGCTGTCGATGCTCGACATCGACGGCTCCGGGCTCGACGTCATGGACCGCAAGCTCCTGTCGACGGTACTCGACAAATTCGCCGGCGGCCCGGTCGGCGTCGACAACCTCGCCGCGGCGATCGGCGAGGAGCGCGATACGATCGAGGACGTGCTCGAACCCTACCTGATCCAGCAGGGGCTGCTGCAACGGACGACGCGCGGACGCGTCGCCACCGCGCTCGCCTGGCGCCACTTCGGGCTCGCTCAGCCGCCCGGCCCCGGCGGCGGCCTCTTCCCCGGCACGTGAGCGCGGCGAGAAGCCTGACGCCGCAGCCGGAGCCGTTCTCGCTCCCGGTCCGCGTCTACTACGAGGACACCGACGCGGGCGCCGTCGTCTACTACGCGAACTATCTCAGGTTCATGGAGCGCGCACGTACCGAGTGGCTCGAAGCGCTCGGCTTCGCGCTGCCGGCGATCGAGCGCGACCACGGCGTCATCTTCGCCGTTCATCGCGCGGAGATCGAATTCGTTCGGCCTGCGCGCCTCGCCGACCGGCTCGACGTGACGGTCGAGCCAGCCGCGCGCGGGGCGAGCCGCATCGACGTCGCGCAGCGCGTGCTGCGCGGCGGATCGGTCCTCGCTTCGGCGACGATCGCGCTCACCTGCCTCGACGCGCGGCGCTTCCGGCCGGTGCGCATTCCGGTCCCGCTCGCCGCTGCGCTCGCCGGCCTTCCCAACCCGCCGCGCCGATCCGCCGGCAACGGCGCTTGCTCGCAGGAACCGCATTGAACTTCGAGACCAATCTTTCGTTCGTCGCACTGATCGCGCACGCTTCGGTGATCGTGCAGGCGATCCTCGTGCTGCTCGCGGCGCTGTCGCTGTGGTCGTGGTGGCGCATCTTCCTCAAGATCTTCCTGCTGAAGCGCGCGGCGCGCGAGGCGGACGCTTTCGAGGACGAGTTCTGGAAGGGCGGTGACCTCAACGTCCTCTACCGGGAAGCGGGCGAGGCGCAGATCGGCGGCGGGCTGCAGCACATCTTCGCCGCAGGCTTCCGCGAATTCTCCAAACACCGCCGGCAGGGAAGCCCGTCGCCGGTGACCCTCGACGCCGCTCGACGCGCGATGCGCGCAGCCTACCAGCGCGAGATCGACGCGATCGAAGCGCACCTCTCCGGGCTCGCGACCGTCGGTTCGGTGTCGCCGTACATCGGCCTGTTCGGAACCGTCTGGGGAATCATGAACGCGTTCCGCGGTCTGGAGAACGTGAGCCAGGCGACGCTCGCCAACGTGGCGCCCGGAATCGCCGAGGCGCTGATCGCGACGGCGATCGGGCTGTTCGCGGCGATCCCGGCGTTCGTCGCATACAACCGCTTCACCCACGACGTCGACCGCCTCGCGGTCCGCTACGAAACGTTCATCGAGGAATTCTCGAACATTCTCCAGCGTCAGGGGTGAACCGATGCGCAGGCCGCGCAAATCCGTCAACCAGATGAACGTCGTGCCGTACATCGACGTGATGCTGGTGCTGCTCGTGATCTTCATGGTCACCGCGCCGCTGGTGGCGCCAGGCGAGATCCAGCTTCCGTCGGTCGGCAGCAAGCTGCAGCCCCCGGTCAATCCGCTGCGCGTCCGCCTCAACCCCGACAAGTCGATCACGCTCGTCGACCAGTCGAGTCGCACGGCGCACCCGTCGCGAGTCGCACTCGCCGATCTCGTCGACGCCGTGCGAAGGATCCAGGACGGGCGCGACCAGCCGGTCGTCATCGAGGCCGACAAGAGCGCGCGCTACGAGGACGTGATCGGCGTGCTCGACCGGCTGCAGCGGGGCGGCATCCAGAAGGTGGGGCTGCTCGCGCGGCCGCTTCCGTAGCGGCGCGCCGCCCCGAGTCCGCTCCCGACCCGCGACCCGATGACGGCCCATGACCGCCCCGCGCGCGCGCGCCGCCCGCGCGGACGGCTGATCGCGCTGGTGCTCGCGATCACCGTCAACCTGCTGTTCGTCGGCGTGCTCGTGTTCTCGGTGACCTGGCAGAATCGCGAGCCGGCTGCCGTGACTGCGGAGTTGTACGCGCCGCCCTCCACCGACCTCACGCCACTGCCGCCAACGAAGCTGGCCGAGGTGGCGCCGCCGAAGCCGTTGCCGGCCCCGCCCGCACTCCCTCCGGTGCCGACGCCTGCGCCGGCGCCACCCGCGGCACCACCGCCGGTACCCGCGCAAGCCGACATCGAGCTCAAGGCAAAGCAGGAGGCCGCGAAGAAAGAGCAGGCGCAGCGCGCCGCCGAAGAGAAGGCGAAGCAGGAAGCGAAGCGTCAGGCCGAACAGCAGGCCAAGGCGCTCGCCTCGATGCAGGCGCAGGCGCAGCGCGAACTCGCCACGCGCCAGGACGCCGAGCGCGATGCCCGTCTTCGTCGCCAGGCCGAGGCCGAATCGCGGATGCGGGCCCAGGCCGAGCAGGAGGCGCAGACCCGAGCACAGCAGGCTGCGGCGGCCACGGCGCAAAGCCGCGCCGAGGCGGACTGGATCGACCGCATTCGCAGCAAGATCCGCAGCAACGTCAACTTGCCGCCGGAGATTTCGGGCAACCCCGAGGCCGTCTTCGACGTCGTTCAGCTTCCGACCGGAGAGGTACTGAGCGTCAGGATGCAGAAGTCCAGCGGCATCCCGGCGTACGACGACGCCGTGCAGCGCGCGATCGTCAAGTCGTCACCGCTGCCACCGCCGCCGTCACCCGACCTGTTCCAGCGCGAGCTCGTGCTGCGCTTCCACCCTCACGAGCCGTGATCGGCGCGGTCAGCCGCGCGCGCTGCGGTCGAGAATCTGCATCGCCACCCAGGTCCAGTCCGCGCGCTGCTCGACGACCTGCCGCAGCGCGATCGTATAGATGGTCCTGCCGGTGGCGAGGACGAGGCGCCGCCCCTCGCGATACTCGTGCGTCGGCACGATCAGCGTGCGTGCCGACAGCGGCTTGTCGGGACGCGATGGCGGCGGCAGATAGATCGCGTCGAAGCGCGGACCGAGATCCTGCGAATCGAGCCCGCCGACCTCGATACCGAGATCGCCACGCGGATCGCGCTGCGCATGCAGGCTGACGGCGACGATGCGCTCGGCGATCACCGAAAGCCCGGCCTCGATCTCGTCGCCGACGAACTTGTTGACGCGGCGCACGACGCCGAGCACCCATTGCTCGCGGTTCGCCTCGCGGACCGCAACCAGCGTGCCCAGCATCAGCGACTGGCCGACGCCCCCGCTCGCGCAGATGCGCAACCCCGCAACGCTGCGGTCGCGGACCTGCCACAGTGACGGCGGGAAGCGCGCGAGACTGCCGGAGAGCGTATCGGACTCGTCGTTGGCGGCGGGTGGGACGTGCGGAGCGCCGGCGACGGCGAACACCTCGATCTGGTCGGCCGGAGGCTCGGCAGCGGCAACCGGCCGGACGAGCTCCTCGATGACTCGCGCGACGCCAATCCGGACACGCGCCTCCTGCACGCAGCTGATGCGCGGATCGCGGCGCAGGTCGACGTTCAGGTTGGGTGCAATCGCCGCGCGCGCCTTTTCGAGGATCGCGGCGCGCTTCGCGCCCTGCTCGCTCATCGGCCCCTGCTCGGTCGCGTCGGCGTTTCGCAGTGCGGCAAGCGTCACCTCGAGCTGCTCCGCGACCGGCGTCGTGTCGAGGTAGCGCAGCATCGCGCCGGAATCCTGGCCGGTCCGCCGCCGAAGGCCTTCGCGGCCGGCGACGTCGACGAAAAAGCCTTCCATCGACTTCGGGATCGCGAGGAGCTCGAGCCGCCGGCTCCAGACGCGGAATTGCGCGGCGACCCAGTCGAAGTTCGCTGGCGACAGGTTGCCGCTGTTGAGCTGGTGCAGCAGGAGCACGTAGACGTACTCCTGCTCGACGCTCCAGCGTCCGCCTGCGGCGGCGGCGCCGGGATCGTCGCGATCGAGCCCGAGCTCGGTGGCGCGCAGGTAGGCACGATGCAGTTCGGCCCAGCGCGCCGGAATCCAGTGCTCGTGACGGCTGATGCGCAGCCTCGCGTCGATGCCGTAGTAGTGGATGAGCCGGGCGAAGAGCTGCGCAAGCCGCGGTTTCCACCGGGCGTGCGCCGAAGGTACGAGGGCCGCTTCGATCGCAGCCTGGTAGGCGCCGATGAACGCCTGTGCGAGATCGAACACCGCAGTCCAGATGCGCTCGGCGACTCGCGGCGACGCTTCGAAGTTCTCGACGAATTGGCGGATGAGCTTGCGCCGGTCGCTGCGCAGCGCGGCGTCGACGTGCTGCAACGCGTCGACCCGCGCGGTGTCGATCGGACGCGTCGACTGGCGCATCGCGCCGAACGCGCGCAGCACGATCTGCTGGCGGGCGACGATGTCGAGGGTCGGGAGCTCGTCGAGCCACGTCGACGCGGCGCGAACCGAGGCGAGCGGATCGGCCGCCGGCGGCGACGAAGGCTTCAGGAAGGCGAACATCGGTCGAAGGAAACGATCGGTCGGATACAATGCGGGCGACGGAGACCCACGATACGTAGCAAATTGGATGCCACAATTCGATCCATGAAATGTATAAAGTAAACAAATGGTTGCAGCGACCCTCCCGGCGGCGACCGCGCGAGCGCCGAGGCGACCGCCCGATTATCGCGACCCGCGACTGGCGGGCGCACTAGACCGATGGCTGAAGAGGCCCGACACCCCGCCCGCAAGGACGCGCCGCCCGCCGTCAAGCGACGCGTCGATTACCGCGCCCCGGTGTTCCTCGTCGACGAGGTCGACCTCGAATTCGACCTCGATCCCGAAACGACGGGCGTGCGTTCGCGCCTTCGGGTCAGGCGCAACCCTGCTGCGGCGGCCGCTGACCGGCACGCGCCGCTCGTTCTCGATTGCGAGGCGCAGAACGGCATCGCAGTCGCCATCGACGGCCGCGCGCCCACTGCCGGTCAGTGCGCGATCGGACCGGACGCGATCGTCCTGCGAGACGTTCCCGACGCCGCGACGATCGAAGTGCGCTCGCGCAACGCCCCCGTGTCCAACACCGCGCTCGAGGGCCTGTACCTGTCGTCGGGGGTCTATTGCACGCAGTGCGAGCCCGAGGGCTTCCGGCGCATCACCGCGTTTCCTGACCGGCCCGACGTCCTCGCGCGCTACCGTGTGACGATCAGCGCGCAGCGCGATCGCTGCCCGGTACTGCTGTCGAACGGCAACCGCGTTGCCGCGGGCGAGCTTCCCGGCGGGCGCCATTTTGCGACCTGGGAGGATCCGTTTCCGAAGCCCTCCTACCTGTTCGCCCTCGTCGCCGGCGATCTTGCAGTGCTCGAGGACCGCTTCGTCACCCGCTCGGGACGCGAGGTCGCGCTGCGCATCTACTCGACGCCGGCGAACCTTCCGCGCTGCCGCCACGCGATGCGCTCGCTCCAGCGTGCGATGCGCTGGGATGAGGAACGCTACGGCCGCGAGTACGACCTCGACACGTTCATGATCTTCTGCGCCGACGACTTCAACATGGGCGCGATGGAGAACAAGGGCCTCAACATTTTCAACAGCCGGCTGCTCCTCGCCGACCCGGCGACGGCGACCGACGCGGATTTCGAGGCAATCGAAGGAGTTGTCGGTCACGAATACTTCCACAACTGGACCGGCAACCGGGTCACCTGCCGCGACTGGTTTCAGTTGTCGCTGAAGGAGGGTCTCACCGTCTTCCGCGACCAGGAGTTTTCGAGCGACATGGCATCGCGTGCCGTTGCGCGAATCGGCGCCGTCGAGTATCTGCGCCGCGACCAGTTCGCCGAGGATGCGGGACCGATGGCGCATCCGGTGCGCCCCGACGCCTACCGCGAGATCAACAACTTCTACACGGCGACGGTCTACGAAAAGGGTGCCGAGGTGATCCGCATGCAGCACACGCTGCTTGGCGCCGAGCGCTTCCGGCGCGGGATGGACCTCTACTTCGAGCGGCACGACGGGCAGGCGATAACCTGCGACGACTTCGTCGCCGCGATGGAAGACGCGTCGGGATTCGATCTCGGCCAGTTCCGCCGCTGGTACGCGGAAGCGGGGACGCCACGGGTCTCGGTGCGGGGAACCTGGGATCGCGCGTCACGGCGCTACCGCCTCGAACTGCTGCAAGGCCTGCCGCCGCGCGACGATGGCGCTCCGCGCCCGGCGCTGCACATGCCCTTCGCGGTCGGCCTCGTCGGGAGCGACGGACGCGATCTGCCGCTTCGCCTCGCGAGCGAGCCGGTCGCCGGTGGCACCACGCGCGTGTTCGAGCTCCGCGCCGAGCGCGAAGTGCTCGAGTTCGCCGACGTCGACGTGGCGCCCGTGCCCTCGCTGTTCCGCGGGTTGTCGGCACCGGTGCGCGTCGAGTTCGACTATCGCGACGACGATCTCGCGCTGCTCGCGACCCGCGACACCGACGCCGTCAATCGCTGGGACGCGGCGCAGCGGCTCATGGCGAGCGCGGTCCTCGCCATCGCCCGCGCGAGGCGGGCCGATCCGGGCATGGAGGCGGTCGCGGCGGGGTCGCTCCCGCCGGTGCTGTCACGAACCGTCGCGGCGCTCCTCGCCGACGATGCGAGCGACCCGGCGCTCGTCGCGCTCGCGCTCACCCCGCCGGATCCGGCGTGGGTCGCCGCCCAGGAGCAGGCAATCGACGTCGACGGCGTGTCGGCCGGCTGGGCGTTCGTGCGCCGCGAGCTCGCGCGACAGCACCGCGATGCGTTCGAAGCCGCGTGGCAGCGAAGCCATCCGCGCGAGCCCTGGGTGCCGCTCGCCGAGCAGGCCGCGTGTCGCCGCCTCGCCAACGTCGCGCTCGGCTGGCTCGGCGCGCTCGACGACGAGCGCGCGCATCGGCATGTCCAGGCACAGTTCGACGCGGCGGCGAACATGACCGATGCCCTCGGCGCACTTGCGGCGCTGCGCGACAGCGCCGCGCCGGCCGCCGAGGACCTGCTCGCACGCTTCGAGGCGCGCTGGCGCGACGAGCCTCTGGTCCTCGACAAGTGGTTCGCGCTGCAGGCGCGATCGCACGCGCCCGGCGCGCTCGAACGCGTGCGCGCGCTCGTCGCCCATCCGCATTACAACGCGCGCAACCCGAACCGCGTTCGCGCGCTCGTCGGCGCCTTCGTGCGCGACAACTTCCCCGGTTTCCACCGCGCAGACGGCGCAGGCTACGAATTCGCGACGACGCAGGTGCGCGCGCTCGATCGCAGCAACCCGCAGCTCGCCGCATCGATTGCCGGGGGCTTCCGCCTGTGGAGGCGCTTCGACGCGCATCGCCAGACGCTGATGCGCCAGGCACTCGCGCGGATCGCGCGAAGCCCCGAGCTTTCACCCGACACGAGCGAGATCGTTGCGAGGACGCTCGGCGAAGCTTCGGGCTACCAGTAGGTCTCGAGCGTGACGTGGCCGGGTTCACGGCGCCGGTGGCGGCGCATGCCGCGCGCGGCGAGAACCTTCTGCACGTCGTCGACCATCGCCGGATTGCCGCAAAGCATCGCATGCGCATTCTCCGGCGTCAGCGAAAGCCCGACGCGACCCTCGAGCCTCCCGTCCTCGATCGCCGCCGGAATGCGCCCGGCGAGCGCACCGCCATGCGCTTCGCGGCTCACCATCTGCACGTAATCGAACCTTCCCGGACGCGCGCGGGCGACCCCCGCGAGCTCGTCGCGGTAGGTGAGCTCCTCGGCGTGGCGCACCGAGTGCACCAGCACGACGCGCTCGAACTTCGTCCATGGATCTTCGCTGCGCAGCATCGACAGGAAGGGGCCGATGCCGGTCCCGGTCGACAGGCACCACAGCGAATCGGCTTCGGCGGTCTCGTTGATGCTGAACAGCCCGCTCGCGCGCGGCGCGAGCCACAGGCTCTCGCCTGCCTCGAGCGCGGCGAGCCTGGGCGACAGCGGGCCCTCGGACAACAGGATGAAATAGAACTCGTGCGGCGACCCGTGCGGAGGATTCACGAATGAATACGGGCGCGAGATCATCGGGTCCTTTGCTCCCGGCGGCGCCGGGAGCGCAAGGCGCGCGAACTGCCCGGCGGTGAAGGTCAGCGATGGCGCCTCAACGCCGATCGAATAGAGGCTGTCGGTCCATCGCCGCCTTCCCGCGACACGGCCTTCGATCCATGCAGTCATCCGCGCGTTTCCGTCACGATAAGATATCGATTATGCCTATGCGCCCGCCACGCGCGACGCTCACCGGAAACCGCGTCCATCTTCGGCCGCCGCGACGTGCCGACGGGGCGGCGTTCGTCGCCGCCGTGCGCACGAGCCGGCGGCTGCATGGCCGCTGGGTCAGCGCGCCGGGAACGCCGGCCGCGTACGCGCTCTACCTGTCGCGCTACGTGCGCCGAGCAGGCCTGCCGGCGAACGCGGCGTTGCTCGTCTGCCGCAGCGGTGACGAGGCGCTCGCAGGCGCGTTCAATTTCTCGGAGATCGTGCGCGGTCCGTTCGAGAGCGCCTACCTCGGCTATTACGCGTTCGCGCCGCTCGCCGGACACGGTTACATGACCGAGGGCTTCGCGCTGGCGCTCGATTTCGCGTTTCGCCGCCTGGGGCTGCATCGGGTCGAGGCGAACGTGCAGCCCGACAACGCGCGCTCGCTCGCGCTGCTCGAGCGAGTCGGCTTCGTGCGCGAAGGCTATTCGAGGCGCTACATCAGGCTCGCCGGCCGCTGGCGCGATCACGTGCGCTTCGCGATGCTCGCCGAAGACTGGCGCCTGCGTCGCGCATCGCTGCGGGCGGCGGTCGGCCTGCCGCGGTGAGCGTCAGGCTGCGCGCGGCCGCACTCTGCGCGGCTCAGACGCTCGCGCTCGCCGGCTGCGCCCCCCGCGCGCTCGTCGCGGGCATGGAGCGCGACGCGCCGCGCGTCGTCGTCGCGCCGTGGCAATCGCACGAAGTCTGTGCGCAACTCGCGCCGAACGAGCGCCTCGACTACCGCTTCACGAGCAGCGCACCGGTCGCCTTCTCGATCGCCTACGGCGAAGGCAGCGTCGTGCTGATGCCGGTGGTGCACGATCACTCGACCTCCGGCAGCGGCATCTACGCGGCGCCGCTCGCGCGACGATACTGCCTCGAGTGGGAGGCTGGGCCGCCGGGCGCGATTCTTTCTTACCGGGTCATCGTGCGGCCGCGGCCGCACTGATCGCTCAGAGCTCGGCGTAGGTGTAGGTGCGGCCGTTGTCGATCTCTCCCTCGACGAGCCTGGCGACGACCTTTGCCGCCACCTCGGCCGGAGCCACGAGGCGCCCGCTCGCGTGGAAATCGCGGAACATCGCGACGACCGGCAGGCGTGCGGCCGGTTGTCCGCGCATCGCCTGCTGCATCGGCGTATCGATGATTCCCGGTCGCAGCGTGATCGCGCCGAAGCTTCGCTCGTCGTGCTCGGCCGCGAGCGCGCGAGTCAGCATCTCAAGACCGGCCTTCGCGATCGAATAGAGCGACGCGCCCGCGATCGGCGCCTGCGCGGCACCTGACGACACGTTGACGATGCGCGGCTCACAATCCGGGCCGGCGAAGCTGCGGCAGAAGCAATCGGCCGCGATCACCGGCGCCGCGAGGTTGACGGCGAGATCGGCGGCGATCGCCGCCCCGCCGAGCGTCCCGAGCGTGCCGACGCCGCCGACCGTCGCGGCGTTGTTGATCAGGCACACCTGGCTGGGCTTTCGCGCGGCGATCGCGGCGAATGCCCGGGTGAGCGCCGCTTCGAGCGAATCGAGCTGCGCGAGGTCGGCCCGGGCGAACGTGAAGCGGGCGCCGCCGAGCTTCGGCGATGGCCGCCGGCCGACCCCGAGCACTTCGTAGTCCTGGGCAAGCAGACGCGCGGCGAGCGCCTCGCCGAGACCGGTCGAGACCCCGGTGATGATCGCAGTCCGCACGGCTGCCGGCCGGTCAGCGCGCGGCCTGGGGTGCGGCGTGACCCTTCGCGAGCTCGGCCTGCGCGTTCGCCATTTCCTTCTCGATCTGCGGCAGCGGCAGCGCCCCGGGGATCATCGTGCCGTCGGCGAAAATCAGCGTCGGCGTCGCGTTGATGTGAAGCGAATCGCCGAGCGCCTGCGTCTTCGCAACCGGGTCACCGCAGTCGCCATTGTTCGGTGGGAGTTTTCCGGTCGCGAAATAGGTGTCCCAGGCCTTGCCGCGGTCGGCCGCGCACCAGAGGATGCGCGACTTGCGCGACGCATCCGGATGAAGCTGGTCGATCGGGAACAGGAACGTGTAAAGCGTGACGTTGTCGAGCCCGCGCAGCTCCTGCTCGAGCCGGTGGCAGAACGGGCAGTCGGCATCGGAGAAGATGTAGAGCTTGCGTGAGCCGTCGCCCTTGACGCGCGTGAAGGCGAGATTCATCGGAAGCTTGTCGACCGCCACGCGGTTGAGCTTGCGGCTGCGCTGCTCGGTGAGGTTCTGCTTGGTTGCCGCGTCGTAGACCGAACCGACGAAAATCAGCGTGGCATTGGGGTCCGTGTAGACGAGCTGGTCGCCGAGCATCACCTCGTAGAGACCGAGGTAGCCGCTCTTGCCGATATGGCTGATCGGCGCGCCCGGAAAGCGCTGCTCGAGCGCCTTGCGGATGGCTGCGGCGTCGGGGCTTTCGGCGGGCGCGCTCGCGGCGGGTGCTGCCACGGTCGAGGCGAGCGGAGGTGCTGCGACCTGCGCGCGGGCGACGGGTAGCGCGCAAGCGAGCGTGACCGCGGCGGCGAGCGCCATGCGGCAAAGATCGTGCAGGCGGGAACGTGCGGTCATCGTCGACTCCAGATCACTCATTCAGTGCATCGCTGCGCGCGCGAGCGCGTTCTTGACGATCGGCAGGCGATCGATCGCGCTCATGCCGGCGTTGCGCAGCGCACGGACGGTCCGCGAACGGTTTCCAAAGAGGTGCCCGAGACCCTCGATCATCGTCTGCATCGCGAGCACCGGTTCGGCGCGCCGCCGCGCGTAACGCTCGAGCAACAGCGCCTCGCCGCAATCGGCGACCGGCCCGCGCTCGGCAAGCACGTCGGCGAGCGCCTCGGCATCGCCGAAACCCAGATTAACACCCTGGCCAGCGAGCGGGTGGACCCCGTGCGCAGCATCGCCGACGAGCGCGAGCCTGCGGGCGACGGGCGACGGGACGTGCAACGAATGGAGCGGAAACGCGGCAGCACCGCCAAGCGGCGTCAGCGCGCCAAGCACGTTGCCGCCCGCATCGCCTACGCGGCCGGCGAGCTCCTCCGGCGAAAGTGCCGTCAGCTCGCGCGCGAGTGCGGCAGGCGCCGACCACACGATCGAGATGCGCGATCCGGGCAGCGGCAGCCAGGCGAGCACGCTTCCGTCGTCGCGAAACCACTGGCTCGCACGACCTCGGTGCGCCAGCGCGGTCGCGAAATTGGCGACCACGCCGAGTTGCTCCCGGGACCGCGGCTTCGCGTCGAAACCGGAAGCGGAGCGAACCCACGAATGGAGGCCATCCGCGCCGACGACGAGCCGCGCCGCGAGATCGTTCCCGTCGCCGAGCGTCAGCACCGCGTCGGCGTCCGACCAGGCGATGCGCTCGCAGCTGACGCCCTCGCGCAGCACGACCCCGGCAGCGAAGGCCGCCTCGCGCAGCGCACTCTTCAGCGAACGCTCCTCGACGATCCAGGCAAGCGCGCGCTCGCCGGCATCGTAGGCGGAGAACTCGAGCGTCGCGCCCGCGTCGCCGGCAATCCACATCGATTCGACCGCCGCAATTCGCTCGCAGGCGAGTGCCTGCCACGCGCCGATCGCACTCAAAAAACGCGCGCTCCCGGGGCTCACTGCGTAGATGCGTCGATCCCAGTCGTCCGCGGAGTTGGTGACGTCTGCTGGATTCGCCCGATCGACTGTCGCGACGGCGAGGCCCGCGCGAGCGAGCGCGACCGCGGTGGCGAGGCCGACGAGCCCCGCGCCGGCGACCACCGCGTCGAAGCGCGTACCCTCGCCGCAATCGGCCGCCGTCACCACGCGAGCGTCTCGATGACGACCTGGTCGTTCGTATAGATGCAGATCTCGCCGGCGATCGCGAGGGCTCGCGCGACGATCGCCGCGGCGTCGAGGTCGGTTGCGCCGATCAGCGCACGTGCCGCCGCCTGCGCGTACGGACCGCCTGATCCGATCGCGACGATACCGTGCTCGGGTTCGAGGACGTCGCCGGTCCCGGTGATCACGAGCGAGGCTTCGCGGTCGGCGACCGCCAGCATCGCCTCGAGCCTGCGCAATACGCGGTCGGACCGCCAATCCTTCACGAGCTCGACCGCCGCGCGCGTCAGGTGGCCCTGATGCTTGTCGAGCTTGGCCTCGAAGCGCTCGAACAGCGTGAATGCATCGGCAGTCGCCCCGGCGAAGCCTGCGAGGACATTCCCGTGATGGAGGCGGCGAACCTTCCTCGCCGTCGACTTGACGACCACCTGGCCCAGCGTGACCTGCCCGTCGCCGCCCAGCGCGACGGCGTTGCCGCGGCGAACCGAGAGGATCGTGGTTCCGTGAAACGTCGCCGTGTCGGCCGGTCCCATGCGTTCGCTCGTTGGCACGCTCGCGCGGGTGCCGCCGTCAGCTCACCTTGCGCACGAAGTGGCGCGGCGATGCACCGATCAGGAGCAGGAGCGCGCGCACGATCGGCGTTGCCCCGACGATCTGCAGCGCGTGATGCCGGCTTTCGAGTCGCGCAATCACGTTGAGGAATGCTCCCGCGGCGACGAAGTCCACGCGCTCGACGCGGCTCATGTCGACGGTGACGACGTCGTGAAGCGTAGCGAACTGCTCGATCTCGGGGAGCTGTGGCGGGGTCGCCCCTGCCATCACGCCGACGAGGTCGAGCACGTCGGGCTCATCAGCGATCTCGGACGTGCGCGAAGCCGCTGCGGCCGCATTGGATCCGCCCTCGGTGGATCTGCCCTCGGTGGGTCCGCCGTGCTCCGCAGCGGGCGGTTCCCACGACGGCGGCGACAGCTCGAAGGCGACGGCGAACTCGAGCGCCCGCTCGTCGAATTGCGCCTGCTCGTGCTGCCACTGCAGGAGCTCGAGCGAAAGGAGCCACGCACCTTCGCCTCCTTCGCGCCCGCGCGCGACGGCTGCATCGAGTGCAGTGCGCAGGCGCTCGGGCCGCTGCACGGCGAGCGCCATCCGCTGGCGGCGCGCGCGCGCGAGAAGCTCGGCGAGCTCGCGTGCCCCGGCGTCGTCGAAGTCGGTGAGGCCGGCGAGGTCGACCCTCGCGCGCGGCACGCTCGACGCAACGGCTCGGCGCAGGCCCTCGAGCGGAGCTGGATTGGCCGCCGACAGCGCGCCGGCGATCGCGATGTAGCCGCCTCCGTGCGCGGCGCCTCCGGCCTTGTCTGGCGCGGCCGCCTCCCACGACGGCGCCGAGCTCTCGAACTGGAGCACATAATGCATGGCGAGCTGCTCGAAGGCGTCGCGATCGCCTGCGCGCTGCATCAGGTCGAACAAGGCGAGCCAGGCGAGCGCCGACTGGCGTGCGTCGGCGTCGGCCTGCACACCCTGCTCGAGCAGCGCGCGCGCGGCGGCGTCCTGCCCGCTCGCGAACAGCAGCGCCGCATTCTCGAGAACGTCGCAGAGCCCCGGATTGGCCTGCAAGACCTCGATCGCCGCCGGGGCGCTCGACCAATCGATAATGCTGGCCCCGCGCAGGCTGGTATCTCCGATCGGCTCGAAAGCGCCGGCGCGTCCGGCCCGGCGCCCGGCAGCCGCCGCGGCGAGCTCGCGCGCCGAAACCGGGCGCGGTCCCGCCTGTGCCGGTTCCCTCGCCGCCTTGGGGCCCGTGGCGGGCTTGGCCGAGGCCGGCTTCTTCGCCGGCGTCTTGCCGAACAGGACCATCCCGACCTTTATGCCGCTGGAATGAAAGTTGTCGATTATGAGCCCGAGGGCGCGCCCCGGGCAAGCCACTCGCGTCGTGGCAGCGCCCGGAGCGTTGCGCGACCGCTCAGCCGCGGGGGAGCTTATCGGCGGCAAACCCCCAGTTCAGCAGTTTGTCGATCAGCGCGTTCACATAATCAGCGCGGCGGTTCTGATAATCGAGGTAATACGCGTGTTCCCAGACATCGATCGTCAGCAGAGGCGTCTGACCACGCGTGAGCGGCAGCTCCGCATTGCCGGTCTTGACGATCTTGAGTTTGCCGCCGGCGGAGACGAGCCATCCCCAGCCCGAGCCGAACTGCGACACGGCGGCCGCGGCAAAGTCCTTGCGGAATTGGTCATAGCCGCCGAGATCGGAGTCGATCATCGACGCGAGCCTGCCGGTCGGCTTTCCTCCGCCTCCCGGGGTCAGGCTGTTCCAGTAGAACGTATGGTTCCAGATCTGCGCGGCGTTGTTGAAGATTCCGGCGCGTTCGGCCTTGCCCGCCGTGTCGCCGATGATCTTCTCCAGGGTCGCCGACTCGAACTCGGTGCCCTTGACCAGGTTGTTGAGGTTGTCCACGTACGCCTTGTGGTGCTTGCCGTAGTGGAAAGACAGCGTGTTCGCCGAGATGAGCGGCGCAAGTGCGCCTTCGGCGAAAGGCAGGGGCGGCAATGTGAACATGTTCGCAATCTCCTAGCGTGAGTGGATGGGAAGCGCGGCAGCGCGCATGCGCCCGCAACGCGAGCGGGATCTCGCGCCGGGGATGCACGCTGCCGTACGCCGGCCGCGCCCGCAGTCAGTCGCCGTAGAGCTTCTGCACGCGTTCGCGGCGTTCCTGGGCTTCGATCGACAGCGTGGTCATCGGGCGCGCGAGCAGGCGGGGCACGCCGATCGGCTCGCCCGTCTCCTCGCAATACCCGTAGGTCCCGTCCTCGATCATCCGCAGCGATTTTTCGACCTTCTTCAGCAGTTTGCGTTCGCGGTCCCGCGTGCGCAGCTCGAGCGTGTACTCCTCTTCCAGCGTCGCGCGATCGGAGGGGTCGGTGGTGATCTCGTTCTCGCGCAGGTGTTCGCCGGTATCGTCGGCATTGCGAAGGATCTGGTCGCGGACGTCCTCGAGGCGCCTGCGGAAGAACGCGAGCTGGGCCTCGTTCATGTAGTCCTTCTCCGGAGCTTTGAGGATGTCTTCCTCGGAGATTTCGCGGGAAGTCTTCCTGGCGACGGCGGCAGTCTTGGACGTCGCAGTCTTGGCGGTCGCGGTCTTCGCGGTCGCGGTCTTGGCGGTCACGGTCTTCGCGGTCATGCTGGATCCATCCGTTGCGTCGTTGGAGCGCGGCTTTTGCCGTCGGGTCGTGGGCCGCGTGGCGCTCGTGGGAAATTGGACATTATAGCCGGTCGGGAGATCGCGGGCGAAAGCGCGGCAGGCTCGCTGCCAGCCCCGCCTTTCGTCGCCGGCCGGCCCTTATAATCGGTGCCGGAATCGACGCGTAACCGGGATCTCGCTTGCCGACCGCCACGCTCGACCTCACGCGCCCCGACGACTGGCACGTCCACCTCCGCGACGGCGCAACGCTCGCCGCCGTGGTGGGGGCAACCGCGCGGGTATTCGGTCGAGCAATCGTCATGCCCAATCTGCGGCCACCGGTCGTCACGACCGCCGAGGCCGCCGCCTACCGCGACCGAATCGTCGCCGCCCTGCCGCGAAGCTCGCGCTTCCGGCCGCTGCTGACGCTCTACCTGACCGAGGGGACCGACGCCGCGGAGATCAGGCGCGCCGTCGCAAGCGGCTTCGTGCACGCGGCCAAGTACTACCCCGCCGGCGCCACCACCCATTCAGAGTCGGGCCTCAGAGCGCCGTCGCGCGCCTATCGCACGTTCGAGGCGATGGAGCGCCACGGCCTCGTGCTCGCGGTGCACGGCGAGGTCACCGACGCCGACGTCGACGTGTTCGACCGCGAGCGCGTCTTCGTCGACCGCGAGCTCACCGCGATCGTGCGCGACTTCCCCGGCCTGCGCGTGATACTCGAGCACATCACGACGAAGGAGAGCGTGGACTTCGTCACTGCCGCCGGACCCAACGTGGCGGCGACGATCACGCCGCAGCACCTCATGCACTCACGCAACGCGATGTTCGACGGCGGGCTGCACCCGCACCTCTACTGCCTGCCAGTGCTGAAGCGCGACGCCCACCGCCGAGCGCTCGTCGCGGCGGCGACTTCGGGGCACTCGCGCTTCTTCCTCGGCACCGATTCGGCTCCGCACGCGCGCACCGCGAAGGAGAGCGATTGCGGTTGCGCCGGATGCTACGGCGCGCCCGCGGCCATGGCGCTCTACGCGCAGGTGTTCGAAGTCGCCGGCGCGCTCGATCGGCTCGAAGGCTTCGCGTCGCATCACGGCGCGGACTTCTACCGGTTGCCGCGCAACCCCGACCGCATCACGCTCGTTCGCGAGCGCTGGCGCGTCCCCACTTCGCTGCCGCTTGGCGACGCGAGCATCGTCCCGCTCGGCGCCGGGCAGGAGCTCGAATGGCAGGTCGCCGGCGCGATTGCGGCTACAATGCACGCTGCGAAGCCGGTCAGATCGTCGCTCTCCCGCGTGCGCAAGCCGAAAGGGAGGGAGGAAAGTCCGGGCTCCACAGAGCAGGATGCCGGGTAACGCCCGGCCGCAGCAACCGGGGCCTCGCGGCCTCGGCCAAGGCGAGGAACAGGGCCACAGAGACGAGTCGCTCCCGGTCACACGGGGGCGGGTGAAACGCGGCAACCTCCATCCGGAGCAACGCCAAGCAGGCGGACGACGACGCTGCTCGCCGAGTCCGCGGGTAGGCGGCTCGAGCCCGTCGGCAACGGCGGGCCCAGACGAATGACGGTCATAGCGCGCTCGCGCGCCGTAACAGAACCCGGCTTATCGGCCGGCTTCGCATCTTTGCTTGTCATGTTGCAGGCGAGTCCCAGATCGCGAGCGAAGGCCCATGAGACGACAATCCGGCATCGTCGGGGACGCCATCGCGCGGTCGCCACCATTTGTCGTTGGAAGACTTTCGCTGATCCACGACGACTGCCTGCGGTGGCTCGAAGCGCAGCCGAACCATTCAGTCCATGCCGTCGTCACCGACCCACCTTACGGTCTGGTCGAGTATTCGGCAATCGAGCAGGAGAAGCTCCGGCGCGGAAAGGGCGGCGTGTGGCGAATACCTCCGTCGTTCGATGGAGCGAAACGCGCGCCGATACCGCGTTTCACGGTGTTGACGGCTACCGATCTCGACGTGCTCGAGCAGTTCTTCGCGACGTGGGCGCAGCGATTGCTCCCGGCGCTGGTCCCGGGCGCAAACGTCGTCGTCGCGAGCAATCCGCTGCTTTCGCATATCGTCGCCGGCGCGCGGTCGCGCGCCGGACTCGAACGACGCGGAGAACTCGTTCGACTGGTCATGACGATGCGCGGAGGTGACCGACCGAAACACGCCCACGTCGAATTCGCCGACGTGAGCGTCATGCCACGGTCGATGTGGGAACCGTGGCTTCTCTTTCGCAAGCCTCTCGACGGCAGGGTGCAGGACAACCTGCGCAAATGGGGAACCGGCGGCTTCAGGCGGATCTCTGCGAGCCGGCCGTTTGGCGATGTGATCGCGTCATTGCCGACGCGGCCGTCGGAGCGGCGCCACGCACCGCACCCGAGCCTCAAACCACAGGCATTCCTCAGGCGCCTCGTTCGCGCAGTGCTGCCGCTTGGATGCGGTGTCGTTCTCGACCCGTTTGCCGGATCAGGCTCCACGCTCGCTGCCGCCGAGGCCGTGGGCTACGACAGCGTCGGAATCGAAAGGGATCAGGCCTACTTCATTATGGCCACACGCGCGATCCCCAGCCTCGCCGCGATGCGCATCAACGGCGACTAGGCCGATACGAGCGCGCGATTATCGGGCGGAACGCGCCGATAGCGAATGCGCCAGTATCGGAAGGAACGCGGCGATGGCGAATGCGATTATCGGAGCCGCCGGTATCGATCCTTGAGGATCTCGCGCGCGGCATTGCGCCCCGGCAAGCCGGTGACGCCGCCGCCTGGGTGGGCGCCCGAGCCGCACAGATAAAGGCCCGGAACCGGCATCCGGTAATCGGCGTGGCCGTAGACGGGCCGCATCGCGAAGAGCTGGTCGAGCGAAAGCGCCCCGTGGAAGATGTCGCCACCGACGAGGCCGAACTCGCGCTCGAGGTCGAGCGGCGTGAACGAGCGCCGGCCGAGCACACTCGCCGCAAATCCCGGCGCCACCGCATCGACGGTGGCAATCATCAGGTCGGCGACGGTTTCGCGATGGTCATCCCAGGTGGTGCCCGTGCGCACGTCGCCGATCTGCGGATGCACGTGCTGGCAGAAAAGGCTCGCGACGTGCGTCCCCGGCGGCGCCAGCGTCGCGTCGACGACCGACGGGATCAGCATCTCGACGATCGGCGCGCGCGACCAGCCCTGCTCCTTGGCGTCGAAGTACGCACGCTCCATGTAGCCGAGCGACGGCGCGATCACGATGCCGGCGCCGTGCTGCGGCAGC
>JAICXH010000129.1 GCA_025981645.1 Burkholderiales bacterium
CCGCCATAGAGCGTGCGCGCGGCGACGATGTGATCGCCGGCCTTCGCGAGCGTGAGAAAGGCGAGCATCTGCGCAGCCATGCCGGTGGCCGCCGCCAGTCCCGCACGTCCGCCTTCGAGTGCCGCGACCCGTTCCTCCAGTGCCGCGACGGTCGGATTGGAGATGCGCGAGTAGACGTTCCCGAACGTCTGCAGGTTGAAAAGCGACGCCGCGTGCTCGGCGCTGTCGAAGACGAACGACGTCGTCTGGTAGATCGGCAGCGCGCGCGAGCCCGTTTGCGCGTCGGGGATCTGTCCCGCGTGCAGGCAAAGCGTGTCGAAGCCGAATGAACGGTCGGGCATTGGCTTGTCGGGTCGCAACTCGGGGCGTACGTCAGCCGACGAGACGGCATCGTACCGCGTAGCGCTCGCAGACCGGTAGGGCGTGCGGGTCGCACGTCTCCAACTCCGCGCCGGCGGCGGCTGCGCCGATCTACGTGATGCCCGGTCGTCGCGCGGAAATGACGCCGGTGTTGACCCCCGCCCAGTTGAGGCCGCCGAGGATGCGCGCGTGCTCGATCTTCACGCAGCGGTTCATGACGACGTCGAGGCCCGCGTCGCTTGCCCGTTGCGCAGCCTCGTCGTTGACGACGCCGAGCTGCATCCAGAGCACCTTGGCACCGATCGCAATCGCCGCATCGGCGATGGGAGGGATGTCCTGGGACCTGCGAAAGCAGTCGACGAGATCGACGGGCTCGGCGATCGCGCGCAGGTCGGGATAGCACTTCTCGCCCAGCACCTCATCGTAACGCGGGTTCACCGGAATGATCCGATAGCCGTGATCCTGCATGTACTTCGCCGCGAAATAGCTCGGCCGGTACCACTGTGCGGAAAGGCCGACGACCGCCAGCGTGCGCGAGCGCGCGAGGATGCGGCGCAGGCCGACGATGTCGTCGACGATCGGCATGAAGCGCGCGTCAGCGCTCCCAGTTCGGCTGGCCGTTATACGGATACCGCTCGGAAATGCGGCGTCCCGACGAGATCTTGTTGTCGAGCGCACGCGGCAGCCGGCGGTAATCGCCGGGACCGAACGTGCGGCACTGGCCCTGGAAATCGGCGTCGCTGCAGAAGATCCAGTAGCCGCGCTCGACGCGCAGCGACTGCGCGCGATCGTTGAATCCGGTGTTCGCGAGGTCGCGCATGTAACTGCCCTGCACGACATAGCGATCGCCGCGGAAATCCGAATTCGAGTAGAGGACGGCGCCGACACCCGGTCCCGGTCCGCGCCCTCGATCGTACGGTCGTCCCTGCGTCGGAACCCAATCGGCCGCCTGCGCGCCGGCCACCGCCCCCAGCAACGCGACGGCAAGAAGAGTACGTTTCAGCATTGTCGTGCTCCGTCTCGATCGGCGCGCGAGGCGCCCACGCGTCGATGCTAACCGGCGCTGCGGTCGCCCGGGAGTCGGCCCGCCGCCGATCGGGCTGTGGGCGTGCATCCTACGCGTGCGGCGTCGCCGATACCGGCGTGCTGGGAGCTCCGTGCAGCGGCGGATCGGGCGACCAGCCGTGGACGGCGAGCATCAGCGCGAACCCGAGCACGTACGCGACGGCCACGTGCCAGCCGCCGCGCAGCCACGCGAACACCGATTTCCCCTCGGGAAACTGATTCGTCAGTGCGACGCCCGCCGACGAGCCGAACCAGATCATCGAGCCGCCGAAGCCGACCGCGAATGCGATGTAGCCCCAGTCGTATCCGCCCTGCGACAGCGCGAGCGCCGTCAGCGGAATGTTGTCGAATACGGCGGAAACGAAGCCGAGTCCGAGCGCGACGTGCCACGACGCATCGGGGAGCTTGTGCACCGGCATCATCGAGGCGGCGAGCACGAGCGACAGCAGAAAGATAGATCCCGTGAGCGCGCCGGGCAGTTCCTCCCAGTGCGGACGCCGCAGCGGCACGCACGCGAGCAGCGCCACCCAGACGGCGGCACCGATGAACGGAAACCGATCCGACCAGGCGCTGTATTGCACGTTGACCACGACGTTGACGACGATCGCGGTGGTCAGCATCGCCGCGACGATGAACACGCGCGCGTAATCGATCCGTACGCTTGCGGCCGCGTCCTTCGTGATCGGCGAGTAGCGCTGCTGCTGGATCGAGGCGGGAATGCCGAACAGCACGAGCGCGAGCGACGCGGCGATGTACGCCTCGACCACCGACAGCGGCGATACGCCGTCGATCCACATCATCGTCGTCGTCGTGTCGCCAACGACGCTTCCGGAGCCGCCGGCATTCGACGCGGCGACGATCGCGGCGAGAAAGCCGATGTGCACCTTGCGGCGAAACACGACGCCGGCGATCGTGCCGCCGATCAGCGCGGCCGCGATGTTGTCGAGGAACGATGACAGCACGAAGATCATCACGAGCAGCACGAAGGCGCCCTTCCAGTCGTCGGGCAGCAGCTTCGGCAGCCAGGCGGGCACTTCGCTCGCCTCGAAGTGCTTCGACAACAGCGCGAAGCCGAGCAGCAGTCCGAGCAGGTTCGTGAGCAACACCCATTCATGCGCGAGATGGGCGACGAAACCGGCGATCCCTGCGCCTTCGGGAAACGGCGACAACAGGATCTTGAAGAGCGTGATCACCGCGAGGCCGACCACCGCGACCTTCAGCGTGTGGTTCTGCAAGACTGCAACGCCCGCGAGCGTCAGCGCGAACAGGATGAAGTCGATCGGAATCGTCCCGATTGCAGGCGGTTCGGATAGCGGCGCACTCGCCGCCCATGCGCGAGACGCGACCGAAAGCGCGATCGGCAGTGCCAGCGCGCACAACCGGCGCACGGTCGGCAAGGACGGCATGGGCAATCTCGCGGGTGTGCCGCGGAGGCTTTGAACGGTCGCGTCCGTTGGTTTCGTGGACGGGCGCGCGTCGCGCCCGCCGGCCCGTTCTGCCGCCCGGCGTTTTTTGGTGACGCGGATTGTAACCGCGCCCGGGGCGGGTGTCCGGGGGCGGATGGCTCCCGCAATTCGGGTCGGACGGGCCCAATCCTTGCTTTTTGCTTCCGTCGACGGGGTGGCGAGACCCGGGGATGGGAGAGCGCCGCGCCGGAGGAACCTCTCCGGCGCCGGTGCTTTGTCGCCGCCGCCAGCCCGATACTCGAAAACGCCGATGGCCTTGACCCGCTCGATCAGCCGCCTCGACCTCGCGCCCGTGCCAGCGACGGTCGGAGAGGCACTGGAGCGGGGGCCGCTGCTCGCGCTGTCGCAGCGCAAGCTCAACGCGCTCGGCACGCCGCTCGCCTACATCGACCGCAACCAGCGCTACCGCTTCGTCAACAAGGCGCTGCTCGACTGGTTCGGCAAGCGGACCGAGGAGGTGCTGAACCGCGAGATCATCGAGGTGATGGGTCGCGAGAGCTATCAGCTCTATCGCGCCTACATCGACGCCGCCCTCGGCGGCGAGCGCACCGGCTACGAATGGCAGCTCGCCCTGCCGGGCCGCCAGCCGATCTGGATTCGCGTCGATTACTACCCCGACCGCAATCAGCAGGGCCACATCCGTGGCGTTCTCGCCACTTACAGCGATGTCGATCAGCTGAAGCGGCTCGAAGTCGAGGCAGGGCAGCGCGAGCATCGGCTGCGCCTCGTCACCGACAGCGTCGGCCTGCCGATCCTGCACTTCGACCGCCAGCTTCGGCTGCGCTTCGCCAACAAGCCGTTCGCCGACTGGATCGGCGTGCCTGCCGACGATCTGCTCGGCCATGCGCTCTCCGACTTCCTCGCGTCGGACGCGCTGACCGAGATGCAGGGCTACATCGAGCGCGCGTTCGCCGGCGCGACGGTCTCCTACGAGCGGCGCGAGCGTCGCGCGTCGGGCGAGTTGCGCTGGGTACGCGTGACGCTGTTCCCCGACCGCGAGATGGGCGGCCGCGTCGGCGGCGCATTCGTCGTCTGGAACGACATCGAGGACGACGTGCGCGTGCGCGATGCGCTCAAATCGCAGCAGCAGCAATTGCGGCTTTTCGCCGACAACATCCCGGGTCCGATCGCCTACCTCGACAAGAGCCTGCACTACACGTTCGTCAACCAGGCATTTGCGAACTGGGTCTGCAAGCCGCAGGACGAAATCTACGGCAAGACGCCGTTCGAAGTGATGGCGGCCGACGTCGCCGCGTTCCTGCGCCCGATATTGAGGCGCGCGCAGGCCGGCGAGCACGTCGAGTACGAGCGCATCGGCCAGAACGCCAACGGCCAGCGGCGCTGGATGCATGGCCGGATGGCGCCCGATCTCGATTCGACGGGCAAGGTGCGCGGCCTGTATTGCACCGAGTACGACATCCACGACCTGAAGCAGACGGAGCAGGAGCTTGCCGCGCGCGAGAAGCAGCTACGCCTCTTCACCGACAACATTCCCGAACCCGTCGTCTATCTCGATGCCGAGCGCCGCTACGTGTTCGTCAACGAGGCGTTCCTCGACCTCTATGGGCTCACGCGCGACGAAGTGATCGGCAAG
>JAICXH010000136.1 GCA_025981645.1 Burkholderiales bacterium
GAAGGAACGGGAAATGTGTCACGAAGCTCCGTTCTACACGCTGGGCCCGCTCGTCACCGACATAGCCCCCGGCTACGACCACATCACCTCGGCCATCGGCGCCGCGATGATCGGCTGGTACGGCACCGCGATGCTCTGCTACGTGACGCCGAAGGAGCACCTGGGGCTGCCGAACAAGACCGACGTCAAGGACGGCATCATGGCCTACAAGGTCGCCGCGCACGCGGCCGATCTCGCCAAGGGTCATCCGGGCGCGCAGATCCGCGACAACGCGCTCTCCAAGGCCCGCTTCGAATTCCGCTGGGAGGACCAGTTCAACCTCGGCCTCGATCCGGACAAGGCGCGCGAGTTCCACGACGAGACGTTGCCGCAGCACGGCGCCAAGCTCGCGCACTTCTGCTCGATGTGCGGCCCGCACTTCTGCTCGATGAAGATCACGCAGGACGTGCGCGACTTCGCGGCGAAGCAGGGCCTGTCGGACGACGAGGCGCTGGCGAAGGGAATGGAGGCGAAGGCGGCCGAGTTCGTCGAGGCGGGAGCGGAGATCTACAGCAAGTCGTAATTCGCTGTCGCGACCGCTCGAGTAGCCTACAAGGGGCCGGCCTGCCGGGATGTCGCCTCGACCGCCGCCCCACTATCATTGCCCTCCCCTGGTGCCGCTTGCGGCGAATGAGGAGAGGCGGATGAGAACGCGCATGCGGTCGAGCAGGTTGTTGCTGTCGGGCGTACGCATGCTCTCGACCACACGCCTGCTGATGTTTGGCGTCGCACTCTTGCTGGCCGCCCCAGCGATCCCCGCAAGTGCCAAATCACTGAGCGGAGTCGTTCAAACCGGGGACTCCTCATCGCATGCGCCGCTCGCCGACGTCGGCGTTACGCTGTTCGAGGCGACATCCGCACAACCGACCGCGATCGGCCAGGCGACCAGCGACGCTTCCGGTCGGTTCACGATTCCCTATCGGAAGGGCAGCTCTTCGAGCATCTTCTATCTGAGTGCGAACCTCGGCGGAGGCGTCGAGTTCGTGGCGGTGCTCGGGCCGAACCTGCCGGCCTTCGCCACGATCGATGAGCTCACCACGGTCGCCGCCAGCTATTCGATGGCGCAGTTCTACCGGACGGGCGCGATCTCCGGCAACGCGTTCGCACTGCAGCTCGCCGCGGGCATGAACGACAATCTCGCCGCATCGGCGACCGGCGATTCGTCGCCGGTGCTCCTCGCCTCGCCAAACGCCGATCAGACGAACTCGCTGCAGTCGACGCGGTCGCTCGCCAACCTGCTGGCCGCGTGCGTGGGCGACCCCGCCGTCACGTCGAGCCTGTTGGCGCTGACCACTCCGCCTGGCGGCGCTCCTCCGAGCAGCACGGCCGAAGCGCTGGCAAACCTCGCACGCGACCCGGGCAGCAACGTCGCCGCGATCTACGCGCTGGCATCGCTGAGCGACGTCTATGACCATCATCTGTCGACGATGCCCGATGCATGGACGGTCACGGTCAAGGTCAACGACTCGGGCAGCGACGAACCCGACCTCTTGATCGGCGGCCCCGGCAATCTCGCGTTCGACCAGCGGGGGTACGCGTGGGTCACGAACAACGTCATCCAGGGCACGCCCAACTCGAGTCAGGCGGTCGTCGTGTTGAAGTCCAACGGTCAGCCTGCCGACGGCGCCAGGGGCACACCCGTTTCGCCGCTCGTGGGCGGAGGCCTTCTGGGGACGGGATTCGGAGTTGCCGTCGATCCCAAAGGTTTCGTCTGGTTCGGCAACTTCGGTTGGGGACCCTGCACCGGCTGCGATCCCGCTCCAGACGGAAACGGCAGCATCGCGCGCTTCAATTCATCGGGCGGCTCGACGTCGAAGCCCGATGGTTATCAAGGCGGCCCCGTGAGGGCTCAAGGACTGGAATCGGACGCCGACGGAAATATCTGGATCCCGAGCTTCGGGAACGACAGCGTCTATGTGTTCATCAACGGAAATCCGCAAAAGTCGGTGGGCTTCCAGCAGGATGTCGGGAGCGGCCCATTCGACGTCGCCATCGCGCCGGACGGAACCGCGTGGGTTTCGAACGGCCTCGGCAAGCCTCCCAGCAGCGTCGCGAAATACGCGCTCGTCAACGGCAGCTTGCTGCAGCAGTTCCGGTATCCCGTCGGACAGGGCCTTCGCGGCCTGTCGGTCGACTCGGAAGGGGACGCATGGGTCGCTTCGCAGGGCGACAGCATGGTCTATGCGCTTCGACCCGACGGCACCGAGATCGGGCACTACGACGGCGGCGGCATCGACGGCCCGTGGGACACGGCAATCGACGGCGACGACAACGTGTGGGTGGCGAATTTCGGTCCGCTCGAGACCGGCAATACCTTCGTCGGCAGGCTCTCCAAACTCTGCGGCGTCGGTGGCCATTGCCCGCCCGGCAAGAATCCGGGCGATCCCATCTCCCCTGCCACGGGCTACACGGTGCCGTCAGCGGGCAGCGAAGTGCTGTTGCACAACGGCGATCCGCTGTACGGTCCCGGCAAGCCGCCGAGCTTCATTCCGATGATGCGGCAGACCGGTGTCGTGATCGATCAGGCCGGCAACATCTGGTCGATCAACAACTGGAAGCCGAATTTCGACAACGACGCCATCCTCAACCCCGGCGGTGACGGCATCATCATCTTCGTCGGACTCGCGCCGCCGCCGCGGCGAGCGTGGTGAAGGCGGGAGCGAGAATCCGGCGTCCGGCTCGGTGTGGCTCGCCGCCTGCGCATTCGATCTGCGATCGATCCACGTCGATCGAACGTCTGATCCCGCACTTGCTCACTCACGCGTATCATCCACACCGCAATGACAGGAGCAACGACGACCACGACACATCGCGCCCGAACGCGGGGGGCGGCCGCTGCGCGCTCGATCCACGAGGCGCCGGCGTATCGTGCCGCGGAAGCTGCATATCTCCTCAAGCTCAACGCGTCGACGGTCCGCGCATGGTGCTTCGGCCAGGACTACCGGTACCGCGGTTCGGATCGCTGGTTTCGCGCGGTCATCCGACCGGCGGACCCGGCACGCCGGCTGCTGTCCTTCTCAAATCTGTGCGAGCTGCACATTCTCGGCGCCATGACCCGCGGGCATCGCGTACCCCTCCAGCGCGTTCGCCGGGCGCTCGACTATGTTCGCCGCCGGATGGGTTCTGCGCGGCCTCTGCTCGACAAGGACTTCCAGACCAACGGGCTGGATCTGTTTCTCTCGGATGGCGCTCAACTCGTCAATGTTTCCGGCGGCGGTCAGATTGCGCTTCGTGGTGAGTTCGAGCGCGCGCTCGACCGCATCCAACGGGATTCAGGCGGCATGCCCGTGCGCTTGTTCCCTTACAGCAGGAGATCCGGGGAATCCACCACCATACCGACTGTCATCGCGATCGACCCATCGATCGAATTCGGGCGTCCGATCGTCGCGAGGGCGGGCGTGAGGACGGACGTGATCGGCGATCGCTTCGCGGCCGGTGACACACCGCGCGACATGGCAGAGGACTACGGTGTCAGCGAAGAAGAAATCCTCGAGGCGCTCCGATACGAGCGCCTCGCCGCGTGACGCCCCGTCGCTTTTCATCGACCGCAACGCCTGGAGCCGGGTACTTGGCAAAGCGCTGGCTGACGCGGGCATCCCGTACGTTGCACACCACCGGGAATTTGCCGGCGACGCGCCGGACGAGGACTGGATCAGCGCCGTAAGCCGAGAGCGATGGATCGCGGTCACTCGCGATCA
>JAICXH010000150.1 GCA_025981645.1 Burkholderiales bacterium
CAACCGCAACTTCCGCAACGAAGGCATCTCGACGCGGCACAACCCCGAGTTCACGATGCTCGAGTTCTACGAGGCGTACGCCGACTATCGCGACCTGATGGACTTGACCGAGGTGCTGCTGCGCGAGGTTGCGCAGAAGGTCTGCGGAACGACGACGATCGTCTACCAGGGCGAGACAATCGACCTTTCGCGGCCGTTCCCGCGGATGACGATGGCGGAGGCCATCCGCCGTCACAACGCCGAGTACGCCGATGTCGACCTCGACGACAGGGCGGCGCTGCGGCGCGCGCTCGCCCCGTTCGACGTGGCGGTCTTCGACAGCGACGGCGTGGGCTTGCTGCAGCTCAAGCTCTTCGAGGCGACGACCGAGCAGCAGCTCGTGCAGCCCACGTTCATCGTCGCGCATCCGACCGACGTGTCGCCGCTCGCACGCGCGAGCGATGCCGATCCGGCGGTCACCGACCGCTTCGAGCTTTTCATCTCGCGCCGCGAGATCGCGAACGGCTTCTCGGAGCTCAACGATCCCGAGGACCAGGCCGCCCGTTTCATCGCGCAGGCGAAGGCGAAGGAAGCCGGCGACGAGGAGGCGATGTACTACGACGCCGACTACGTGCGCGCGCTCGAGTACGGGCTGCCCCCGACCGCAGGCGAAGGCATCGGTGTCGACCGGGTGGTAATGCTGCTCGCCGATGCGCCGTCGATCCGCGACGTGATCCTGTTTCCGCACATGCGTCCGGAGGGCAGGCCCGAGTAGGGCTTGTCGACGGGCGCAGAGCCCGGTGTTGACTTATACCCGCACAGGGTATACATTGGCGGCATGAGCGCCGTTCCCATGACCGCCGCTTCCGCTCCCGCCGTCCGCGCGGCACCTAAGGCTGCCAGCGGCGGCCACGTCGATCTCGCGCTCGAGGGCATGACCTGCGCGGCCTGCGCCGCGCGCATCGAGAAGACGCTGAACCGCGTCCCGGGTGTCGAGGCGTCCGTGAATTTCGCCACCGAATCGGCGAGGGTGCGTTACGACACTGCGCGCGCCAACCTCGACGCGCTGATCGCCGCCGTCTCGCGCGCGGGGTATGGTGCACGCGTCAAGCGCGACGAGGCGGCCGAGCGCGACCTCGAATCGGCGCGCCGCCAGGCGGCATGGCGCGCGCTTCGGCGCGACCTCGTCGTGGCGATCGTGTTGACGGCGCCGCTGCTCGCACAGATGCTGCTGATGTTCATGCCGGGCGCGCGCCAGCAGGAGGAGCTCCTGCCGCGCGTCGTGCAGCTCGCGCTTTCGACGCCGGTGCAGTTTTTCGTCGGTCGGCGCTTCTACGTCGGTGCGTGGCACGCGCTGAAGGGCGGCGGAGCGAACATGGACGTGCTGATCGTCCTCGGCACGTCGATCGCCTGGTTGTGGAGCACGATCGTCACGGTGCTCGGCCTTTCCGAGCACGTGTATTTCGAGGCATCGGCTGCGATCGTCACGCTCGTACTGGTCGGCAAGGCGCTCGAGGCGCATGCACGCGCCGGCACGTCCGCGGCGATCGAGGGACTGGTGCGGCTGCGGCCGAGCGTCGCGCACATCGAGCGCGACGGTCGTGAGGTCGACGTCCCGATCGCCGAGGTCGTCGTGGGCGCTCGCTTCGCCGTGCGTGCCGGCGAGGCGATTCCGGTCGACGGCATCGTCATCGACGGCCACGCGGCCGTCGACGAAAGCATGCTCACCGGAGAAAGCGTGCCGGTCGCAAAGGCGGGCGGCGCCCGCGTGTATGCCGGCACCGTCGACCTCGACGGGCGTTTGCGCTGCGAAGCGACCGGCATCGGCGCCGATACGCTGCTTGCGGGCATCGTGCGGCTCGTGCGCGAAGCGCAGGGCTCGAAGGCGCCCATCCAGCGCCTCGCCGATCGCGTGTCGGGCATTTTCGTGCCGGTCGTGATCGCGATCGCGCTCGTCGCGTTCGCTGCCACGTGGTTGCTCGCGGGCAGCGCGACGGCGGCGCTCTTCAACGCGGTCGCGGTGCTCGTCATCGCGTGCCCGTGCGCACTCGGCCTCGCGACGCCGACGGCCATCATCGCAGG
>JAICXH010000100.1 GCA_025981645.1 Burkholderiales bacterium
ACGCTGCTCGGACAAGGCGACATGCTCTACCTGCCTCCCGGAACGGGCTATCCGCTGCGCGTTCACGGAGCGTTCGTTTCCGACGCCGAAGTGCACCGTGTCGTCGAGCACCTGAAGTCGCAGGGCGCGCCGCAATACGTCGACGGCCTGCTCGAAGGCGCCGCCGCGGTAGACGGCGACGCCGACGCCGGCAGCGCGGAGGGTGCCGATGCGGAGGCCGATCCGATGTACGACCAGGCGGTCGCCGTCGTGCTGAAAACGCGGCGCCCGTCGATCTCGCTGGTCCAGCGACACCTGCGGATCGGCTACAACCGCGCGGCGCGACTGATCGAGCAGATGGAGCGCGCCGGGATGGTGTCGCCGATGCAGTCGAACGGCAATCGCGAGGTTCTGGTGCCGGCGGTCAAGGGCGAAGCGTGAGACTGAGCCGCATCGCATGGCCGATCGCGCGGCGGACGATCGCTTGAACGCAGCGCGGCTAAGCCTCACCTTCGCGCTGATGCTCGTCGTGTCGGTCGCGAGCGCGTCCGGTCTCGACGAGTTGCACGCCTTTCTCGCCGGCACGCACAGCGCGACCGCCGCCTTCCGGCAAACCGTGACGCGCCGCGATGGCCGCAGCGCACAGCAGTCGTCGGGAACCTTTGCCTTCGAGCGCCCGGGGCGTTTTCGCTGGGTCTACGAGAAACCCTACGCGCAGGTGATCGTCGGCGACGGGCGGCGCGTCTGGGTCTACGATCAGGATCTGAACCAGGTGATGGTGCGCAATCTCGATGCCGCCCTCGGGCAGACCCCGGCGGCGCTTCTCGCCGGCGATAACGAGCTTGAAAACAACTTTACGCTCATCGCGTCCGGTGACGCCGACGGGCTCGCGTGGGTCGACGCGATCCCGAAGGCGCACGATTCGCAGTTCAAGAGCATCCGCATCGGCTTTGCCCAGGACTTGCCGCGCCGAATGATGCTCACCGACGCGTTCGGGCAGGCGACGACACTCTTCTTCGACGACATGAAGCGCAATCCGCAACTCGCGGCGGGGCTGTTCACGTTCACTCCGCCGAAGGGCGCCGACGTCGTCGGCGAGTAGTGCGCGCACCTCGCGACGCCGCGGTCGGATCCGGTACGACATGAAACCCGACTCGCCTTCCGCGCCCGATCTCTTCGGGGTGGCGCCCGGCGAACGCGGCGCGGTGGCTGCGAAGGCGCCTGCTGCGCCGGGTGAGCAGGGGGCCGACGCGCGCGTTCCGCTCGCCGAGCGCCTGCGCCCGACGACGATCGACGAGGTCGTCGGCCAGCGCCATCTGCTCGCGCCCGGGCGACCGCTCGCCGTCGCATGGGCTTCCGGCACGCCGCATTCGATGATCCTGTGGGGTCCGCCGGGAAGCGGCAAGACGACGCTCGCGCAACTCCTCGCGCGCCGGTTCAACGCCGAGTTCATCTCGATCTCCGCCGTGCTCTCGGGAGTCAGGGACATCCGTGACGCGGTGGCGCGGGCCGAGAAGGTGCGCAACGAATCCGGACGCGCGACGATCCTCTTCGTCGACGAGGTCCACCGCTTCAACAAGGCGCAGCAGGATGCGTTCCTGCCGCACGTCGAACGCGGCCTGCTGACGTTCATCGGAGCGACGACCGAAAACCCGTCGTTCGAGGTAATTGGCGCACTGCTGTCGCGTTCGACCGTCTACGTCCTCGAGCCGCTCTCGGCGATCGACCTCGAGCAGGTCCTCGACCGCGCGCTCGGGACGCTCACCATCGCGCTCACCCCCGACACCGCTGCGCGCGACGCGATCGTCGCGTACGCCGACGGGGATGCGCGCCGCCTCGTCAATCTCGTCGAGCAACTCGGTACCGCCGCTGCCGACGCGAAGCGCAGCGCGGTCGACGTCGCGTTCGTCGAGAACGCGATCGCGCGCAGCCTGCGCCGCTTCGACAAGGGCGGCGAGGCGTTCTACGACCAGATCTCCGCATTGCACAAGGCAGTGCGCGGCTCCGATCCCGATGCGTCGCTGTACTGGATGTGCCGGATGCTCGACGGCGGTGCCGACCCGCGCTACCTCGGGCGGCGTCTGGTCAGGATGGCGAGCGAGGACATCGGGCTCGCCGATCCACGCGCGCTCGGCATGGCGCTCGATGCCGTCGCCGCATGGGAGCGTCTCGGTTCGCCCGAGGGCGAGTTGGCGCTCGCCGAGTGCGTGCTCTACCTCGCCAGCGCGCCGAAGAGCAATGCGGTCTATGTGGCTTACGGTGCTGCGCGGCGCTTCATCGCGAACGATGCGTCGCGTCCGGTCCCGCTGCGGCTTCGTAACGCGCCGACACGACTGATGGGCGAGCTCGGTTACGGCAAGGGCTACCGCTACGCGCACGACGAGCCCGGCGCGCACGCCGCCGGCGAGCGTTACTTTCCGGACGGGATGGCCGATCAGCGCTTCTACCAGCCTACCGAACGTGGCGCCGAGGCGCGGATCCGCGAGCGGCTGGCCGAGCTGCGCGCGCGCGATGCCGCGGCCCGCGACGCCGCCGATCGCGATGCTGCGGATCGTGACGCGGCAGGTGGCGCTGGCGACCCGCTCGCCGACCCGAACGCGCAGACGCGATAGCATCGTCTGCTAACATCGCCCGATGCTCGACGTCCAGCTCCTGCGCCACGACCTCGCGCGCGTCGCGGACTCGCTCGCGACGCGTGGTGTGACGCTCGACTCGGCGCGCTTCGAATCGCTCGAGCGCGAGCGCAAGACCGTGCAGACGCGCACGCAGGAGCTGCAGGCGACGCGCAACGCGCTGTCGAAGGCGATCGGCGCCGCGCGCGCGGGCGGCGGCGACGCCGCGCCGCTCCTCGCGCAGGTGGCCGAGCTGGGTGACGAGCAGAAGCGGCTCGAACGCGAGCTCGATGCGGTGCAGGCACAGCTTCGCGAGTTCCTGCTCGAGCTGCCGAACCTGACGCACGCGACGACGCCGGTCGGTCGTTCGGCCGGAGAAAACGTCGAGCTGCGCCGCGTCGGCACGCCGCGCGCGTTCGCCTTTCCGGTGCGCGACCATGTCGAACTCGGCGAAGGGCTCGGCATGCTCGATTTCGAGACGGCGGCGAAGCTTTCTGGCGCGCGCTTCTCGTTCCTCCGCGGGCCGCTCGCCAGGCTGCACCGCGCGCTCGCGCAGTTCATGCTGGACATCCACGTCGGCGAGCACGGCTACACCGAGTGCTACACGCCCTACATCGTCGATGCGTCGACGCTCGTCGGCACCACTCAGCTCCCGAAATTCGAGGCCGACATGTTCGCGGTGATCCGCGGCGGAAAGACCGCCGCGGACGCTGACAGCGAGCGCCAGTATCTGATCTCGACGGCGGAGATCACGCTCACCAATTCGGTGCGCGAGCGCATTCTCGCGTCGGACGCACTGCCGCTCAAGCTCACCGCGCACACCCCGTGCTTTCGATCCGAGGCGGGAAGCTACGGGAAGGACACGCGCGGCATGATCCGGCAACACCAGTTCGACAAGGTCGAGCTCGTCCAGGTGGTGCACCCCGACGATTCGTATGCCGCGCTGGAGGAGCTTACCGGTCATGCCGAAGCGATCCTGAGCAAACTCGAGCTCCCCTACCGCGTGATGGCCCTGTGCACCGCGGACATCGGTTTTGCCGCGGCGAAGACCTATGACCTCGAAGTCTGGCTGCCGGGCCAGAATGCGTACCGCGAGATCTCGTCGTGCTCGAACTGCGAAGCGTTCCAGGCGCGGCGCATGCAGGCGCGCTATCGCAATGCGCAGGGCAAGCCCGAGCTCGTTCACACGCTGAACGGATCGGGCCTCGCCGTTGGCCGCACGCTCGTCGCGGTCATGGAGAACTACCAGCGCGAGGACGGTACGATCGACGTTCCGCAGGCATTGCGAAGCTATCTCGGCGGGCTCGCGACGATCGCCGCGGACCGCTGACGCCGCGCAACCGCGACGTCGCAGGACACCGACGCCGCGGCGACGTGCGTCGAGCGCGTCAGCGCATGTTGCCGGTGTGCCCGAGCGAGTAGCGCCCGGGCTGCGGCCACACGCACAGCCCGTGCGGCTCGTGACCGACCGGGATCTTCTGCACCGCCCCCGATGACGTATCGATGACGTAGACGACGTTGTCGAAGCGTCCGGACAGCCACAATTGCTTCCCGTCGGCGCTGACGTTGCCCATGTCGGGGCTGCCGCCGCCGGGGATCGGCCACGTCTTCACTACCTTGCGCGTGGCGAAGTCGATCACCGACACGCTGCCCGGCCCGCGTGGCCGGCCGTGGATGTGATTGGAGCCGCGATTGGCGACATAGAGATAGCGTCCGTCACGGCTGGGGTAGAGGCCATGGGTGCCGATGCCCGTCGGAATGAATCCGATCTCGCGAAACGACGCGCCGTCGACGACGAACACTCCGTCGGCGAGCATGTCGGCGACGTAGAACACGCTCCCGTCGGGGCTGATGCGGATGTCCTGCGGCATTCCGCCGCGCGAGAGCTTGAGATAACCGAGGACCGTGTGCGTCGTGAAGTCGATCTTGACGAGCTGGCCGTCGAACTCGCAGGTGAAGATCGCGTAACGTCCATCGATCGAGAAGTCGGCGTGGTTGACGCCGGCGCAGCCCGGCACCGGGATCGACGACTGCAGCGCCATGGTCTTCGGGTCGCGCAGGTCGAGCCGCTTCAGTGCTTCGGCGACGACGATCGCCGAGCGCCCGTCGGGGGTGAAGTACATGTTGTAGGGATCGTCGACGGCGATCGGCGTGCCCGGCTTGCCGGTGCGCGGATCGATCGGTATGAGGCTGCCGTCGGTGCGGCCTTCGGCGTTGTTCGCGACCCACAGTGTCGACAGATCCCACGAAGGCACCACGTGCTGCGGATTGATCCCGACGCGAAAGCGGTGGATGACCTTTCGCGTCGCCTGATCGATCACGTAGACGTCGTCGGACTGCACGTTGGGCACGTAGACGAGATGCAGCGCATCGCGCGTCGCCGGGCTGAACCGGTCCGCGGCAGCTTCGCTGTACAGGTTCGTCGGGTCGGGAACGGGAGGCATCCCTGCGACAGTCTCGATCGGCGCCGCGATCGCGGCGAGGGCCGGAAGCGGCAGCGCAAAGAGGGTGGCGAGCGCGACGCAGGCGAGCGCAGCCGAAAGCGGACGGATCATCGGTGAATTGTACCGGTGCCGACCCGGAGCGGGTGCCGGCGCCGCGCAGAGCGTCAGTGCCGCGTGAGTGCCTGCCGGATCGCGGCGACCGACGCGCGGACGATGTCGTCGACGCCGGGCGCACCGAGCGCCGCGGTCGCTCGGCGCGGATCGCCGTAGACGCCGTGCGCGGCATCGAGGTCCCTGCCGCCGCGCAGGATGTCCTCGCGTACGAGCGCCGGGTCCACGGCGAGCGCGAGGGCTGTGTCGGCGAGGCCCGCGTGCGTGCCAATCTCGGCGTTCGTGTAGCCGCGTTCGCGCAGCGCGGCGGGGAAATCGACCGCGGCAGCGCGATAGTATGCGGCGAGCGCGAGCGCGCGGGCCGGGCTGCGCTTCCAGGTGCGGTTGAAGCGCGCCGCCGCCGCGGCTTCGCTCTTCCGGTAGCCGCCGTGGTCGCCGAGAAACACGATGTCGCGAAAGCCGTGCGCAGCGAAGCTCTCGGCGATGGCTTCGAGCGTCGCCTCGAAGGCCGCCGGCGGAATGCTGATCGTGCCGGTGAAACGCATGTGCTCGGACGGCGGCTCGATGCTTCCCTCGGGCACGTACGCGATCACCGGCGCGACCAGCGTGTTGCCGAGTGCGTGCGCGATGCGCCCGGCGAGGACGCGCGCCCGCACGTTGTGCTTGCCGAGCACCATGTGCGGGCCGTTCTCCTCGGTCCCGCCGATCGGAACGAGCACCGTCGTCGCGCCGGCCGCGACGGCCGCCTCGACTTCGGTGGTCGTCAGATCGTCGAGATAGACGCTCGCAGCGGCGCGCGCCGGCGGCGCGATCGCGAGGGCCGTGAGTCCGGCGAGCGCCGCTGCGGCGGCGAAGCGGACAATCGAACCGATGCGAGAGCGCATCCCGCGATGGTACGACGCGGGGCCGCCGGCGTCAGCGCAGCGCAAGCAGCGCCTGCAACAGCGGCGGCCGCTCGGGTTCGCTGCGAAGGAGGATGTCGTAGTAGCTGCGGATGCGGGCGACGAAGGCGACGGGCATGCCACCACGCGCATAGCCATTGCGCGCGCTCGCGTAATACTTCGGATCGGCGAGCAGTGGCAGTGTCTTGCGCACGTCGCTCCACAGGTCGGGATTGAGCTTCATCCGCTGCGCCAACACACGCGCATCCTCGAGATGGCCCATGCCGATGTTGTAGGCCGCGAGCGCGAACCACGTGCGGTCGGGCTCGGCGATGCGCGCGGGAAGTCGCCCTTTCAGGTCGGCAAGATAGCGCGCGGCGGCGAGCGTCGCGTTGCGCGGATCGAGGCGGTCGACGACGCCGAGACCTTTGGCGGTATCGGTCGTGAGCTGCATCAGGCCGCGCACGCCCGTCTCGCTGGTCGCGAGCGGATCCCACTGCGATTCCTGGTAGGCGATCGCGGCGAGGAGCCTCCATTCGATCCCGCTCTGCGCCTGTGCTTCCTGGAACACGCGCCGCCACTGGTCGAGCGAGCCGCGGATCCGGTCCTGGAACACACCGGCGTCCAAGCGGGCGAGTCCGTCTGCGACGGCGTGGTAGCGCTCGGCGATGCGTGCGAGCAGGCCTTCGCGCTGCGCACGCGACAGGAATGCGTCGAGCGCGTCGCGCAGCGCCTTCTGTCCCGGCGCGACAACCCAGGCGAATTGCTGGTCGGGAGCCGCCGCGAAGGCGACATCGAAATCGAGATGGACGTTTCGCGCCGCCGCGGCATCGGTCGCCGGAACGACGGCATAGTCGATTTCGCCGACCGAAACCTCGCCGATCAGTGCATCGGACGAGGCGAGGTCGACGGGTTTCCAGAGGATCGCCGGGTGCGCCTCGATAATGCTGCCTAGTGCGTTGCCGATCCCGGTGTGCGCCCGGTAGGCGATCGTCGCACCGTCGAGCGCCGCCCAGTCCTTCGGACGCGTTCGGTCGGAGTTGTAGATGACCGCAAGGCCGGTCGTCCTGTAGCCGCGGGTCCACGCCTGGTCTGCCGGGCCCCCGCGAAGCAGGCCGCCGGCACCGAGCTGGGCATCGCCCTTTGCAACCCCGTCCATCAGCGAGGCCGCATCGTCGGCGAACGAGACGCGCAGCGCGAGACCGCGTTCGGCGGCAAAACGGGTGAGCAGATCGTGGTCGATTCCGGCTGGCGTGCCGGTCGGGCCCGTGAACCAGGTCGTCGGGCCGGGAAGAACGATGACGTTAAGGCTGGGCTGCTGCAGCGGCAGTCGGGGCGGCTCCTGGCAGGCGGAGAACACCAGCGCGCAACACGCTGCGGCGAGCGTAATGCCCGACCGGATCCATACCTTGCCTCGGTTCGACTTGCGATCGCGCATTGCACTCCAACGCCGCCCGTTGCCGGGTTCGTTCCCGAATGATTTGCGGCGATCTTGATGCCGCCGTAACCTGAGCGCTGCCTTGCCACGGGCAGCGCGAACGCTCCGATTCGATCCGCTGGCGCGCCGTCGCGCCGTTTGTGCGGCGCACCATTATATCAGATCAGGCCTCCCGGGTCATCCCCCCGACCCCAGCCCCAACCCGAGCCGGCGGATGTGCAAGCGGACCGCCGGTCGGCGAGGCGTTCGCAGCTATAATTGCCGTTACCGCCCAAGGCGCCCGATCAATGGCGGGTCGCCCCGCATTGCATGGTCGTGAACCTGGTCAGGTCCGGAAGGAAGCAGCCAAAGCGATTCTCTGCAAGTGCCGGGGGAACGGCTCGCCACCCCTCACTGCCCGCCTGACCGGCCCGAACCTCCGCCGATGAGCTACCAGGTCCTTGCCCGCAAGTGGCGACCGCGCAGCTTCGGTGAGCTGGTTGGCCAGGCGCACGTCGTCGCCGCCCTCACCAACGCGCTCACGCGGGGGCAGCTGCACCATGCATGGCTGCTTACCGGCACGCGGGGCGTCGGAAAGACGACGCTGGCGCGCATCCTCGCGAAGAGCCTCAACTGCGAGACCGGGGTCACCGCAACGCCCTGCGGGGTGTGCGGCGCGTGCACAGCGATCGACGCCGGGCGCTTTGTCGATCTGGTCGAGCTCGACGCCGCATCGAATACCGGTGTCGACAACATGCGCGACATCCTCGACAGCGCGCGCTATGCCCCGACCGTCGGCCGCTACAAGGTGTATCTGATCGACGAAGTACACATGCTTTCGAAGGGTGCATTCAACTCCATGCTGAAGACCCTCGAGGAGCCTCCCGAGCACGTGAAGTTCGTCCTGGCGACTACCGATCCGCAGAAGATCCCGGTCACCGTGTTGTCGCGCTGCCTGCAGCTCAACCTGAAGCCGCTGCCGGCGACGGCGATTGAAGCGCGGCTCGCGCACATCGTCGCGGCGGAGTCGGTCGCGCACGACGGACCGGCGCTTGCACGGATCGCCCGCGCGGCGCAGGGGTCGCTGCGCGATGCCCTGTCGCTCCTCGACCAGGCGATCGCCCACGGCGGTGGCGAAGTGCGCGAGGCCGATGTGCGCGCGATGCTCGGCGTCGTTGATCGTGACCACGTCTACCGGATCGTCGACGCGTTGCTCGCGCCTGACGGCAGCGCGCTCATCGCCGAATGCGACGCGATCGCCGCCGGCGGCGGCAGTTGCGCCTCCGCGCTCGACGAGCTCGCCGCCTTCTATCACCGGCTCGCTGTCGTGCAGCTCGTTCCGGAGGCGGTCGCAGGCGACGAGGGGCCGCGTCTCGCGGACTACGCGACGAAGCTCGCGCCCGAGGAGGTCCAGCTCGCCTACCAGATCTGCGTACAGGGGAGGGCGGACCTGGCGTTCGCTCCTGACGAAGCGACCGGGTTCTCGATGACGCTGCTGCGGCTGCTTGCGTTCGAGTCCGCCGCGGAAGTCGCGGGCGATCCGCCGGCGGCGCTTGCATCACCCAAGGCACCGATCGCATCACCCAAGGCACCGATCGCATCACCCAAGGCACCGATCGCGTCGACCGACGCGCCGTGCGGGCGACGCGAGCTCCCCGACGACCCTTCACGGTGGGCCGACTTTGTGGCGAGCCT
>JAICXH010000120.1 GCA_025981645.1 Burkholderiales bacterium
CGATCGCCGGCACGACGAGCGATTGCACGCCGGGATCGCCTTGTCGCGCGTGCAGCGAGAGGAGCAGCGCCGGGAAGCTGCGCCCGTTCACCGTCGTGCCTTCACCGTCGACCGAGTAGGGATCGCCGCCGCGCTTCTGCTGCTCGGTCAGGCTCACCGCGGTGACGGCGTCGGCGACGAGCTCGACGCCGATGTCGGCGCGGTCGGCGGCCGTGCGGGTGATCCTGCGCACGACGCATAGCGACCAGTGTTGCGTGCCGTGGGGATGCAGCGCGACCAGCGTGCCGAGCGTCACTGCATTGGCGACCTGGATCGGCGCGATCAGCCTGAACCCGTTGGGCGAGCCGTCCTGCAGTTCCCACGGGCCTCCTGGAACGGCGTGCGCGCCGATGCGCCGGCGCATCGTTTCGCGCTGGCGCGTCGGCTCGTCGCGGATGCGACCGAAGACGGCGAGATCGAGCGTCTTCGCATAGCTGTGGTCGCTGGCGTCGGGGATCGACGAAGGGCCTTCCCTGAAGAACGCGGCGATCTTCTGCAGGCCGACGATCGCATCGACGAGTCCGCCCGCCTGGACGCGTTCGCCGCGCCGCGCGATCGGCCGGTACTCGGGGTCGACACGCGCGGCGAGCTTGGTGAACAGCGCAAGCTGCTCGCTTCGCTGCGGCGTGCGTCCAGACAGCGGCTGCTCGCGGATCTTCTGCTCGAGCACGACCGCATGCTGGACGAGCACCGCATGCAGCGGCCGCGTGTCGAGAAACAGCACGCGGCTTTCGAGCGCTCCGGGCTTGCGTCGGCGAAGCCCTTCGCGCCCGGCGAGATCGACATAGAACGGGTGCGGCGCCGATGGCTCGAGCGTGAGGCGCAGCGCTGCGCACCAGTCGTCGAGCTCGTTCCACACGTACTCGGCCTGGCGCGCGGTGAGGCTGCCGGGGTCCATGCGCAGCAGAATCAGTGCGCGCAGGTACTCGTGCTCGATCGTCGTCGTCTCCGTTTCGCCGATCAGCGTAATCGGCCTTCGCTCGATCCGCAGCGAGCTCGCCTGCGTCATCAGTCCGTGCAATTCCGTCCAGCGCGCGGGAATCCAGTGTTCGTGGCGGAACATCCTTGCACGGGCGATGAGGGCAAGATGCTGGAGCTGGCGGCCGATCAGTTCGGGTTGCAGCGAGGCCCACCGCGCACCCGGGCGTTGCTCGATGTCGCGGGCGAACGCCTGGTATGCGGTGAGGAAGGTCTGCGACAGCGCGAACAGCGAGGTCCAGAGCTGGTTCTCGATGCGCGAGCTGCGCGTCGCGTGTTCGAGGTACTGCCTGACCAGCGTGCGTCGATGCTCGACGCTGTGCGCGTCGACGCGGAATAGCGCCTGGAGTTGTGCCGGCGCTCGCGGCAATTCGGATTCGACGACCTGTTCGAGCTCCCGCGTGAGCTCGATGTGCAGGGCGACGGCGTCGGTCGGCGGCAGCGTGGCGAGCCACCGCTCCGCACTGCGCCGGTCGGCCAGCGGCCCCTTCGTTGATTTCCAGAAACCGAACATCCCGGGTCATCCTGCGTCAGTCCGGGGTCGGGGCCGGGCGCCGACTGACGGTCGCCGCGATCATCGTTCCCCAGCGCGGAGGTCGCACCCGAACCGGGCTCGAATTCCCCCTCAGACAGTGGTGCAAGAATCGCACCCGACCGCCGAATCGCCGTTCCACCATGGTCTTCCGCCTGTCCGGACTGGCACGGAGCGTGCTTGACGGGGTCCGTGGAGCACAGATCGCCCGATTCAACGCGTGACGTCTCGACGGTGTCGAGGTGCGAGCGCACATCCAGCGTGTCGATTACACGCTGAGCGAACGGATGCGGGCGAATACAAGGGACAATTCGAATGGGAATCCTCATCGATGCGCCGTCGCGGCGACAGGAGCCGAGCGGCGTTCCGGCCAATTCGTCGGTGGTCGTTTCGGGCGGCGAGCCCAACGGCGCGCTGCACATACGCGAAGTGGTGCGCATCACCGGCTTGCGCCGCGAGCAGCTCTACATGTGGCAGCGCCGCTACGGCTTTCCGTCGCCGCTGCGCGATGCATTCGGTGATCGCGTCTACCCGGCCGAGCAGATCGCGCGACTCAAGCTGATCAAGCAATTGCTGTCGGAGGGTTGGCGAGCCGGGGCGATCGTGCCGCTGACCGATTCGGCGCTGCAGTCGATGGTCGGCCTGGCGGTGGCCGAACCGGTACCGCTGCCGGCCGAGATCTCGCAGGCGGTGAGCCTCCTCGGAGAGCATCGCGTCGGTGAGTTGCAGAACCACCTGTCGAAGCTCCTCGTCGGACAGGGGCTGCGCAAGTTCCTCGAGCAGACGCTGATTCCGCTGAACGAGGCGGTGCACGAGCGCGTCGTGCGCGGCGAGATGCAGATGTTCCAGGAGCTGCGCTTCAGCGATCTCGCACAGCGGCTGCTTCGCGACGTGACGCGGCTCGTGCGGCCGACGCGCGACGCACGCCAGATTCTGCTGGCGACGCCGCCGAACGATCCCAATCAGCTCGGCCTCGCGATTCTCGAGCTGCTGCTCTTCACCGAGGGCATCAACTGCCTGACGCTCGGCACCGGTGTCCCCGCGCAGGAGATCGCTAGCGCGACGAAAGCCTACCACGCGTCGATGGTGGTGCTGCTGTTCGATCGAGGCATCTCGGGCAAGATCGCGGGTCAGGAAATCCGCTCGGTGCGGCGCGCGCTGGGAGCCGGCGTGCCGTTTCTCGTGAGCGGGCGCGCGGTCAATCTGCTCGCGAAGCCGATCGACGACGTCGAGGTTGCCGCCGATTTCAACACGGTGATGGCGGCGCTCCGCGCGAAGGGCGTGCTTGCGTCGACGCCGGTTGCGCGCGTCACGGAGCAGGCGGGCAGGACACAGACCGGCTGATTCCGCTCAGCCTTCCGTCGCAATCCCCGAATAATCGCGCATCCACGCGGCGACGGCGGCGCCGTCCGCGCGCCCTTCGCGCTCGAGCGCGGCCGCCACGCGCGCGCGGTCGCCGACCGGGCGGTTCTGCGAGAGCTTGAGCTTGAGCTCGATCCACCGCACCTTCATGCGGAACGCGACGATCGCGCCGACGAGTGCGCTGCGCCCGGGCTCGGCCATGGTGAATCGCCACGGCTCGGGACGACCGCCCTCGAAGCGTTCGACGAGCTCGTCGAGGATCGCGGCGGCCTCGCCGGCGTCGCCGACCGGCTCGAGCGTTCCGTGGACGTGCGCCGTCGCGTAGCTCCAGGTCGGAACCGCCTGCGCCGGTTTCGCGTACCACGACGGCGACACGTACGTGTGCGGGCCGTGGAAGATTGCGATCGACTCGACTCCGGACGCGGCTCGCCAATGCGGATTGGCTCGTGCCATGTGCCCGACGAGCGTCGCTTCGCCCCCCGGCCCGCCGACGAAGAGCAGCGGCAGATGCGAGATCGCGGGCTCGGGTACGGCCGGCGTGACGATCGTCGCGAACGGAAATTCGCGCGCGAGACGCTCGACCACCGCGCGCTCGCCAACGGCGAATGCTTCGGGAACGTAGAGGGTCACCGGGCGACCCGGACCGTGTAGAGCGTCATCGGAAGTGCCGAGTTGCGGTCGAACATCGCCCCCGCTTCGATGCCGACCCTGGCGATCGACTCGGCGCTCTCGAGGTCCGCATAACGCGCGTGCATCGCGCCGAGCGCGAACTCGCGTCCCGACCCGGCGGCCCAGAACTGCGTGTACTCGAACACCTCGCGCATCGAGAACACCCCGAAGATGCCGTTGCCGTTTGCGATCAGCGCGGTGACCTGCGTCGACTCGTACGGATCGTCTTCTTCCTCCTTCGGATTCAGGAAGTGCTGCTCCTTGAGGATCGGATGCAGCCGGCGGAACGTCTCGAAGATCGCTCCCTTGTTCGAGAAATCGAGGTTGCTGTGATGCGCGAGCACGTTCTCGAACACGAGCTGGTGCGCTGCCGAACCGCAGAGGCCCAGGTAACTGTCGCGATAGCGGACGATCTTGTCCCAGCCACGGTCGTGTTCCGAAGCGAGACGCGTGTCGCCGAACGTCGTGAGCGAATCGGCGGCGATCGCCATATGGTCACCCTTGCGGGCGACGACGAGCGTGGTCATTGAGTGGCAGGATGGGACGAACCGGAGTTCGGGCCCGGATGCGATCGACGCGGCGATTATACGCGACCGGGTATGATGCGCGGCCGTCCTGCCGATCGCGTCGACCACCACGCTGCCGATGGGAACGTTCCGCCTCGTCCTCGCTGTCGCCGTGCCGATCGCACACGTCGCGACGACCCTCGGTCATTCTGTCGTCAATCGCGAGTCGATGCACATCCTCGTCTGGTCGGGAGAGGCGGTGTTCGCGTTCTTCGTGATCTCGGGCTTCTACATGAGCCTGATCGTCAACGAGAAATACTCGAAGCTGCAGGGCGGGACGCTGCGCTTCTACGCGAACCGCGCGCTGCGTCTCTATCCGGTCCACTGGATCATTTTGATCCTCTACGCGCTCTACTACGCGAAGACCGGAACGCCTTCGTTCCTTCTCGGCGACGATCGCGAGCCGCTCGCGCGCTGGCTGCACGCAGTCGTCAGCAATACGTTCTTCCTCGGCGTCGAGACGCTGCCCTTGCACGGGCCCGGCAACTGGCGCTTCGTCGTCGGGCCGATCTGGTCGCTGTCGATCGAGTGCTACTTCTACCTGCTCGCACCGTTCGTTGTCATGCGCAGGCTGCGGGTGCTGCTCGGCTTCTGCGCCGCGGCGCTCGCGTTTCGCATGCTGCTCTACCACACCGGTGTTCCGCTGCTGCCCTGGCGCTATTTCTTCTTCCCGGCCGACCTCGTGTTCTTCCTGATCGGCAGTGTGTCGTACCGGGTCTATGCCTGGCTTCGCGACAAGCCGTACGCAATTCCACTCGGCATCGGCGCGGCGCTCGCGATCGCGGCGAGTGTCGTCGCGCCACCGATGTGGACGGCGCTCGACCTCGATCAGCCGGTCGCCTGGGCGTTCTACGCGCTGGTTGCGCTGGGTACGCCGGCGCTCTTCGCGCTGACACGCCGCTCACGGATCGACAACTACCTGGGGCAGTTGAGTTATCCCGTGTACCTCGCGCACATCCTGGTCATCGACTGGGTGGCAGGGGTCGGGCTGCCGACTTCGCTCGACAAGGGTCTCGCGGCTCTCGTCCTGACGCTCGCGCTCTCGGCGGTTCTCTACGCAGTCGTCGATCGGCCGGTCGAGCGTCTGCGCCGCAGAATCGGCGCAGCCTGAGGGCTAGAACGAGCTGCACTGGAAGAATCCGCGCGTTCCGATGCAATTCGTGTACGTACCCTCGCGGCGCGAGCGTGCGGCGGTGTCGCGATCGGCGAGGCGCAGCACGCAGTCGCGCCACGTGTCGGTGCCGTTCGGATAACCGAGCTTCTCGCACGCCGGGCCGTAGACCTTGATCATGTCGTCGACCTCGCGCTCGGCGGCCGCGGCGCGCTCGGCCTGCGTCGCGCAGCCGGCGAGAATGACCGCCGCGCACGCGGCGGCTACGGCGGTGGTCAGGGCGTTTGCGCGCATGGTGTTCTCCTCATCGGTGGGGGGGACTCGCTGCCGGGTGCCGGCTGGGCGTGCTGCAACGGCAGGCGCTCGGTACGCCAGTTGGACAACGCGAATGCCCAGAATTCGCCGACCGACGCAGGTTGTCCGGGAAACTCGGGCTGGCCGAGGAAGCGCCACGCGTCGACGAGCGCTGTGACGGCGTCGTCGGAAAGAGGGTGCGTGCCGAGATGCTTGGAGAGCTTGGCACCACGGCGGTCGAGTGCGACGGGAATGTGGAGGTAGCGCGGCGTCGACAGGTCGAGCGAGTGCTGGAGATGGACCTGGCGCGGCGTCGAAGACAGCAGATCGGCACCGCGCACGACGTCGGTGATGCCCTGCGCTGCGTCGTCGACGACGACGGCGAGCTGGTAGGCGAACCAGCCGTCGCTGCGGCGGACGATGAAATCCCCGACTTCGGAGGCGAGATCCTGCACGAGCGCGCCGAAGCGTCGATCGACGAACGATATCGCCTGCGCAGGCACGATGGCGCGCCACGCGGCTCGCCCGCCGCGCGCGGCACCGCGTGCCGGGTCGATC
>JAICXH010000046.1 GCA_025981645.1 Burkholderiales bacterium
CGCGTGCGTGACCTGTTCGAGCAGGCCAAGCAGAACAGCCCCTGCATCATCTTCATGGACGAGATCGACGCCGTCGGTCGCCACCGTGGCGCCGGCCTGGGCGGCGGTCACGACGAGCGCGAGCAGACGCTGAACCAGTTGCTGGTCGAAATGGACGGCTTCGAGGGCACCGAGGGCATCATCGTGATCGCCGCCACCAACCGGCCCGACGTGCTCGATCCGGCACTGCTGCGCCCGGGCCGCTTCGACCGCCAGGTCGTCGTGCCGCTTCCCGACATCCGCGGGCGCGAGCAGATCCTGCTCGTCCACATGCGCAAGGTTCCGGTGGCGCCGGACGTCAAGGCCGACATCATCGCGCGCGGCACGCCAGGCTTCTCCGGCGCCGACCTCGCGAACCTCGTCAACGAGGCGGCGCTCTTCGCCGCGCGCGCGAACAAGCGCCTCGTCGACATGCTCGACTTCGAGCGTGCCAAGGACAAGATCATCATGGGCGCCGAGCGGCGCTCGATGGTGATGCCCGAGGAGGAGCGCAGGAACACCGCCTATCACGAATCGGGACACGCAGTGGTCGCGCTGCTGCTGCCGAAGACCGACCCGGTGCACAAGGTGACCATCATTCCGCGCGGACGCGCCCTCGGCGTCACGATGCAGCTTCCCGAGACCGATCGCTACAGCCTCGACAAGGAGCGGATGCTGAACACGATCGCGATGCTCTTCGGCGGGCGCATTGCCGAAGAGGTGTTCATGAACCAGATGACCACCGGCGCGTCGAACGACTTCGAGCGTGCGACGCAAATCGCGCGCGACATGGTGATGCGCTACGGCATGAGCGACCTGATGGGCCCGATGGTGTACGGCGACAACGAAGGCGAGATCTTCCTCGGCCGCGCGATCACGCGCACCGTCAACATGTCCGAGGAGACGATGAAGAAGGTCGATGCGGAGGTGCGCGGCATCATCGATCGCCAGTATTCGCTCGCGCGCAAGCTGCTCGAGGCGAACCGCGACAAGGTCGAGGCGATGGCGAAGGCGCTGCTCGAGCTCGAGACGATCGACGCCGACCAGATCGGCGACATCATGTCGGGGCAGCCGCCGCGGCCGCCAAAACCGACGTCGTCGCCGACTTCGTCGGGTCCCGCAGCCGGCACATCGTCGCAGTCCGGGGAAACGGCGCCGTCGACGAATCCCGCGTAGCGGCCTCACGGCGCGCATCGCGACGGCACGCGCGCGAGGTGCGCTCGTGAGACACGCATCGCGACGGCACGCGCGCGAATGCTCGGAGTCGGCCAACGCCTGCCGGGCGGGTGCCCGGCGCGCCTTCGCTCGAGAGAATTGTCGAGTTGGCCCGGTCACGGGCTCGCTCGGCGCGCCACCCGCCGCGGCAGTCGCCTCCACTCGCATTCGCGCGCGTACCGCCGCGATGCGTGAAGTCATGATGTACATGTGCGCTGAGCGCCGCGACGGCGCGTCGGTCGCAAGCGTGACATCCCGGTCGTCGCCGCCCGCGCCTCGAACCGATGGCGCGCCGGGTTCCCGCCCGGCAGGCGTCCGCCGACGCCGAGCGTGCCAGCGCGCCGCACCGGGCCAGACACGCGTCACACGCGACGCCGGCAGCATCGCGCCGCGGCGAACGCGAGCCGGCCGATGACGAAGCTGCGCTGCGGCTCGCACGTGCTCGATCTCGCGACGCCTTGCGTGATGGGCATCGTCAACGTCACCGGTGATTCGTTCTCGGGCGATGGACGCCTCGACGCCGCGGCGGGGATCGAGTGCGGCCGGCGCATGCTCGCCGACGGCGCGCGCATCGTCGACGTCGGTGCGGAGTCGACACGCCCGGGCGCTGCGCCGGTCGAAGCCGCGCCCGAACTCGAGCGCGTGCTCCCGGTCGTCGAAGCGCTCGCCCGCGAAGGCGCGATCGTCTCGATCGACACGATGAAACCCGAGGTGATGCGCGCGGCGATCGCCGCCGGAGCGGCGATGGTGAACGATGTCGCCGCGCTGCGCGCGCCCGGTGCGCTGGAAGCCGTCGCGGCGGGCGGCGCGGCGGTCTGTCTGATGCACATGCAGGGTGAGCCGCGGACAATGCAGGTCGCGCCGCATTACGACGACGTACTGCGCGAAGTGCGCGACTTTCTCGCGGTCCGCGCAGAGGCGTGCCGCGGTGCCGGCATCGCCGCCGACCGCATCGTCGTCGATCCCGGTTTCGGGTTTGGCAAGACGCTCGAGCACAATCTTCGGCTGCTGCGCGAGCTCGACGCCGTCGCCGCACTCGGGTATCCGGTGCTCGTCGGACTGTCGAGAAAGTCGATGCTCGGTACGATCACCGGCCGCGGCGTCGGCGAACGTACCGCTGCGAGCATCGCGGCCGCGCTCGCCGCGGTCGCCCGTGGAGCGTCGATCGTCCGCGTCCACGACGTGCGCGAGACGGTCGACGCGCTGACGCTTTGGACCGAGATCGGTCCCTGAGCAGGACCGCGGCGCGTCGTGCGATCCGCTAGAATGGACGCATCCGGTCGACGACCATGCACCGACACTATTTCGGCACCGACGGCATACGCGGGCGCGTAGGCGACGCGCCGATCACCCCGGAGCTCGTCCTCAAGCTCGGCTGGGCGGCGGGGCGCACACTCGCCGCCGATGGAACCAGTCGCGGTCGCGGCGAACGTCCTGCGGTGCTGATCGGCAAGGACACGCGCCTGTCGGGCTATCTCCTCGAAGCGGCGCTCGAGGCGGGCCTCGCCGCGGCGGGCGTCGACGTCTACCTCTGCGGGCCGCTGCCGACTCCGGGGATCGCCTATCTCACGCGCGCACTGCGGCTCTCGGCCGGGATCGTCATCAGCGCTTCGCACAATCCGTACGCCGACAACGGCATCAAGTTCTTCTCGCACGGGGGTGCCAAGCTTCCCGACGCGGTCGAGGCTGCGATCGAGGCGCGGATGGAGGAGCCACTCGCCTGCGCGCCTCCCGCCGATCTCGGGCGCGCGTATCGCGTGAGCGACGCCGTCGGACGCTACATCGAGTTCTGCAAGAGCACGTTTCCGAACGAGCTCGACCTGCGTGGCCTGCGGATCGTCGTCGATTGCGCGCACGGCGCGGGCTACCACGTCGCGCCGCCGGTGTTTCACGAGCTCGGCGCCGATGTCGTCGCGGTCGGCGCCGATCCCAACGGCACCAACATCAACGCCGGCGTCGGTGCGACGCATCCGCGCCATCTCGCCGAGCAGGTGAAGGTGCATCGTGCCGATTTCGGCGTTGCGCTCGACGGTGATGGCGATCGGCTGGTGATGGCGGACTCGGGGGGAGCGGTCTACGACGGCGATCAGTTGCTGTACGTGATCGCGTGCGACTACCGGCGCCGCGCCGCGCTTTCCGGCGGTGTCGTCGGCACGCTGATGAGCAACCTCGGATTCGAGCAGGCGCTCGCCCGCGAGGGCATCACGCTGGCCCGTGCGGCGGTAGGCGACCGCTACGTGCTCGAGCAGTTGATCGAGCGCGGGTGGCAGCTCGGCGGAGAGAACTCCGGTCACCTGATCTGCCTCGACAAGCACACGACAGGCGATGCGATCGTCGCGGCGCTCGCCGTGCTGCGTGCACTGATCGAGCAGAAGACGACGCTCGCCAAGGCGACTTCGGCGGTGACGCTCTTTCCGCAGCGGCTCATCAACGTGCCAATCGCCCGTGGATGGGACTGGCGCTCGAGCGCCACGGTCGGTCGCGCCGAGCGGGCGGCAGTCGACGCGCTCGGCGAAGCCGGGCGCGTGCTGCTGCGCCCATCCGGAACCGAGCCGGTGCTGCGTGTGATGGTCGAGGCGCGCGAGCGCACGCTCGCCGACCGGCACGCGGAGACCCTCGCCCACGCGATCGCCACGGCCGCCGGCCAGACGCTGTAGGGGGGAACGATGATCGGTGCCGCGCAACATGCGCGGGTGGGCGCCCTGCCGCCGGCGGTCGCTTCCTGGCTCGAAGCGCTGCCCACGGCGTATTCGCGGGCCGACCGCGCGCGCTTCGAGGCGGCGTGGCGCGTCGCGAGCGAAGCGCTCGCCGATGCGCGCGGCGACGACGGCGAGCCGCTCATCGACCGCACGGTCGGCGCTGCGATGATCGTTGCCGCCCAGCGACTCGATCCCGACTCGATCGCCGCGGCGCTGCTGCTCGCGCTTCCCGGGCGCGCAGGCTTCGATGCCGACGACATCGAATCGCAGTTCGGCCACGACGTCGCGAACCTGATCGCCGGTGTCGCCAGGATGGACTCGGTGCGCGCGACCGTGGCGGGGGCCGACGCGGCCGAGCGCGCCGCGCAGGCCGAGAACCTGCGCAAGATGCTGCTCGCAATGGTCGAGGACGTCCGCGTCGTGCTGATCAAGCTCGCCGAGCGCACGCAGGCGCTGCGCTGGCTGATGACCGCCGACGAAGCGCGGCGGCGCGCAGTCGCGCGCGAGGTTGCCGACGTCTATGCGCCGCTCGCGAATCGCCTCGGCGTCTGGCAGCTCAAGTGGGAGCTCGAGGATCTTTCGCTGCGCGCGCTCGAGCCTGCCGACTACCGCAGGATCGCCACGCTTCTCGACGAGCGGCGGCAGGATCGCGAGCGCTACATCGAGGGCGTCGTCGCCGTCCTGGGCGGGGAGCTCGCCCGCGCCGGATTGCGCGCCGACGTCAGCGGGCGGCCCAAGCACATCGACAGCATCTTCCGCAAGATGCGCCGCAAGCACGTCGGCATCGATGCGCTCTACGACATCCGCGCGGTACGCGTACTCGTCGATTCCGTGCGTGACTGCTACAGCGCGCTCGGCGTCGTGCACCAGCTCTGGACGCCGCTTCCCGGCGAGTTCGATGACTACATCGCCAAGCCGAAGCCGAACAGCTACCGGTCGCTGCACACCGCGGTGATCGGCCCCGAGGGCAAGGCGCTCGAAGTGCAGATCCGCACCCGCGAGATGCACCGGCACTCGGAGTTCGGCGTCGCCGCGCACTGGCGCTACAAGGAAAGCGATCCCCCCGGCGCGAAGCGCGATGCCGGCTTCGAAGACAAGATCGCGTGGCTGCGGCAGATCCTCGATTGGAAGGACGCCGTTGCCGATACCGGTGAATGGCTGCCGGCGTTCAAGACGAGCCTCTTCACCGAGACTGTCTACGTGCTCACTCCGCAGGGCAGGGTGATCGACCTGCCGCGCGGGTCGACGCCGATCGACTTCGCCTACGCCGTCCACACGAGCCTCGGGCATCGCTGCCGCGGTGCGCGGGTCGACGGGCAGATGGTCCCGCTCGATTACAGGCTCAGGAACGGCCAGCAGGTCGAGGTCATCGCGGCGAAGCCCGGCGGCCCCGCCGCGTCGCCGTCGCGCGACTGGCTCAATCCCGAGCTTGGTTACGTGCAGAGCCACCGCGCGCGCGCCAAGGTGCGGCAGTGGTTCAAGGCGCAGCAGCACGACGAGACGGTCGCCCAGGGGCGCGCGATGGTCGAGCGCGAACTCGCCCGCCTCGGACGGACCGCGGTCAAGCTCGACGCGGTCGCCGCGCGCGCGGGCTTCACCAAGGTCGAGGATCTTTTCGCCGCGTTCGCGCGCGACGACATCGGCAGCCGCGACGTACAGACGGCGATCGCTGCAGTGACGCAACCTCCGCCGCCTGCATCGCCCGCAGTCCCTGCCGCCATTCCCGATCAGGCACGCGACCTCGTCACGCGCAGGAGCCGCGCGGCTGGCGCCGGGAGCGGCATTCTCGTCGTCGGCGTCGACCGCCTGATGACGGTGCTCGCGCGCTGCTGCAAGCCGGCGCCGCCCGATCCGATCGTCGGCTTCGTCACGCGGGGCAAGGGCGTCACCGTTCATCGTGCGTCATGCATCAACGTCGAGCGCATCCGCGCGCGCGAGCCCGAGCGGCTGATGTCGGCGGACTGGGGCGCGCGGCGCGACGAGCTGTTCGCGGTCGACATCGTCGTCGAGGCGTCCGACCGCCAGGGTCTGCTGCGCGATCTCTCGGAGCTCTTTGCTCGCGAGAAGATCAACGTCACGGCGGTGAATACGCTGACGCGCCAGCACCTGGCACGCATGACGTTCACGCTCGAGGTTACCGATCTTCCGCAACTGCAGCGCGCGCTGCGCCTCGCGCGCGAGATTCCGGGCGTCGACTCCGCGCAGCGCCGCTGAACGCGCGGGTACGCTGCGCCGCTACGCAGTCAGATCCGCAGTGGAGCGCCGTAGCCGGTGAGCTCGAGGTATCCGCGCCCGGCGACACGTCCGGCAATTCGTGCGCGCACCGCGCCTTCCCAGTACACGGTGCCGATGCTTGCACGGGCGTCCAGCTCCTGGTCGTCGAAGAGGGGCTCGAGTGTCACCTCGAGGCCACCGGCGCGCACATCCATCGCAACCGGATAGTCGATGCGCGTGCGCGGAGAGGTCCAGCGTCGAAGCGCAGTGAACGCGACGTCAGCGGGACCGAACGTCGTACGCCGGCCGCTCGCGTCGCGCAGCGCGGCCCCCGCCCACGTCGGCTTTCCCGCGGCGCCGCGGATCCGGAATGCCATCAGCGCGCTGCCATCGTCGAAGTTCACGCCGGTCCAGTCCCAGCCGACCGCGCCGCGGCCGAGATAGTCGCTCGACCACTCGTGATCGAGCCATGCGGTTCCGTCGACCTCACGCGTGCGGCCCTCGACGGTCACCGTCCCGTGCACGGCGAGCTGGGGCTCGCTGTAGTAGACGCTCGCCTCTCGCGGATCGGGCCCTTTGCTGCTCACGCCGCCGTCGCCTTCGACGAGAACCGGCTGGGTCGGCGCAAGCGCGAGCTCGAAGGCAAAGTCCGGCGCCCGCACGACCGCCCGGTACGCCGCAGCGTTCCGCACGAGCGACCAGTCGCCGATCCACACCCGCGTCGTGTCCTCGCTCGCCCCGGCAAGGCCGAAACCTTCGCGCGCGGCGCGCTGCGCAACGCGCAGGCGCTCGAGCACCGGATCCGCGAGGGCCGCGTGGCCGAAGAGGAGCTGCTTGGGCGCGAAGCGGCTCGGATTGTCCTCGGCGACGCCGGGACGGATACGAAAGAACGTCAGCTGGAAGCCGTACGACGGCGAGTCGATCCATCCGGTCACGTACCACCATTCGACGCGAAACCGCGGGTGCGCGCCGAAGTCCGCCGGGAACGCGAGGGCCCGTCCGGCGCGAACGTCGGGGTATTCGACCGCGGCGCGCACATCGACGCCGGTGACCGCCGCGCGCGCACGTCGCACCAGCGGCAGGCCAGCGAGCGGCGCGAGGGCGAGCGACAGCACGCGCCGCCGCCCGCGCGAATGGCCGAGCGCCGGGCCGACGCGGCGCTGCACCGGCGGCGAAGGCTCGGGGACTGTTTCCATCGCTACCAGTCGTCGCGCACGGCGCGTACGGCCTCGTCGCGCGTCGCGCCGCGCGAGCTCGCCCAGCCGGTGAGTGCAGACAGGGCAACGAGCGCAGCGGCCAGCAGTGCGAGACCGCGCCAGGGCAGCGCGAAATCGATGCTCCAGTGAAACGACTGGCGGTTGACCACTTCGATCAGCACGACGCTGATTGCGGCGCCGACGCCGAGTCCGGCAGCGGTGCCGATCGCCCCGGCCGCGGCACCTTCGATCGCGAGCATGCGCGCGAGCTGTCTCCGCGTAACGCCGAGGTGACGCAGCATGCCGAACTCGCGCCGCCGCGCGATCGTCTGCGCGGCGAACGAGGCCGAGAGCGCGACGAGTCCGATCGCGACCGCCGCCGCCTCGAGCGCATAGGTTACCGCGAACGTGCGATCGAACACGGCGAGCGAGCGCCGGCGCAGATCGCCGGCGGAGATCGTCGTCGTTCGCGCAGTGCCGGGGAGCGCGGCGGCAACGGTGCGGCGGATGCTGTCGGGATCGGCATCGCGATCGAGCCACAACGCCGCTTCGTTGACGCTCCGGTCGCCAGTCAGCGCCGCGAAGCGCTTGCGCTCGATGACGACCGCGCCCTGCGGCCGCGCGTAGTCGCGCCACACGCCGGCGATCTTGAAGGGAACGTTCGTGCCGGCGAGCGGCAGCTCGAGTACGCCGCCGACGGCAAGGCCGCGCTCGTCGGCGAGAACCTCGCTCACCCACGCCGGCGGCGGCCCCGTTGCGGGATCGACAGTGGGACCGATGATCGCAAGCCGCGCGGCGGGGTCGCGGGGGTCGATGTCGCGCGCGAGGAGCGCGATCGGCGGCTTTCCGGGGTCGAGCAGGATCTTCGTGCTGCGCGAGAACTCGATGCGCGCGACACCGTGAAGCGCCAGCATTCGCTGCTGGGCAGCGCCGGTCAGCGCGCCGGTCTCGGGCGGCGACGCACGCACGTACAGGTCGGCGGGCAGCATGACGGCGAGCCAGGTCTCGAACGAGTCGCGAAACGACGCGACCATGATCGCCATCGACGCCATCAGGGCGACGCTCGTGACCATCGCGGCTAGGCTTACTGCAGTGCGCCCGGGAACGGCGCGCAGGTGCATGACGGCGAGCCGTGCCGCAATCCGCGACGGGACCGGCAGCAGCGAGACAGCGGCGTGTGTGATCGACGGTATTGCGACGATCGCTCCGGCGAGCAGGAGCGCGATCGACGCATAGCCCGCGATCGGCAACCCGCCGATCGGCGGAAGCGCGGCCGCAGCGACCGCGGCGACGGCGCAGAGGGCGGCGGCGGTGTTCCTGCGCCACCGTTGCTCGCCGCGGCCCCAGCGCGCATCCGGGTCCGAGGCGCGCAGCGCACCCGCCGGCGACGCCGACGCTGCTTCGAGCGCCGGTGCGAGGCCACCCGCGATGGCCGCGGCTACGCCGAGAAGCGCCATGCCGAGCGCGGCGAGGGGATCGAACTGCAGCGTTGCGACGTCGTCGCGGAAGTACCCGCCACCGAGATCGGGGCCGAAGTGCCGCAGCGCGATGCCCGCGACGACGTAGCCGAGCCCCAGTCCGACAATCGATCCCGCGATGCCGAGAAACGCCGATTCGGCGACGACGAGCGCGACCAATCGCCTGCGCGCAAGCCCGAGCGTCGCGAGCAGAGCGAGCGATTGGCGCCGCCGCGCGAGCGACAGCGTCTGGGTGGCGAACACCAGCATCCCGCCGGTGACGAGCGCGACCAGCGCGAGGACGTCGAGATTGACGCGGTAGGCGCGCGACGCCTCGGCGCTTGCCCCGCGTGCCACCGCAGGAGACGATGCCACGACTCCGGCGGGAAGCCACCGCTGCAGCCTGTGCGCGACCGTCGCGCGATCAGCGCCTTCGCGCAGCCGGAGGTCGACGCGGCTGATGCGCCCGAGTCGATTGAAATCGCGCTGGACGGCGGCAATGTCCATGATCGCGTAACGCGGCCGTGCTGCGCCGATGCCGGTGGCATCCCCGGCGGTTCCGGCGACGCGAAGCTCGATCGCGCCTGCCGCGGTGTCGACCTGCACGCGGTCGCCTGCGTCGACGCCGAGCCACCGCTTCGCGGACGGGCTCGGAAACAGCGTGTCGCCGCGCAGCGCGTCGTCGCGTCGATCGAGCGTCGGAATCAGCGCGGGCGTGATCGCTGCCGCTCGGAGGATGCCGATGCCGTAGATCGTGAGCGGTGCATCGTGGCCCGCGACGGTCGCATTCACCTCGAGCACCGGGCTCGCGACCGCGACCTCCGGGTCCCTGGCGAGGCGCGGGTAAACGCTCTCGTCGAATCCTGCGCCGGGCCCGCTGACTTCGAGGTCGCTCACGCCCGCGAGAACCGCAAGGCCGGACACGAGCTCGTTCACTGCCGAGCGGTTGACGAGCTCTACCGCGTACCCGAGCGCCACGCCCGACGCAATCGCCAGCATCGCGACGATGCTGCGTACGCGTCCACGTGCAAAGCCGCCGCCTGCCGCGCGGGCAACCGCGCGCGTCGCGGCGAGCGCGGTCATTCGATCGATTCGCGTTCTGCGACGCCGGCCGCAGCCGCGTCGCCTTTTGCGAAGACGACTGGCTCGAAGCCGCTCGCGGTGAGCCGCAGCGCGCGATCGGCCGATCGCGCCGCGGCGAACGAGTGCGTCGCGAGGACGCCGGTCGCGCCTTCGCGGCGGATCGACGCGCGCAACAGTTCGATCACCTGTCGCGCATTGGCCGGATCGAGGTTTCCTGTCGGCTCGTCGGCGAGCACGATCTTCGGGCGATGGACGAGCGCGCGCGCGATGGCGACCCGCTGCAGCTCGCCTCCGGACAGCTCGGCGGGCTCGCTCGCGCCGCGTTCGCCGAGCCCGACGGCGTCGAGCATCGTGTCGACCCGTCGCTTCGCGGCAGCACCGTCACGCCCGAGGAGCGCGAGCGGGAGCCCCACGTTCGCGGCTACCGTGAGCCACGGAAGAATGTGGAAGGCCTGGAACACGAAGCCGATCCGCGTGCGCCGAAGGGCCGTCAGCGCGTCGTCGTCGCAGCGCGCGACATCGACGCCGTCGACGTGGATGCTTCCCGCATCAGCGCGCTCGAGGCCGGCGATGAGGTTCAGCAGCGTCGATTTGCCGATGCCCGACGCGCCGACGACGGCGACGTATTCTCCGGCCGCGAACGTGACCGAGAGGCGCTCGAACAGGCGCCTCGGCGCGGCGCCGTCGTACGACTTCGAGACTGCAGCGAGCTCGATCACACGCCGCAGTGTAGCGTTGCCTGCGCGCGGGCGGGTCCTACGCGGCTATGCGTGCGCAGGAATGAAGCGCAGCGCGACGCCGTCGTTGCAGTAGCGCAGGCCGGTCGGTTGCGGGCCGTCGTCGAACACGTGACCCTGGTGGCCGCCACACTTGACGCAGTGATACTCGGTGCGCGGAACGATCAGCATTGTGTCGAGCTTCGTCGCGAACGCGCCGGGGATCGTCGTGAAAAAGCTCGGCCACCCGGTGCCGCTGTCGAACTTCATCGCCGAGCTGAACAGCGGCAGCGAGCATCCCGCGCAGACGAACACGCCTGCGCGCTCTTCCGCATCGAGCGGGCTCGACCACGGACGCTCGGTTCCCTCGTGGCGAAGCACTTCGTAGGCGAGTGGCGAAAGCAGGCTTCGCCATTCGGCATCGGTCCTGGCGATCGGCGTGAAATCGGTCGCGACCTGCGCACCGGGGGCGAGCAGGTTCTTCCAGTGTTGCTGCAGCTCGGTCACCGACACGGGCGTATGGCCGCCGGCGCGCCGCAGCTGCGCCGAGGCCACACCGGCGGCCGCGGCGAGTGCTGCGCCGGATCCGAATAGAAAGTGGCGTCGATTCATCGTGATGCTCCGAGGGCGATCGTCGAATTGGATGCCCCGGCGCTTCGTTCGTTCCGCCGGGATGCATCAGGTGATTCGTGACCGCGGTCCCCGCGGTTACACGCCGCGCGTGGCGACCCGCGCCGCCGTTCGCCGCTTCGGGCGCGGCGACGCCTGCCTCGCGCGGCGGGAGCGGCGGGGCGGCGTAGCGCCTGCCAGCCAGACCTCGCGTACGACGTCGCGCAGCGCGTGCACCGGCGGGTCGCGTTCGCGGTCGCGCCGATGGATGAACTGCAGCCAGGTCGACAGACGCTGATCACCCCAGATGAACACGTCGCCCGACGCGGCCTGCGCCTCGGCGATGTCCTCGCGCATCAACGCAACGCCGACGCCCGCGGCCACCAGCGAGGCGATGACCGCCTCGTGATCGGCTTCGACGTGGCGGACCGGTTCGGCGCCATGCGCGGCGAAGAGCCGCGCCGCAAGCGCGCGATGGGTGCTGATCGCCGGCGTCATGACCCAGGGTTCCGCGGCGATCGCCTCCCAGCCGGCGTGCGCGAGCCGCCCGGACCACGCCGCAGGCGCGACGACGCGGTAGGCGAATTCACGCAGCGGCATCGAAGCGACGGCAGCGTGCGTCAGCTCGCCGTAGTAGAACGCTGCGTCGAGGTCGGCATCGCGGACCTTCGCGAACGCTGCACCCGAGATCTCCTGGTGGACGTCGATTTCGAGCAATGGAAAGCGCTCGACCGCCGTGCGCAGGACGTCGGCGAGGCGCAGGAACCCGGGGTCGGCGACCGTTCCGAGGCGAACCCTCCCGCCGACCCCCCCGCGCAGCTCTGAAGCGCGCCCGCGCAGTGCCTGCGCCGCTGCGAGGATCGCTTCGGCTTCCGGAAGGAGCTGCCTGCCGGCAGCGGTCGGCGTCATACCCGACGCGTGGCGCTCGAACAGCACGACCGCGAGCTCGTCTTCGAGCGCCTTGATCTGCGCCGATACCGCGGGCTGGCTGAGGTGCAGCCGCTCGGCCGCGCGGGTCAGGTGACCGAGCTCGGCGACGGTCACGAGGCTTTTAAGCTGGTAGAGCTCCATGGAGTCACTCGCGGTCGTTTATCCTGCGTTGCAATATCGGTGTCTGGGCCGATCCGGATATTCTATGCCAATGATCCAAAACGATGATTTGATATAGCTCCAAGTGGGGTCTATGTTTGCATTGTGCGTCGCACAAAAAGGTGCGGCGAGCATCCGCGCCAATGCGGCGCGCAGGAGCACGAACAATGAGTAGCGTACAGACATGGACCCCGGATCGGGCCGAAGCGTACTTCGACGGCAGCCTGATCGGCCGGATATCGATCTTCCTCGCCGAGGCGATCGGCGATTTGACCGCGCGTGGCGGGCGGCGCGAGCCGAGGCGCGGATGGTTCTCGCGGCTGGAGGCGAGGTTGTGGCGCCACGAGCAGGAGCGGCGCGAGGCCTGGCTCGCCCAGGCGACCGACGTCTTCGACCTCGAGCGCCGCATGCGGCTGCTTGACCGCGGACGCCCGTTCATCTAGGCCGTCAGACGATTCCCTCGAACGGCTGAACGTCGACGGCGGCAGCCGCGTCGAGGTGATCGACGTCGACGGGAAGGACCATGAAGCAGTTCGCCCGCGACATCGACGACAGGATGCCGGAACCTTGGTCGCCGGTCGGTGCGACGCGCCATTCGCCGTCGTCGCCCCGGGCGAGTATTCCGCGCTGGAACTCGGTACGCCCGCGCATCTTTCGCACCGGCGCCGACAGCACCGCCTTGAACGTCGGGACCGCGCTCGTATCGCGTCGTCCCTGCAGCACGTGCAGCGCGTCGCGGACGAACTCGTAGAAGGTCACCATCACCGCGACCGGATTGCCCGGAAGGCCGAAGAAGTGCGCGTTGCCGATGCGGCCGTAGGCGAGCGGGCGCCCCGGCTTCATCGCGATCTTCCAGAACAGCACGTCGCCCAGCCGGTCGAGTACCTCCTTGACGAAATCGGCTTCGCCGACCGAGACGCCGCCCGAGGTGACGATGACGTCGGCGCAGCCCGCAGCAGTGACGAGCGCCCTTTCGAGTGCGTCGCGGTCGTCGCGGACGACACCCATGTCGATCGTGTCGCAGTCGATGCGCTTGAGCATACCGAGCAGCGTGTAGCGATTGCTGTCGTAGATCTCCCCGGGCCCGAGCGCCTGGCCGAGCGAGCGCAGCTCGTCGCCGGTCGAGAAGAAGGCGACGCGCAGCCGCCGGTACACGGCGACCTCGTTGATGCCGAGCGAGGCGAGCATCCCGAGTTCGGCCGGGTCGAGACGCTGTCCTGCCGTGAAGACGCTGGCGCCCCGTGCGAGATCCTCTCCCGCGCGGCGGCGATTCTGCCCGATTCGTGTGACGGCGCCCGCATGGATCCGCACGTCACCTCCGGCTTCGGTCGCGCGCTCCTGCATCACGACCGTGTCGGTGCCTGCCGGCATCACTCCGCCGGTGAAGATGCGTACCGCCTCACCGCGACCGACCGTGCGCGTGAACGGTCGGCCGGCGAACGATTCACCGATCCGCGCGAGCGTCGTGTCTCTGTCCGCAGCGAGGTCGGCGAAGCGAACCGCCCAGCCGTCCATCGCCGAGTTGTCGTGGCCCGGGACGTCGCTCGGAGACACGATGTCGGTCGCGAGCACGCGGCCGAGCGCGTCGCGAAGATGCACGCGCTCGATCGCCTCGACCGGCGCGAGGAACTGACGGATCAGCGCGCGCGCCTTGTCGACGGGCATCGACGCCGGATCGTAATCGTCGGCACAGGAGAGCTCGCGCAGCGTCGTCGGCGTCGTCATCGTCGGGCTCCTGCGGGCGGCGCCGGCGTGCTCGACCCCGCAGCGAGCTCCTCCCGGGTATTGAAGTTGCGGAATGCCTCGACCTCGTCATCGAAGCTCACTTCGACGACGGCGAGTGTCGAGTACCACGCGTCGATCTTGCGTCCACCGCTTTCGAGAAACGCGGTGAGGTGGACCAGCACGTCGCGATGCGCGAGCGCGAACACCGGATGCGGCTGATCGAGGGTCTTCGCCACGGCAAGATCGGCGTTCCCTGCCGCGAGGCCCTCGGCGAGGCGCGAGACGAGATCGGTGGGCAGAAACGGCGAATCGCAGGGCACGGTGACCACGTGCGGCGTCGCTGCGGCGGACAGCCCCGCCTGCAGCCCGGCGAGCGGACCCGCGAAGCCGCCCAGCGCATCGGGAACCACCGGGTAGCCGAAGGCCGTGTAGCGCGTCGCGTTGCGGTTCGCATTGACGACGAGCGTCGCGACCTGCGGCGCGAGACGCGCGATGACGTGCGCGACGAGCGGCCTGCCGTCGAGTTCGACGAGACCCTTGTCGACGCCGCCCATCCGTCGCCCCTGTCCGCCGGCGAGCACGATGCCCGTGACGTCGCTTCGCGGCAGCATCACGAATCCGACCGGAAGCGTGTCCCGCCGGTGAACATAAGGTAATGTCGATTGGTCGCGCGCCCGATCATCGTCATGCCGACCTTTTGCGCGATCTCGTAGCCCATCTGCGTGAGACCCGAGCGCGACACGAGGAAGGGAATGCCCATCTGCGCCGCCTTGATCACCATCTCGGACGTGAGGCGCCCGGTCGTATAGAAGATCTTGTCTGCTCCCTCCTCGCCGTCGAGCCACATCTGGCCGGCGATCGCATCGACGGCGTTGTGGCGTCCGACGTCCTCGACGAAGAGCCGGATCTCCGCGTGCTCGCCGGCGTTCGTGGCGAGCGCACAGCCGTGCACGGCGCCCGCCTGCTTGTAGATCGTCTCGTGGGTGCGCACGCGATCGAGCAGATCGTAGAGCGCAGCGCGGGTGAGCGTCGCGTCCGCAGGAAGGCGCACGCTGTCGATGTCTTCCATCAGGTCGCCGAACACCGTGCCCTGCCCGCAACCGCTCGTCTTCGTGCGGTGCGCGGTCTTCGCTTCGAGGTCGGCGAGGCCGTGGCGCGTCTTCACGGCAACGGCGTTCGTCGCCCAGTCGACCTGCACCGCCTCGATCTCGTCGAGCGAGCGCACGAGCCGTTGATTGCGCAGGTAACCGATCGCGAGCGCCTCCGGCGCCGCGCCGAGCGTCATCAGCGTGAGGATCTCGCGCCGATCGACGTAGAGGGTCAGCGGATGCTCGCCGGCGACCGGCACGACACGCGTCGCACCGTGCTCGTCGACCGCCGTCACGTCGAAGGTCGCCGGGCGCGCGGCGTGGGTGAGGAGGGGCCGGGCGGCAGCCTGCCCCGGGGCCCCGGCAGCGCTCATCCCCCGATATACGACATCTCGATCTTCTGAGCGCGCGGCGTCTCGGCGCTGCGCAGTTCCGAGTACCGATCGCTGCGCCGGCCCCAGACCGCCGCGATCACGTTCCTGATCGCGCGATCGTCGTGGCCAGTGCGCAGCAACGCGCGCAGGTCGTATCCCGCACTGGCGAAGAGGCAGGTGTAGAGCTTGCCGTCCGTGGCGAGGCGCGCACGCGTGCAGGCGCGGCAGAACGGCTGCGTCACCGACGCGATGACGCCGATCTCGTTGCCACCGTCGCGGTAGCGCCAGCGCCTGGCGACCTCGCCCGGATAGTTGGCTTCGGCCGGCTCGAGCGCGAACTCGCGCGCGAGGGTCGCGACGATCTCGGCCGCCGGCACGACGTATTCCGTCTTCCAGCCGTTGGTGTGGCCGACGTCCATGAACTCGATGAAGCGCACGATGTGGCCGCGCTCGCGAAAGTGGCGGGCGAGGGGAACGATCGCGTGCTCGTTCAGGCCGCGCTTGATCACCGCGTTGATCTTGATCGGCGCGAGCCCGGCCGCCTCGGCCGCGTCGATGCCCTCCAGCACGCGCGCGACCGGAAAGTCGACGTCGTTCATCGCCCGGAAGGTGGCGTCGTCGAGTGCGTCGAGGCTCACCGTCACGCGGCTCAACCCGGCGTCCCGCAGGAGTTGCGCCTTGCGCGCCAGCAGCGCGCCGTTGGTGGTGAGCGTGAGATCGACGTCGCCCAACCCGGCGAGCATGCCGACCAGCCGCTCGACGTTTCTGCGCAGAAGCGGCTCGCCTCCGGTCAGGCGCAGCTTCTTCACCCCGAGGCCGACGAAGATCGACGCGAGGCGCGTGATCTCCTCGAAGCTCAGGATTTCGGCGTGCGGGAGGAATGCGAAGTCCCGGCCGAAGACCTCCTTCGGCATGCAGTAGACGCAGCGGAAGTTGCAGCGGTCGGTGACCGAGATCCGCAGGTCGTGCAGGTTGCGTCCAAGCGCGTCGCTTGGAAGCGCTGCGACGTCCCCGTCGCGCGCTGCCGCCTCGCGCACGAAGCGGTCGAGCGGCGTGTCGCTCGCCGTGCGAGGTTCGACCTGGGCGATCGCGTTGGCCATGGTTGCAATCGATGTTAGCAGACCGTCTCGCAGCGGCCATCCCACGGGTATGATCGGATGCATTCTGGGGAGTGGAAAGGAAGCGGGAGCGGTGACGACTCTCCGGCGTTCGGTCGACGTGGTGATGGAGCGCGTGCCGCTCGCCAACCGCTGGGTGAGCGAGCGGTGGCAGCCGGTTGCGGTCGTCGATGCGGCGCAGCGGACCGATGACTGCGCCGCATCGGGCTCTGCACGCGGCATGATTGCGAGCGACAGCCCCGAGGCGCGCCGAGCACGCGGCATCCCGGTTTCCGGCGGAGGCGGCGACGGAAGCGAGCGCTGGATCTGCCCCGGCTTCGAGATCGAGCTCCACCAGAGCGAGGGCGAAGGTCTCTACCTCAACATGACCTCACCCGATCCCCGCATCTTCGTGATGTGGCGGATGTTCGACGACGGTCGCGTTCCGCCGGCGTGGCCGGTGTTCGTGACGGTCAGCTACAACCAGGCGGCGCGCTCGATGGATGGCGGCGAGCAGGTCGACAACGTTCCGATCACGCCGGAAATCGCGCAATGGACGCGCGAGTTCATCGCGGCGAACTACGTTCCCGAGCCGCGGCGCAAGTTCAAGCGCCGCAATCCGCTCGCCGACGACATCGCCGAGCGGCCCGCGCAGCAGAGCGGCGTCCCGCATTCGAGGAACGCACAGCGGTGATCGAGGGCGATAACGGTGCCCCGGGTGGCGCGGAGGGCGACCGCACCCGCGCGGTGTTCTCGCTGCGCCGGTGGTCGCAACGCAAGCACGAGGCTGCGCGTGGAGTGCGGGACGATGCGCCGGCACCGGCGCAGGGGCCGTTGGCTGGGCCGTCGCCCGGGTCGTCGCCCGGGACGACCGTCGGCGCCGCGGCGGTGGCACCACCCGCCGCCGAACCGGCCGCTCCTGCGCCGGTCGCAGCCGCGCCGGTCGTCGCCGCGCCGGCGGCGCAACCGGCATCCGTTTCGGGCACATCGGCGCTGCCGTCGATCGATTCGCTCACCGCCGATTCCGACTTTGCGCCGTTCATGCGCCCGGGCGTCGACCCGGAGCTGCGTCGCGAGGCGCTGAAGAAGCTGCTGCACGACCTGCGCTTCAATGTGATGGACGGTCTCGACGTCTATATCGACGATTACACGAAGACGAAGCCGATCGACCCATCGCTCGCGCGCAAGCTCCTCGCGCGGCTGCGCCCGGGCTCGCTTGCAGGCGATGAGGAACTTGCGGCTGCGCCAGTCGCTGAGGCCGGCGCCGCGGAGCTCCACGCCAGCGAACCGATCGACGCCGGCGCGGGCGAGACGACGGGCGGTGCCGATCCGGTGCCTGCAGGGGCCGATGCCCGCGGTGATGCGGGAGGTTCGCAGATGCTGCACTCCGAGCGGGAGTCGTGATGGGAACGGAAGGCAAGCAGGTATTCCTTTGCTCGTGCAATCGCACGATGCCGCTCGACGCCGCGTCGCTCGCGAGGCACCTCGGCGCTGACACGCTGCCGCTGCACAGCGCGCTCTGCCAGCACGAGCTCGCGCGTTTCACGGACGGCGCGCAGGGCGATGTCGTCGTCGCCTGCACCCAGGAGGAGCAGCTGTTCACTGCCGAAGCCGGGACTCGCGCCGGCGTCCAGGCGCTTCGCTTCGTCAACATCCGCGAGACTGCGGGCTGGTCGGCGCAGGCTAAGGAGGCGGGGCCGAAGATCGCGGCCCTCCTCGAAGCCGCGATGCTTCCCGAGCCCGATCCCATCCCCGTCGTGAGCTACAAGTCGTCGGGCCAGGTCCTGATCGTCGGTCCGGGTGGCGCCGCGCTCTACTGGGCCGCGACGCTGTCGGCGCAGCTCGCAGTGACGGTCCTGATGACCGGACGCACTGCGCCCGCGGCGATCTCGGGTGCGCGGCGCTTTCCGGTGCTCTCGGGCAAGCTCACCGGGCTCTCCGGCTGGCTCGGCGCCTTCGACGCCGAGTGGGAGCAGGAGAATCCGATCGATCTCGATCTCTGCACGCGCTGCGGCGCCTGCGTGCGCGCGTGTCCGGAGCACGCGATCGGGCGCGCGCTGCAGGTCGATCTCGACCGCTGCCGCGAACATCGCAAGTGCGTCGCCGCGTGCGGCGAGATCGGCGCGATCGACTTCAGCCGTCGCGACGTCGCGCGCAGCGGACGCTTCGACCTCGTGCTCGACCTCGGCGCGACGCCGTGGTTCAGACAGCATCAGCCGCCGCAGGGGTATTTCGCCCCGGGGGCCGATCCGGTCGCCCAGGCGAAGGCCGCCGCGGAGCTGGCACTCGCCACCGGGGAGTTCGAGAAGCCGAAGTTCTTCGCGTACAAGGCGTCGATCTGTGCGCATTCGCGCTCGCAGAAGCAGGGCTGCACGCAGTGCATCGACGTCTGCTCGACGCTCGCGATTCGCGCCGACGGCGACCACGTCCACGTCGAGCCGCAGCTGTGCATGGGCTGCGGCGCGTGCACGACCGTCTGTCCGTCTGGGGCGATCAGCTACGCGTATCCCAGTGCCGCCGACCTCGGCGCGCGCCTGCGCACGTTGCTTCGCGCCTATGCGCGCGCGGGTGGGCGCGACCCTTGCGTGCTGCTGCACGCGGCCGATGGTGCCGCGGCGATCGAGCGGCTCGCGCGCGAAGGCCGCGGCCTGCCGGCACGCGTGATCCCGGTCGAAGTCGAGCATGTCGCGTCGGTCGGCATCGATCTCTGGCTCGCTGCGATCGCATGGGGCGCGTCGCAGGTCGGCGTGCTCGCGACGGGCCGCGACGCTCCCCAGTACCGTGAGGCGATCGCGTTCCAGATGTCGATCGCCGAGGCGATCACTGCGGCCCTCGGCTACCAGGGCGAGCACTTCCGCCTGATCGCGCCGGCCGAGGGTGCGCACGACTCGTCGGGCGACGCCTTCGACGACGGCACGACCACCGACCTCGCGCAACTCGATCGGTCGCTGTGGGACTGGCAGGCGGCGCTGGCGCCGCGCGTAGCGGCGACGTTCGCCGCGGTCGCGGACAAGCGGCGCCTGCTCGGCCTCGCCAACGAGCACCTTGCCGCCCACGCGCCGATCCCGCAATCGGTGATCGCACTCCCAGCCGGCGCTCCGTTCGGCTCGATCGACGTTAACCGCGATGCGTGCACGATGTGCCTCGCCTGCGTTGCGTCGTGCCCGGAGGCGGCACTCCTCGACCATGCCGAGACGCCGAAGCTGCGCTTCATCGAGGCCAACTGCGTGCAATGCGGGCTGTGCGCCGCGACCTGTCCTGAGGCAGCGATCGCGCTCGTCCCGCGCCTCGATCTCACGCCCGAAGCGAAGGCGCCGCGGGTGCTGAACGAGGCGGCCATTCACGCCTGTGTGCGCTGCGGCAAGCCGATGGGGACGCAGAAGATGGTGCTCGCGATCGTCGAGCGCCTGCGCACGCACTCGATGTTCGCCGAAGAACGGGCGCTCGCCCGCCTCACGATGTGCGCCGACTGCCGCGTCATCGACATGATGGCCAACGAGCGCGCGGCCGACGTTCGGGAGCTCTGATGCCGGAGCGTGTCGAAGGGCGGCGCGCGCTGAGCGACGAGGATCGAAGCCGCGCCGATCTTTACGCCCTGCTCGCGAGACTCTATGCCGACGGGCCGGACGCCGCGCTTCTCGCCTCGATCGCAGGCGCCCCGCGCATGGAGGGACACTCCGAGCTCGCCGGCGCATGGAATCGCCTCGCCGACACGAGCGCCAGCACGAGCGCCGCGTCGGCGAGCCAGGAATACACCGATCTCTTCGTCGGCGTCGGCAAGTCCGAGGTCAACCTTCACGCGTCGTTCTGGATCTCGGGATTCACGATGGAGCGGCCGCTCGCGCGGCTGCGAGGCGAGCTTGCATCGCTCGGTCTCGCACGGCGCGGCGAAGTCACGATGCTCGAGGATCACCTGTCGGCACTGTGCGAATCGATGCGCCTGTTGATCTGCGGTGACGCAGAGCGCGAGCCCGCGACGTACGCGGTCCAGCGAGCGTTCTTCGAGGGCAACCTGGCCCCGCTGGTGTTCGATTGTTGCATCGCAATAGGAGATTCCCCTATTGCCAACTTTTACCGGTCGGTAGCAGAATGGACCCGGGCATTCATGGTGCTCGATCGCGAAGCACTCGCCATGGATGGATAGAAGAACACGTCGAATCGCTGCGCTCTGTTGATTCTCGAGGAGGAGTTCATGCCCGATCCATCCGATTACGATACTTCTCTGACCCAGCCGGATGTCGTGCAACCGGACGTGCGCCGCCGGCGCTTCCTGCTCGCGTTCGGCGCAGGCGCTGCGGGGGCCGCGGTCGCAGCACCCGCCGTCGCCGGGCCGGCGGCGGCCTTGACGCCGACTCCACCCGCCACGACTCCCCGGGGATACCGGGAAACCGACCATATCCGCGCCTACTACGCGACCGCTCGTCGCTAGGCAGCGCACGTCATGACGATCATCGACGGACGTCCGCGTCGCGGGTCCGCCCCCCGAGTTCGGCATCCAGCAGGAGAGAGGCCATGCAACTGACGCGCAAGTCCGATCCCATCCGCGGGGTCGCCCCGCGCATCGCCCGTAGCGGCGCGCGCCGGATCGCGACGATGGACCGCCGCAGCTTCCTCAAGCGCTCGGGCCTCGCCGCTGGCGTCGGTGCGTTCGCGAGCCAGCTTCCTTACGGCACGATGGAGAGGGCGCAGGCGGCCGACCCCGCCGCAGGCGTCAAGCGCGAGGTCCACCGGACGGTCTGCACGCACTGCTCGGTCGGTTGTGCCATCGACGCCGTCGTCGAGAACGGCGTCTGGGTCCGCCAGGAACCGGTGTTCGACTCGCCGCTCAACCTGGGTGCGCACTGTGCGAAGGGCGCATCGATCCGCGAGCACGGCCACGGCGATCACCGGCTGAAGACGCCGATGAAGCTCGTCGATGGCAAGTACCAGAAAATCTCGTGGGAGCAGGCGATCAACGAGGTCGGCGACAAGCTGCTCGCACTCCGCAAGGAGGCCGGGCCCGACGCGGTGTTCTGGGTCGGCAGCTCGAAGCACAGCAACGAGCAGTCCTATCTGCTGCGCAAGTTCGTCTCATTCTTCGGGACGAACAACATGGACCACCAGGCGCGCATCTGCCACTCGACGACGGTCTCGGGCGTAGCCAATACCTGGGGCTACGGCGCGATGACCAACTCGTACAACGACATGGGCAATACGAAGTGCGCGTTCTACATCGGCAGCAACGCCGCCGAGGCGCATCCGGTGTCGCTCTTGCACATGCTGCACGCGAAGGAGAACGGCGCCAAGATGATCGTCGCCGACCCGCGCTTCACGCGCACGGCGGCGAAGGCCGACGTGTACATCCGCTTCCGCTCGGGAACCGACGTCGCGTTGCTGTTCGGGATGCTCTATCACATCTTCAAGAACAACTGGCAGGAC